>DATKXY010000126.1:0-12307 GCA_035528795.1 archaeon | reverse complement strand
ATCTTTCGTTTCAACCGCTTTAACTGACGCTGCCTCGGTTAACTCAGGCATGTTTCGAGGACGTCTACTCATAGAGGCACCTCCCATAAAAGGGTTGTACCTCAAATATAATTAAAACTCATCTTGAACGCAAATTGGTATCATAGCCCTCGAGCCCGGGCCGCTCATTCAAAAGTTACAGCCACAGCCTGGTAGGCCTCGACCCTGGGCAGCACAATCTCCAACATTTCTCCAATGTTTCGCTGTTGACAAGCGCCGCCAGCCAGGGTTCTTACGCTGCTGACAGTTTTACCTTCAGGAACCCGGATCAGTAAGCGCACATTTTCGATTGGTGCGATGTAATATTCAGCGGCCCAGTTACGCTCCAGCTTATTGCCTGTCCAGTTGGTGAGATGAAGGACCCGCGTGTTATCCCTGACAGTCATGTTGCTGATCAGACATTCCAGGCCTTCCACTGAATAAGGCGCCTCAACCGGACTCACGTATTCTACGAGCGCTTTAATAAAATCTGCCAGCTCTTTAATATTATTTCCAATATACAGACTTTCAATCGAGGAAGAAAGGTAAGCGACCCTGCCCTTTCCGTATCTGGAGACCACCAGGCCAGGAAGAACCGGACGGCTGAGGTCCCCGGTGACAATATCCGCAGCCACATTTCCACCTTCGAGCGCGCGGACAGGCTCATAGAACCAGAGCGGAACGAGTTGGCCGGCCCACTTATCGAGCGGGTCATCCTGGCGGTCACGGACCTCCAGATACAACTCGTTGGGTCCGCCGACCATGGTCTGATAGTTCCCGATCATTTCTTTCAAGGCCCCTTCAGGTTTCAGAGGCTCTACGCGAATCAGGTCTTCGAGATCAAAGCGCGGCTGTCTGCGGTTATGGTCATCGTACAGCGAGGCGGCGTAGCTGACAACCAGCCCGCCGCCCTGTCTGACAAACTGCCTTATATTTTCGATGCGCCGGGGCGAGAGATGCGGGATGTCCGCCAGGTAGAGCACCTTGTACTCTATCAGCCGCTCCGGCTGGTCCAGCAGGTTCTCCAGTACCGAGCTGACCTGTAGATGACGGTAAAGGCAGGCGGCAAAAGCTCCCAGTGTCGAGGCGCGCACATCCGCATTCCACCACCAGCCGCGTCTGGCGTGCTCAGGCGGGTCCTGAAAACCATAGACCACTGCCACGTAAGGATAATTCTTGAATCCTTGAAAATACCTCTCTCCAGCGGCGAGAATGCTGAATGGGTCCTTCACGAAGCGGCGCTTTTCGGGCTGAGCCACAAAAGCGTAAGGCTGAGAGATAATAGGTCCGCCCCCGAACATGGCGGTAGTAAAAATCTCCTGCTGGAAATCCAGACCGTTGTGGATGACCCGGGGCCAGTTGTCATAAGACCCGATATAGGGCCAGATAGCCAGCCCTGCGGCCCGGGCCAGGCTGACCCCCTCGGCCCGCTCGAGCATCGAATGCCCGCGCTCATATAGAAAGGCATCCATTTTTTCTATGACCCGGGGGTCTTCTTTCATGATCTTGGCCGGGTCGTTGATATTATAAATCAGCGGTATATCCTTGTATGATTTGATGATCCGCCGAACTTCCGCCAGAACCTCCATCAATTGATCCTGGTACCACTGGTGGTAGCGCTCAATAACCTCCAGTTCCTCAGGGGTATAGTCTTTAATATCCTGCCTGTAGGGAATTTCCAGACCGGTGGCTTTGCGGAAGCCATTCCTGCAGCCGGGGCAGTAGCAGGTCTTGGGCTGCTGATAAAAATAAAAGGCCAGCCAGGTGTCAAAATAGACGCCGTCAATGTCATAGTCCCGCACGACGTGTTCGATCAGGTCCAGATATGCCTGACGATAGGGCGTGTTCCAGCAAACCGTCCCGTGGTCCTCGCCGACATACATGTGAGACCGGTTCGGCGCGCCGCCAGGTGAAGACTGGTGGGCATATTCCGGATAATCCCGTGTGACCATTGACCAGGCCAGTTTATGACCGGTGGAAATGTAAGGCACAACCTTGATATTTCTAGGTTTGCAGGCCGCAATCATTTCTTTCAGAAGGTCCCTGTCTCCCTGGTCGGGATGGGTTGAAAAACGGACACCTTGAATCGTGGCGTATTTCCCCATGGTCGCCATGCGCACTGTATTGACATGCATATCTTGCATGGTTTTCGCAATCGCCTCGGCGTCGAACTCAAGCTCCGGAGCAAAGGGGTACTGATAGGCATCGACCAGAAAGATCCGGGCTGTTTCGATCCATTCATGCTTGCCGGCCCACAAGTCGTTTTCCGCTACAAGGCACAGCGCCAGCAGAATATACGATAATCTCAAAATGGCTTTCATATTTTTCCCCCTTGTAAAATATACGCTTGTGTATATTTTCCCTGGAAAGTGCAGTTTCGCCCATAGAACAGTCCACACTTTCGACAGAGACAGAAAGGTATTTCCCCGAGCCGGCTAACGGATCAATTTAACAAGAAGAAACCTTTGATTTAAACAGTAAATAGTTTCATAGTGATTAATCGTTTGCGATGATTATATAACTTAATCTATTTTATTTCTTAATAGTCTGATAAGCCTATTATTCACCGATTTATTTACCGCAATAATATTTTTCATGTGCCTCTTTTCTTCCTCTGAAAAATATTCATAAGTTAAAGCAATGCTATCAAGGTATGTTTGGAATTTAAAAGTGGTTATAGAAACATTTTCAAACAAATCGGATAAAACAAATGATTGCTGCGGCAACCATAAATTAGATTGTGAATTGGGATATTCTATTAAATTTTTCTTCTTTTGTAGAAATATTTTTCCCCTTCCTTTTTTCCAATTCAAGCTATTATGCTTAATGTAATCATTGTTATAGTATTTATCGAATTCAGGATTAGATAACATGGAAGTAAACATAGGTTGATAAAGTTCTGTCCCATAAAATCTAAAGTTCTCTCTTATTAGTGGTGTCATAACTCTCTCAATGCCCTTTTCTATTGTCGCAATCGATAAGCCATCTTCTCGCATTCTAATCTTCGATGGATACGGGAATCCTATCCTTCGAGAAAACAAAAACATAGAAGAAATATTTATAAAACAATAATTGTTAATAATAATGGCAAAGCAACTCGGAGTTAGGTAGAAACTTGGCATATTACAGCCTATGAAATTTATTCTTTTGCCCTCATATTCTATTTTGACAATTTATAACATTCTATCATGGAGTCCAAGTCTTGAACTGACATTGAATTTAGGTTTAATAAGAGCTAAGTTATGTTGAAGGTAATAATAAGCGAGCCAAAGACCTATCCTTATTTTATCAAACCAATCAAAAAGCGTGTTTAATTCTTGTGCTGATAGGTTGTCAGAAAATAGTATCTTTTGCATTATAAATTTTGTAGTACTTTCAAGTAGCGAGAATTTTTCATTACAAGATTTGCATGATGGAAACTTAAATGAATTAATGCCAAAGCGTTTCTCTGAGATAGTATCTCCTTGTCTTAATAAACCAAGTGATATAATTCGTTTAGATTCTCCAGTAAGTGATATTAGCCATTGAGGTAAAACATGCTCATTGGATTTTTTTTCTGGTTTTTTCCCACAGAAGATGCAAAATTTTTCCATTAGCTATATAAACCTGTTTTAATAGAAAAGACCTTTGATTTAATCGACTGATTTTTTTCTCACAAAATCCGGTTAAATTTATTAACTTGTTGTGGTACAAAAAGTTAAACCACAACAAGGGGTTTTTCCATAGTCTGACAGCTTAAGCCTCAGATTTCTCTTTTGGACAGTGCTTTTAACCGCGGTAAGAAGCGCAGCCGCAGTGATTCTCTCCTTCAAAAGATTGATCAATTTGTGGACTGGCAGAAGCTTGAGGAGATTTGCCGCCCGATGTACAAGCCCAGCCGACGGGGCAGGCCGACTGTTCCAATACAGTTTTCCCTGAAGTGTTTGATCCTGCAATACCTTTACAATCTGAGCGACCCGGCACTGGAAGATTCTCTGGTTGACCGGTTGAGTTTTCAGCGTTTCCTGGGGATCAGTTTTGAAACCGATATAACTGATTTCACCCCCCTTTAAATCAAAGGTCTCAAGAAGATAAATACACAGAGAAAATATAAAGGGCCTGGTATTTCTTGCAAGTCCCTGAATTTAATGATCGGTGGTGCCTGAATAGTTAAAAACTTATTAGGAGCTAAAGGGGCCGGTAACCTGTCAACCAAAGCAGTTGATTTCCGACCTTCTTAACTTCCATGCTTGAATTTACCGGCATCCAATAGTATCTTTCCCGGAGCAGGCATGAGTCTTAAATTAGAAAGCCGGCTGCAATAACACAGATCGGCTTTTAAATGGCCAATGTTTATATAAAATAGATGGGTTTCTTTGAACTCTTTGCAAGGAGAAAACGATGGGCATCAGGACAGCATTTTTGCTTGCATTAATTTCGCTGATCATTCTTCCGGCTGTTCCCCGGGCCGCGGATTTTCCGGTTTATCCCCTGCCGCAGGAAATCGAGCTGACCGCCGGGAGATTTGATCTGACCCAGGCCGAGATAATAATTTTCAATGGACAGGACGATAAAATGGCATACCTGGCCCGGTATCTCTCAAGGGAATTGGCTGCCAGGTACGAGTTTTCAATAACATGGCACAAGGCCAGGGAAATAGCCCGGAAAAAACCAGAGATAGTTCTTGGCTTGTCATCCGATCCGGAGATTTTAAAAAGCCTAGCCGAAGCCGGACTGGGACCCGATTCCGTATGGGAGGCGCCCGAGTCATACCGGTTGATAGTCACGCCGGCCCTGGCGGTAATTGCCGGACACGACCCGAGAGGACTTTTTTACGGGATACAGAGCTTCATCCAATTGATTGAATCTCCTGAGCCGGGGCAAGGCTATGTAAAGGGAGCCCGGATCAGTGACAAGCCGTTCAAACCGGTACGGGGGGTTCATGTTTACCTGCCGGCACGGAAAGATATACCCTTTTTCAAGAATTTTATCAAGACCATGGCTCTATTCAAGGTGAACACTCTGATCATAGAGGTGGGCGGCGGGATGCGCCTGGATAAGCACCCTGAAATCAATATTGCCTGGGAAAATTTCTGCCGGGCTTTTTACGATATGGGCGATCCGTTTCTCAAATATGGCGAGCAGGTGCCGCTCGGTCCCCAGGGGCGTTTCCAGGCCTCGGTCCATACAGAGTTGAGCGGGGGGAGCTGGTTAAGCAAGGAAGAAGTGAAAGAAATTGTGGAATTTGCCCGTGACTGCCAGATGAACGTAGTCCCGGAAATTCAGTCTCTGACCCATACTTACTACCTGGTGCTCGCCCATCGTGAAATCGCCGAGATCCCGGAAGCCGCCTGGCCTGATTCCTATGACCCCTCGAACCCGGGGTCCTACGAACTGTTATTTGACGTTATCGATGAGTACCTGGAGGTATTTAAGCCGGAGTGGGTCCATATCGGGCACGATGAATGGCGGGCAGGCATAAAGGGAGAAACCGGAAAGCTTTATGCCGAGGATGTGCTTAAGATTTACCGCTACCTCAAATCCCGCGGAGTCAGGACAATGATGTGGGCTGACCATCTGGTCAAAGGGCATAATGCGGAACGCCGTGTGCCCGAGCCCCCAGCCGAGGGAGTATGGTATGCTTACCCGTCCACGGAAGGGGCGGCGGAGATAATCTCCAAAGAGGCGAAAGACATCCTGATGCTCAACTGGTCCTGGGGCGTAGCTCCCTCATCCGATAATCAGTTGAAAAGCTACGGATGGCAGCAAATTTTCGGTAATTTCAGCGGAGCGGTACAATACGGCCAGTGGCAGAAAAGGCTTTCCCAGGAAGATGTACTGGGAGCCGAGATGTCAACCTGGTGCCTGGCGAATGAATTCAGTTACGGCCAGAACGGTAATATATTGAATATGCTCCTCAGCCAGAACCTTCTCTGGTCAAAGCATGCACCCCCCCTCGAAGAGCTTTATGAATACCTGGCTTTAAAGATGCCGGAAATCAGGGAACTGCTCTCCGGCAGCCGACTTCCATCTCTGGAGCTAAAGCGGAAACGGGCGGGATATTCTTTTGTTCCGGTAAATATTGCTTCCAGCGGCAATTCAGGACGGATGATCTGGACAGATGTCGACCTGAGCCGGATACCATCCGGAAAAATAAATTACAATGACTGGCCGTTCCTGATCGGAGAAGGCGAAAAAGCTTTCACAGCCGTTCAGGGCGCAGGGGATGAGGTTCGCAATATACCTGTTGAGTCCAACGCCGCCAGCCTGTTATTCCTTCACCTGAGTACAGGCAAGGAGACAAAACACAACACCTATTTCAGCAATTACCCTGAGGATACGGCTGAACTTCTGGGCTACTACCGGGTAAGATACGAGGATGGATTCGAGGAAACAGTCCCGATTCGCTACGGCCGCAATATCTCCCAGTACGGCGGCGATTTTTCCGACCAGTTATACTTCGCCCATACCATAAAGCTTTCGGAAGACACGGACGGGAGACCCGTCCTGGCTTATGCCTATGAGTGGGTTAACCCAAGACCGAACCGCCTGATAAAATCAATAGACCTTGTCGGAGTCGAGGCTAAGTCCGGGGTTTACCCGGTTCTGCTGGCGCTCACTGTTGTGAAGCCGCCGTTCACTGAATAGCCGGGCCAAAAATCCCGGACCTCTGAATGGACCGTCGAATCCTGGGCTGCGCGGTTACACGCATGAATAAAAAACCGGATGGGCGCCTCCGGCATTACAAATTCGACAAATCGCTGCGGAAACCGCGCAGGACTACCATATCCTGGAACGAGCAGTTATGCCCTAACATTAAATTATGCCAACAACCAAATATACATCCCGAAAACCCTTGGAAAATCTCTGTCTTTTATACCCTGATCAATCCCTTATCTTTTGAGCACCTCGAATTCCTGCCTCAGATTACCTATCATAACCGCAAACCGGCCCGGCTCCACTATTTTTTTCATCTCACGGTCTAAAAAAGCCAACTGGTCAAACAGCAAATTAAACCCGACCGTTTGCGTTTCCCCGGGCCGCAGGGTGATCCTTTTGAAACCCTTGAGCTCCTTGACCGGGGTGGTGACACTGCTGACCAAATCATTGACATACAACAGCACCACTTCATCCCCTGCCCGTTCTCCGCTGTTTGTCACCTCCACTGAGATCTCGATATTCCGGCCAAACGGCACTGTGGCGGGAAATCTCAGGTTGCTGTAATCGAATTTTGTATAACTTAAGCCATAGCCGAATGGATACAGGGGTTTGTATGTGGTATATTTATAATCATTTTCCGCGGAAGGCGGATGGTTGTACCATACCGGCAATTGGCCCACACAACGGGGAATGGAGATAGACAGCCTGCCGCCTGGATTGTAATCCCCGAACAAGGCCTCCGCAACCGCCTTTCCACCTCTCATGCCTGGCTCCCAGGCTTCCAGGACAGCCGGGATGTTTTCCGCTATCCATTCCACAGCCAGAGGACGACCGTTGATCAATACTACGACAGTCGGGGTTCCGGTATTATAAACCGCCTTGACCAGGTCGAGCTGGCCCCCCGCCAGGCTTAAATCAGCCCGGTCTACACCTTCGCCTCCGGTTCTCTCTTTCCGTCCCCTGTTGAAATTACCGAGATCATCGTATCTTGCGTCGTTCCCGCCCACCACGACAACAGCCACATCGGCTTTTTCCGCCGCCTGCGCCGCCTGCCCGATTCTCTCCGGCGTCTCTTCCCAGATCTTCCCGCAGTCCACATAGCGGACTTGTGTCTGCGAAGATACTATATCTTTTATTCCTTCCAGAACCGTTATCACATTCTCCCCCGGCTGAGGGGCGGCCCAGTCGCCCATGAGTGCATTATTGTCCGCGCAGGGACCCGTTACCAGGATGGATTTAATCTCTTTGCTCAAAGGCAGGATTCCATTTCTGTTTTCCAGTAAGACCAGTGCCTTTCTGGCCACCTCCAGGGCTTTTTCCTGGTGTTCTTTGCAGGCCAGTACCTGAGCCGTCATTTTCGGATCGACATATTTATTTTCGAACAGGCCCAGCCTGAATTTTGCTGTCAGGATCCGTGAAACCGATTCGTCAATCCTTTCCCTGGATATTACGCCTTCTGTTACCAGCTCCAATAGAGGCTCTGTAAAACCATCCCCCTGCATGTGCATATCAATTCCAGCCGTTACTGCCTGTCTTACCGCTTCCTTTTGGGTTTCGGCTACCCGGTGTCTGGAGACAAGCATTTCTATTCCGCCCCAATCACTGACTATAAAGCCCTTAAACCCCCATTCCCCGCGAAGTATTTTGGTCAACAGCATTTCAGAGGCATGGCAGGGAATGCCGTTATTCTCATGATAAGCCGCCATCACTGAAAAAGCCCCCTGCCGGATTGCGGCTTCAAACGGCGGGAGAAAAACGGTTCTCAAGGTTCTTTCCGAAACCTCCATTGGCGCGATATTCCTGCCGCCCAGCGGAGAGCTGTGCGCTGCGAAATGTTTCACACAAGCGATAATATTGTCAGGCGAGGAGAGATCCTGGCCTTGAAAGCCTTTAACTACAGCCATCCCCATTTGTGATACCAGATAGGGATCTTCGCCGAAAGTTTCCCCGGTCCTGCCCCACCTGGGATCACGGCCGACTCCCAAAACAGGATAAAAGGCCCAGTGCATCCCGGTGGCCCTCGTTTCTTTCGCCGTGATCGCGGAGGCCTTTTCCACAAGCTCCGGATCAAAGGTACCACCCATGCCGATTGGCGCTGGGAAAATAGTGGTCCCTTGAACCGGACACAGGCCATGAACAGCATCAATGCCGAAAATCAAGGGTATCCTCAGGCAGGAGTTCTCGGCTATTCTTTGCAGCTCATTGGCTTCATTGCAATCGGTTACAAACAGAAACGAGCCGATCAATCCCTTGCGCAGCAGCTCGTTCAACCGGTTGCTGAAATCCTGCGGCTCCGAGGATTTTGCGTATAACGGTGCTATATATTGATTCATCTGCCCGATTTTCTCCTCCAGGGTCATTCTATTAACCAGATCGGCCACCCTTTCGGAAACGGCAAGCTTCGGATTTAAATAAGGAGCCGGGGCTGTCTTATTTTGCCCGTAGACCCGGCAATCATTCGTAAAAAAGAGAATCAGTCCCAAGAGGACAGTCAGTTGCCAGGCGCTATTTCTCATTTCAACTCCCTTGTTTAGCAGTGAATTTTTTCGGACTTGGTTTCGATGTTTTTTTCATGAGACTTTAATCAAAAGTTCTTTATATCTCTGATCCTCTATTTGGAATGATTGACCAGCGTGTAGGCACCAGCCACACGGCCCTCGCCCTTCCTGCGGGGCTCGCCGGCGAAGTCGTCGTCCGGGAGCTCCCCGAGTTTCTTCAAGTGCCAGTCGAAGCCGCCGAGCTTGCGCAATGTATTCTTGATCTCCTCAAGCGGCATGGCCGCCCCCACGGCTCGTGATCCCTGGAGTGGGCGGAAGTCGCCGAACCTGGCCGAACAAAAATCAGGGTCAGCCACGACGCTGTTTTTGTCGTTGCCCGAGGACTCGCGCCAGGAGTCGAGACTGATCCTGCGCTCGGCGACCCGCTCGATGATCCCGGACTTGTCGATCCCCCAGAGCACGTTGTTGTCGCTTACAATAGTGGGCAGGTGGTCGGAATTGACCTCGATCGAGCCCCGGCCGCCGCCTGAGACAAAGATGTTGCCGCAGATAAGTACCTTCTCGCTGGTAGTCATAATGTTCACACCCGTGCGGCCCTCGCCTGGACGGTAGACCACGGTGTTGCCGGTAATCAAGGCCCTTTTGGACCCTTGTGCGAAAGTTCCGCTATCCTGATAGAAGGTGATCCCGCCGGCGTAGTTATTATAGAGCAGGTTGTTGCGCACTATCACATCCTGCACGTGGGTCATGTTGATCCCGGCTCCGCCCTGGCAGGCGCCGTTGCCCACGATCAGGTTCTTCTCGATCAGGCCGTACTGGATCACGCCGTCGCCGCCGTATTCCGGGTCGCCGTTGACATGCAAGCCACAGCCCGAGTTGTCGTGCAGGTAGTTGCCGCGGACTACAAAATTGTCGCCGCTGTTGGAGTGGTAGATGCCGTGCTCGAGCTGAGAGCCGAAGCATTCGTTGTTCTCCAGCACGAAGTCGCTCGAGTGGTCGGTGAAGATGCCCCACTTCCCGTTGTTGAATGCCCGGCAGTTGCGCACGGTGATAAACTTGCTGTGGCTGAGCACGATCCCGCCGCGCCTGGCCCGGGTGACATTGATCCCGTCCAGGACCACATTGGAGCAGTCGTTGAGGCTCAAGCCTTCGCGCTCCTCACCGCTGCCGGCGATGATGGCGTACTTGCTTTCGCCCTTGATCACCAGCGGCGCGTCCGGGCTGCAGCCCCGGCGGATGTAAACTCCCCCGTCATAAAAGCCTTTCCTGATGATCAGCGTGTCGCCGCCCCACAGGTGCGGGATCACTGCTTTCAGCGTGCGAAAGACAGCGCCTTGTTCGGGCCTGGAGCTGTCGTCGCCGTTTGGTGCCAGGTAGAACGTGCGGGCGGACAATAAGGTAGAAAAGGTGAGGGTCATTACCATGACAAGGCAGATCATCCAGACAGCGGATATCGGTTTCCGTGCGCTCATCGTTGCTCCCATGAATGGTGGTGCAGGTTTTCCCGGCCGGGGGGTCCGATAAACCAGGCTTCATGACGAAATCTGCCGGTTCCGGGGAAAAACGATTTCTCCATGAAAGAAAAAAAGTGGCGAAACTGTTAAAAATATTATAATCTATTTACATCTGATCAAGGTTTTTTCCAGGTGGATTTTTCTAATAACTGCAACAAGGAGAGACGACATGAGACGACTGCTGGTGTGCTGCCTCACTGTTTTCACCTTTCAGCTCTGCGCGGAACTCAGGGGCGAAGAAAAGGTCTACCCCTACCGCTGGGTCTACGTGATGTGCGAACAATTCGAGCCGGGAACTGTAAGCCGGGTGCGTGAGATAGCCAAAACCTGCGCCGAACACGGGGTGAACGGAATTGTGCTTTCCGGTGCTTTGGATCGCCTGGACCTCGAATCGCCTTATACCTTCAAGACTATCGCCGAAATCAAACTTATCGCCGAGGAATATGGGCTCGAGATCATACCCCAGATCATGGGTGTCGGCTACAATGCTTTCATGCTGGCTCACGACAAAAATCTGGCTGAAGGATTGTCGGTGAAGGACGCCCTGTTCGTGGCCGGGGCCCACACCGCGCGCCACGTGCCGGACCCCGCGGTAAGCCTGGTCAACGGTGGGTTCGAGAGCTTTGACGGCAGTAAGGTAGAAGGGTTCAGCTTCCCCTACGACCATCAGGTGGCCTTCCCGGACACCAGGATTTTCAAGGAGGGTAAGACATCGCTGCGTTTCGAAAAGTTCGGCAAAAAGGAGAACGACAGCAGGCTGATCCAGGAGGTGGAAGTCCAGCCAAACCGCCTGTACCGCGTGAGCTTCTGGGTCAAGACCGAAGGCCTCGATCCCTCCAACCCCTTCGGCTCAGGCCGCTTCCGGGTGGAAGCCCTGGGTGACGGCGAGCGCCGGCTGAGTTTCTTCGACCCGCAGGTGCCTGGCACCACCGGATGGCGTAAAGTCTGCGTGGGTTTCAACAGCAAGAGCTACAGCAGGGTCACCCTCTCGCTCGGCGTCTACGGCGGTAAGACCGGGCGGTTCTGGCTCGACGGCATGAAGCTCGAAGAAGTGGGCCTGGTCAACCTGCTCCGCAGGCCTGGCGCGCCGCTGGTGGTCACTGACGAAGCAAGCGGGGCAGTGTACGAAGAAGGCCGCGACTACACCCGCGTAGAAGACATCATGCTCAACTTCATGTTCGACCACGATGGGCCTGAAATCGAGCTGCTGCCCGGCAGCCGGATAAAGGAGGGCGCCAGGCTGCGGGTGAGCTACTACCAGGGCACGGCCATCTACCAGGGCCAGACCCCGGTCTGCATGTCCGAGCCGGTGGTATACGAAATCTGGCGTAAACAGATTAAGCTGTTTGAAAAGGTTTTCGGAGCCGGCAAATATCTACTTGGAACAGACGAGCTGCGCGTGGCCGCCAGTTGCCAGGCCTGCAAAAGCCGCAGCATGAGCGCTGCACAGATCCTGGGCGACTGCGTGAGCCGCCAGGTAAAGATGATCCGCGAGGTCAAACCCGATGCCGAACTCTTCATCTGGTCCGACATGTTCGATCCCAACCACAACGCCAACAAACGTGACTACTACTACCTGGTGGACGAAGATTTCTACGGAGCCTGGGAATATATCCCCACTGACCTCATTATGCTCTG
>DATKXY010000125.1:0-11669 GCA_035528795.1 archaeon | reverse complement strand
ATCTTTCGTTTCAACCGCTTTAACTGACGCTGCCTCGGTTAACTCAGGCATGTTTCGAGGACGTCTACTCATAGAGGCACCTCCCATAAAAGGGTTGTACCTCAAATATAATTAAAACTCATCTTGAACGCAAATTGGTATTAAACGTTCAGAAATGCAAAAAGTTGAATACCTATTTCATAAATAAGAACCTCCAGGTAAAAGAAAGTATTAGTGTTCGCCGGTACCGTTACCGCTCAGTTTATTTGACAGGGTTAGAACCGGTTGTCGGTTCATGAAGCCCCTCTACTCCTCAGGGTTAAAAAAGATTAATTAAGCTTATTCCCAGGCACCAGTGTATTTTTAAAAAAAGACTTCTGTTCTGCCCGAAACCGCCTTTGCTATTCAGGTAAATATAAAATCATTTCTGGTTCCCGCACCGGGTTACCGGTCCCTGAAAATCGGCCTGTCTGAGAGAGTCACTTGTCCCAGCCGAGACGTTTTCGCTCGGCAATCACGTGCTTCATTACCTTAATGAACGTATCGGTCCAGATCTTGTCCCGGTTTTTGGCCAGGTAAGCCAGGAGCTTCCGGTGCTCCTGGCGCTCAATATTCAGGTCGGCGTACCTGTCGCCGGTAGTGCCCACGCCGTGAAAGGTGATCACGGCCATGGTACCCGCCTTGACGGCCTGGTTAACGAAGTCTATCAGCTCCTCGGCTGTATTGCTCACCACCTCGAATCCGGGCACGAGATAGAGGTCCACAGTCTGCATGTCCTCCACAATCTCGCCGCCGAAAGGGTGGCCGGCCCGGGCGGCGAGGAAGAAGGGCTTGATCTGATCAATGAAGTCCTGGCCGTCCGCCACTGTGTGGTCGTAGCAGGTATAGGCCAAGGTACGCTCCTTCTTGCCGTCCAGTGCATAGAGCAGGGTGTTGGCCACCTGCAGCTCGGATACGATCCGTGGGATGTTGTAGTTTTCCAGGTTTTGCTCCGGGGTCACCCACTCGAAAACATCCCCGTTGTCCCTGTGCCTGTTGCAGGGATGGAAGCAGGTGTGGTTTCCAATCTCGTGACCGTTGCGCACCACCGCCCGCCAGTCATCCATGCGCCGGGCCAGAGAACTGGAGTTCCCGGTCACATAAAAGGAGCCCTTGAGGTTCACGGCATCTAGGTCGGGGACGGCATTGTCCAGGTGCATGTCGAGCCCGTCATCATAGGTCAGGCAGACCGCGGCCCTGGCTCCGTTGGGCCAGGTGAACCCTTCCCCGGCCAGGCAGGCCTCAGTGATAGCCTGCGAAGCCATGAAGAGCAAGGCAAGCCCGAGCGCTGCAATCGTGCGAGGCATGTTCATCTCATTCTATCCGTAATGGAAACTTCTTAATGCTCCCTGCAGTGATTATACTTCCAATCAGTCGAACAACCAATCAGCAAGGAGATAGATATAATCATCCTGCCGGGTGTAGAGGACTTTTATATTTTCCGCTGCCTGCCTGTCAGTATAAACACTCCGGGGAAAGCTTAATTCGCTGTTAACCATTTCCGATAGCGCAGGCTGTTTTCGTGCATCTTTCGGCTCCAGGAAAAGAAGTTTTCTCGGGCAGAGCAACCCGGCCAGATCAGGCAAGTCATAGGCGGTCAGCGCTCCGGCCACGGCAGAGGAAAAGGGCCAGTCATAGAACCTGCTCATTACTATCGAACGGTATGAAACAGGGGCCTCCAGCAGCGCAACACCTTTAATCGACGGCTCGAAAGCAGCGGCGTGAAGAAGCGCCGGGGCCGTCTCCCCGACAGCCACAGCCCCGATAGTATCCCGGTTAACATCGCTGCGGTTTTTTAAAAAGTCAACCACTCTCACGATATCGCCCGCCTGGATGCCGACTATACTTCTGCCTATCAGGACGGCGCCGAAGTAAGCGCTGCGGGATTTGTACTCGGTTTCTCCAGTGCCGATCAAGTCGGTTGAGGCCACGATGACACCTCGCCGGACCAGCTTTTCGATATTTGCTCCCGGAGCCGCCTCGGCGGTTTTCCCCTCAGGATGCAGATAAACCAGGGCCGGAAACTTGCCCTGTCCATCGGGAACGAATACCAGGAGCGGGACGACATAATTGCCCTGCTCGCCGCTGAGGAGGTACATTTCTATCGAGTAACCCACCCTGCGGTACCTTCCCCGGAAAAGGGGCTCTTTCTCGGGCTGCGGATCGAGATAGCCTGAAAGCTCCCTCGCCTTTGCCAGGACCCTGTCCAGATGCCGGGCTGGATTCTTTCTGGAAGCCTCTATTTTTTGGATCAGGGCTTCCGACTCCCGTTTATTGATACTGAACACGGTCTCGCCGCCCAGAGAGTTTACGAGCTGGCCTGTAGGGGTCACATTCAATGCCTCGGGTTCCAATATCTCGACATCCTCCTCGGCCGGGTCTCCGGGAAAGTCCAGAGTCTTCTGGAAAAACGCGTATATCGCCTCCCTGTTTTTCCTGGTATATCCGTGTCCGTGGTCATCCTCCACCATTTGCAGGTTTTCCTCTTTGCCGAAAGCCCTGTAAGCTCCCCTGGCTTCCCGGAAAGTCTCGCGCGCACCCTGGATGCTGAACCAGTCCCGTGTCGTGGCCACTATCAGGTAAGGCTTCGGGGCCATCAACTCGATCAAGTCCCCATGGTCTGTGCCACTGGAGAGCCCGTGATAAAAATTCTGTTCCGCATCATCGGCCCCGACCGATTGGAGAAGCTTTCTGAAGCCGCTGATATAGCAGGCCGGCGCTGCGGCCCTGACCCGCTGATCAAAAGCGGCGATATAGGTTGTCTGAGTCCCGCCGCCGGAAATGCCTGTTACCCCGATCCTTTCGGGATCGACCTCTTTGCGGGTCAAAAGGTAATCGATCGCTCTTATTCCATCCCAGATAAAATATCTGGCGGAAGAAACTCCGGAGATAAAACACTGCCTGCCGAAATAATCATGTTCGTTCTCCGAGTTCCCGACCAGATAATCCCCCTTTTCCGGATCGTAATACTGGAACCTCTCACCCTGGCTGACCGGATCGAAACTGAAGACTATAAAGCCTTTCCGGACAAGGTTATAGATGATGTGCTGGTAGTGCGGGGACCGGAAAGAAATATCCGAATGGCCAAGGACATAAAGGATTGCCGGGGTTTTCCCCTTGAGTCCATCCGGGATAAAAAGGCAGGCGGTAACATAAAAACCGGGCATGGATTCATAGACAATCTTTTCCATGCTGAAACCGGCCCTCTGCACTTTGCTCATGATCCTCGCCTTTAGCGGCGTCTTTTCCGGAAAAGGGCCGACTATCCGCATCAGAATTTCTCTAACCTCCGCCTGCCTTTTTTCCCAGTCCTCCTGAGTTTTCAAAGCCGCTATTCCCCGGTCCCTGAGATCGAGATAACGGAATGCCTGGCTGTGGATATGGTGGAGGAGCATGTTTTTTTGGTCGCGCCACTGGTTCCAGCCGAATTGCAGGGTAAGAAGATTGAAATCCTCATCCTGCGGGAAGACCGGCGAAGCCTTTAAAAAGAGGAAAACCAGCAAAAAGAAAACATGTGTCAAATGCTTTTTGAAGATCCTGTTTGCCGATTCCATCATTTCACCCGATTAAAGAGTGTTAATACAGCGGACTACACGCCTCAGACGCGATCCACCACAGGCTACTTTTCATTATCCCTTTTGAGAGCCCGTGTTCTTTGACCATCCCCGCTCCGCTCATTCAGATAACCAATCCACAATCGAATAGATATAATCAGTCGGCTTATGATAGACGACTTTAATTTTCTCCGGCGCATTGTCGAGAGAATAAACCCTTCTTGGAAACCCCAGCTCGCGGTTGACCAGCTCCGAGGTGGCGGGTTGTTTCCTGGCATCTTTCAGTTCTATCAGCATAATTTTTCTGGGAGAGAGGCAACCCTCCAGATCGGGCAGGTCATAGGCGGTCAGGGCTCCTGTCACGGCGCAGGAGAACCTGAAATCGTAGAGCCTGCTCATTACGATCGAGCGGTATGAAACAGGGGCCTCCAGCAGCGCAACACCTTTGATCGAGGGCTCGAAAACCGCGGCATGAAGCAGCGCAGGGGCCAGCTCTCCGAAGGCCACCGCTGCGATCTCCCCACTTTCAACATCGCTGCGCTCTTTTAACATATCGACGACCCTGACGATATCGCCGGCCTGAAGTCCCACCCTGCTCTTGCCGATAAGCATGGCGCCATAGTCGGTGCCCAATGATTTATCCCCGGTCTCACCGGTTCCGATAAGGTCAGGGGCTGCCACTATGTACCCGCAGCTGACCAGCTTTTCAAGGTCTCCACCTGGAGAGACTGCAGCAGTTTTGCCCTCCGGGTGACAATAGACCAGTGCCGGGTATTTGCCTCCTCCCTCAGGAACGAACAGGAGCAGCGGTACGACATAGTCCTCATTCTCACCTTGTAAAACATACATCTCTATCGAGTAACCCGTCCTGTGGTATCTTCCGCGAAAAACCGGGTCAACTCTTTCAACCGGTTCAAGGTATCCAGAAAGCTCCCTGGCCTTCAGCTTCACCTGATTCAGGTGCCCGGCGACATCTTTTCTCGAGCTCTCTATCTTTTCAATCAATTCCAGTGCATCTTTCTGATTGAGACTGAATACGGTCTCCCCACCCAGGGAGGTCGAAAGCTGGCCGGTTGGCGTAACTTGCAACTGGTCTGGCTTTAACAACTCGGTATCCTCTTCGACCGGACTTCCCGGAAACTCGAGCACCTTCTGGAAAAACGCATAGATCGCTTCCCGGTTCTTACGGGAATATCCATGACGGTTATCATCCTCGGTCATCTGCAGATTATTTTCTTTCCCGAATGCTCTATAAGCCAGCCCGGCCTCCTTGAAAACCTCGCGCGCACCCTGGATACTGAACCAGTCGCGTGTCTGGCTGACTATGAGATAAGGTTTCGGAGCGATTGCCTCGATATAATCCTCATGCGAGATCCCTCTGGCTAGCTGCGGAAAGATATTCTGTTCTGCGTCATCGGCTCCCAGGGATTCGAGAAGTCTTCTGAAGCCGGTGAGATAACAGGAGGGTGCAGCCGCGGCTATCCTGTCGTCAAAAGCGGCGACATAGGCTGTCTGGGTTCCTCCGCCGCTGTTTCCTGTGACCCCGATTCTCTCCGGATCCACCTCGCTCCTGGTCAACAGGTAATCGATCCCCCTGACCGCATCCCAGATAAAATACCTGGCGATATTAATCCCGCATAAAAAGCACTGTCTCCCTGCCTGGTCATGTTCATCCCAACATTCTCCGACTAAGGAAGCCTGTTTTTCAGGATCGTAATATTGAAACCTTTCCCCCTGACCGAGAGGGTCAATGGCAAAAACTATAAAACCTTTCTTGACCAAATTATAAATGAGCTGCTGATAGTGCTGGGCCCTGAATGCCTCACCATAATGGCCGGAAAGCAGGAGAATGGCCGGCCTTTTACCAGAGACTCCCTGAGGGATAAAAAGACAGCCCGTTACATAAAAACGCGGCATGGACTCGTAAACTATTTTCTCGATAAAGAGCCCCTCCCGCTGTATTTTGCCCGTGACTTTGGCCTTGAGAGGCGTTTTCTCCGGGAAAGGGCCCACCATATCCTGAAGTATCTCTTTTACCTTTTTCTGCCTTTTTATCCAGTCTTCCCTGGTTTTCAAGGCGCTGATTTCCCTCTCCCGGGTATCCAGAAAAGCAAATGCCTGCTCATTGAGGTGATGCCTCAACATATGCTTGCCGTCGCTCCATTCGACCCAGCCGAATTCCCTGGTGAAAAGATTGAAATCTTCCTCTTCGGCCGCGGACAATGGAGTCTTCAGGGCAAAGAAAGCCAGAAAACACAGCAGGCAACTCAGTACTCTGATTTTGAGATTTTTATGTGATCTCATAGGTTACCACGGCTCAAATAAGTTTGTCCGGCAAATTTATCAGGCTCTGGCCAAGGGCATGCTTATCAGAAAATTATTGAAAAAACTATTATTTCCAATCGAGCTCGTCCCGAGTTATCACCCAGGGATCGTTCAGCAGGGCCTCGGCATTCAAGTTCCTGGCAATCGAGTAAGGCCCGTCCCAGGATAGCCAGTAGATGGTATCGGGATATTTATGCTTGATTTTTTCTATCAGCACCAGGTAATCGAATGGTCGATCCTTGTTCTTGATCGTCTTGCCGAATTCACTTAGACAAAACGGCTTGCCCAGGGCGAGGAGGTTTTCATACCCGGAGACCTCGGCTGAATCGCTGTAGATATCCTGTCCGACAATATCCACATAGCTGTCTCCGGGATAACAATAGTCCGGAGGCGGGTCTCTCCGGTTGGAGGCGCTGTAGACCCAGAGCAGGTTGTCGAGTTTTTTCGTCTTGGTGAAATAGTCGAACATGTGGATCCACATCTTTTTAAATGGCTCCGGGTTGCCCGGGTGAGCCTTGGTACACCACCAGAACCAGTCTCCTGTCATTTCATGGAACGGGCGCCAGAGGACCACGACGCCATTATCGCGGAGTTCAGCCAGGGCTTCGGCCACCCTGTCCAGCTCTGCCATCCAGACCTTGTTCACCCCGGTTCCCGGAGTGATAAGCTCTTCCAGGTTTGCGGGGAGTTCTTCCCAGGAATGTCCGCCGGTCCAGGGATTTTTCACATGGTAGGAGACCGAGACCAGGCCCCCGCTGTTCCAGTAATCGAGCAGTGTGCGGTTCAACAATGCGCGGTCCGGTTCCTCAGCTTGCCACCACTGGCCGTAATCCACCGAGATCAAGCCGACCCATTTGCCGGTCTCTTTATGCAGACCCGCCACCAGCTCATCGTAGATCTCCGGAACACGGTTCAAGGCGCCGGCATGCTGGCCTGAGATAACCCGGTTGTCCTGTCTTTCGGGAAGGCGCGCCAGATAGGTCAAGAGCTTTTTCACCTCCGGGGATGCATCCGGATTCGCCGTGTTGATCCCCTTTACGCCCGAACAGGCAAAAGAGAGGATCGATAATAGAATAACTGCCCGTTTCATCTTTATCCTCGCTCAGGCAAGTTAAAGACTTCCTGCTTATCCGCGCGCTCCGCGCTTTCTGGAAATATGATCCCTGATCCCCGGTTCAGCCGCCGATTTCTGCGAGCCAGGCTTGATAGAGTCCTTCAGTCTCCTCCCGCTCGAGCCTGCTGGAGGAAACCATGATCCGATAGCGGAAAACAGTGCTTTCCCCTGGTGCCAGAGTGAAATTGAAAACCTTTTCGCCCCTGGTGAAATCTTTCCAGCCGAAAGGATTGGCGGAAAAGAGGCCGTAGCCGCGCGCATGCCAGTATGTGGGATAGCCCGGATTATCCGGATGGTCGAAAATGCCGATCGTCGCCGGTTTGCCCTCCACCGTGCCGCGCAGGATGCACCATTTGGCACGGGTGCCCCAGACCTCCTTTTCACCCACCAGTCCCTCGCTCGAGAGATATTCACCGCTGACACCGGTATTATCAGGCGTGTCCAACTCGACCACCTGCCCATTGGCACCACAAAACCTGCCGCCCTGGTTCGTGGCCTCCTCGAGAACCCGGGTGACCCTGATCCCGAACGCGCCTTCCTTGGTGTCGTTGAATACCACCTTTTCCCCAAGTGCAGCGAGCTTGATTACCCGGTCGACAATCCGCAACCCCGGGCCGGCGCGGAAATATATCCTGTCTTTCTCTTCCAGGACCTTTTTTCCCTCAGAGTCCACCCAGTCCATCGTGACATCGATATATGCGGTCTTTTTCCCGCTTGAAACCGCATCTACCGAGCGGTGCACAACACGGCCCAAGTTTTTCCTGGGCTTGTACATGAAGCTGTTGTCCCAGAAATCGATCCCATTCACATTACCATAGGTAAACCACGAGGATAACTGGTGCGGGTGGTCCGCCCTTTCACCAGGCACGGGATCGACCGGGAAGCCTCTTGTCACCACTCTCCCGTCCGCGGTACGCAATGGATAAAGGACCGGTTTTGTTAATTTTTCCCAGTAACAGTAAGAGGTGAAGCTCTCTCCTCCGACTTTGACATCCAACTGGCGCTCGGCTATGTTGTGCAGGATATCCACAGTCTCGGTATCCGCAGGTTTAACCTCTTCTGTCGACCCGCTTGAGGACTCTCTCGGGCTCTTGTTTCCACAGCCCATAATCAGGAAGACTGACAGTAAAAAAGTAAAGGGAAACGATAATTTCATTTTCCCGCCTCCATTGATTTAATTTTGGACGTCCCACTTATGAAGTGCCGAGGTTTAAAGAAATTGAGGCGAGGGGTAAATGCCAACCCCAGCAACTCCGTTTTTTCTATCAAGTTTGCAGAAAAGATACAATCTTGGACATAATAACAGAGGAATATACCGGTGCTGCCGATTTTAATGAGAGCAGCTTCCCTCCCATCCTGTGAGTGGCAGCCCGGGTTCAGAAAAAAACGAGGACCAGGGCTGATCCGGAACTGATTGCATAAGTCTCTCTCATGCTTGTCTTTCCTTAATCCAGGAATATCTATTGGAACTGTTTAACGTACTGAAGAAACTCTTTTGCGTATTTATCCAGGTTCTGGACAGACCCGCCGCCCCTGAGCACAGCGCACATCTCAAAACCGAGATACCCCTGGTAGCCGATTTCTCTCAGCGTGTTGATAAACATCCGGTAGTCGATCATTCCCTCGTCAATAGGCACCATCCACAACACATCCTGCGCCCGGCGGTAGTTGACAAGATCAGGCTCATAGTGGAAGCGTGGGAGACGAATATAATTGGCCGCCGTGGTGTGGACCAGGTAGGGTTTCATGTTGAGCGTGAACTGTCTAATTTCTTCGGAGCTGAAACCCATCACGGCAGGGGACCAGGCATCCCAGGCGGCCTTGACATTGGGCAGGTTCACCTCATCCAGCAGCCTGCGCATTGCAGCTTGGTGCACGGCGATATCGTGATGGTTCTGCACAGCCAGAGTAACCCCGAATTCAGCGGCTTTCTTGCCTGCCATTTTCAAGCCTTCGAGTACCATTGCATACTGCACGTCAAAAGGAATGCCCTCTCTTTCATAGCCTGTAAAAATGCGCACCATATTTGTTCCCAGGTCTCCCGCCAGCCCGGCCAGCTCACCGACATAGGCGGCCTGAATCTCCACATTGGGTAGGTCAGGCTTCTCCACGCCTGCAGTGAAATCAGTATAGCCGGCAAGACAGACCAGCTCGAGGCCCAGTTCCTGGATTCTGGCTTTGAGTTTTTTCCGGGCCTGGGAGTCATAATCGTGGGGCGAGACATGCGGGCGCTTGGATACCAGCATCACTCCATCAAAACCCAGGTTCTTAGCTTTGAGCAGGAATTCATCCACCCCTAGCACAGCCTGCCCGCGCCAGACACCGGCATAGCTCACTGAGTGGAGGCAGGTCTTAACTTTGAAATCAGACGGGTTGCCGGTTGGAGTATTCTGGCAGTAAACCGCTCCCAAAAACGGGAATAAGAGGATGACCACCACCAGGAAAAAAGCGAGCTTGCAATACATGTTTTACCTCGACAGTAATTGCAGTAACCGTGCCGGAACGAGCGAACAATTAAATATTTAGAAGACAGCCGGTCAAGGCCACCTGATCCAGGCCGTAAGAAAGACCAGCCCGACAATGGCCAGCGCCACAACTACAGCCAGAAGGAACCCCAGTATATCGGTGAGGTCGGGTTTCATGATTTCCCAATTTGTGCCTGGAAAGAGGAGACTGGAGCAGAAACGGCCGGGATTGGCATAGGAAAGCTCCACCTCCCGCTTATCGGCGGCACGATCCTTCTGGACCGGGGTATGTATCCTGGCGTAGAAACGGTCAAGGGCTGTTTTGGAAACCGGGATCGATAGAAGGCTCACAATAAGGAGCACGAGAAACGGAGTCAGGGCATCCGATACAAATACTGTGGCATCCAGGTTAGACCGGGTTGCCCGGCTGAAATCCTTACCCAGCTTCGTATAAAGCCAGACCCAGACCCTGAATTTTCCGATGCCGCGAAAGCCGGAATCAGGATCACCGGGATGGATTTGTATTTTATTTTCGAAATAGATCGGCACCGAGGGAATCCGGTGTTCTTTTGTGATCAGCTCCCCTGTCCTGCTGGCCAGGCCAGCGGCCACATCTATATCATTCGCCTCTACACGAACCTCGACTGCTGAGGGCTCGGTCATGGAAAGCAGCCTTGGCGAGGTAGCCACGCCCTCGATTCTCGTCATAACGAGCGGCAGGAGGAAAGACACAAGGAACGAAAAAACGACCGCACTCCAGGCAGCCTTTTTGGTGACCCTGCGCCAGAGATAGCTGAGCCAGAAGCTGGACCCGAAAATGACAGGCAAAGTCCAGAGGTATTTAAGGAGCACTATCACGCTGTGGAAGATCTGGGAAACCAAAACAGCGCCGACAAGAATTATCGCTGTGGTCAGCCTGCCAACCCAGACCAGATGGGAATCCGAGCTGCCGGGCCGTAACGGGCGGTAGAGGTTCATGGTAAAAAGCGCGGAGCCTGAGACCATGAAAGAAGCTGCCGATGACATGATGGCAGCCAACATCCCCACAATCATCAAACCTACCAGGCCTGCAGGCAAGAGCTGTAGTGTCACGTAACCCCAGATCATATCGGGGTCCGAGACCTCACGGGCATAGAGGGCGTAACCCAGAACCCCCACCAGGGCCCAGCCGATAGTGCAAATGCGCTTGAGATAATGACCGTAGCACATGCCTATCCTGGCGCTCATCTCGTCTCTGGCCGCCCCGCCGCCGACCTGGATCATGTGCGGCTGGACAACTATGCCCACCAGGTTGATCAGGATAATCGAAAATATAAAAAAGACCGTGTAATCGCTGGTCTGCGGACTGCCGAGAATGTAGAACATCGTTTCCGGGACCCGCTGGTGAAGCCCCGAAAACCAGCCCACTGCATTCAGGCCGAACGGAATGAGGATGAAGGAGAGTATAATTATCAGAATACCCTGGATAAAATCGTTGATTGCTGCTGCTTTCAGCCCTCCCATTATGGAGTAGATCAGGATTACCAGGGCAGTAATCTGAATCACGGCGTGGCTTGAAATATATGAATACTCGCTGCGGAGCTCTCCGCGCAGGAATTTGTCCTCGAGACTTTTGTATTCTTTTTCCTGCTGTTCATTAAGCCTGCCTACCTCAAGGTGCGCTTTCCCGAGCTCTTTGTAGCGGAGGAAAAGCTCGACACTCCGCTTTTCTTCAACTGTATAAGTGCTTTCGGCACGCGGGGTGAGCGCCTCGACTGTTTTACCCACTGCGGTTAAGCCGATTGCGATGTAATACATGAAATAGAAGATAGAAAAAATCGCATAAGCCGCACCCAATGTCTTGCATTGGAAGCGTTCGCTGAAGAAGTCCCCGATGGTGACCAGGCGCAGCCGTCTGAACCAGGGGCCGATAATCCAGTAGAGCGGGTTCAGAAAGAGCCAAAGCAGCACGGCCCAGATGCCGCTCATCCCGTTGCGGAAACTTTCCCGCGCCACACTCACCGGCATGTCCGAGCTGGTGCCGGTTCCGAACATCATGAAAAGGGAAAACGCCTTGCCGTAACGCCTGCCACCCATGAAAAAGTCTTCCCGATTACGGATCGAGCGCATGGTCCAGAACCCGATCGCGGCCACAACCAGCATGTAGAGCACGATTACCGCAAAATCGAGCCAGTTCATAGTGAAAAACTCCAC
>DATKXY010000124.1:0-5071 GCA_035528795.1 archaeon | reverse complement strand
TGTTGTTCACTTTAGGCGGGAAAGGCAAACGATGTCATTCCCGCTTGCGCGGGAATCCAGGTTTTTAAGCCGATTTTCTGGACCCCCGCTTTCGCGGGGGTGACAAAAAGAGAGTGTTGTCGCTTTAAGTGAACGGTATTGGATTTAGCATCTTTTATAGCAGGAACGGCTGAAGCAGCAGTCCTCGGGGTGAATTGTTGTTTGTCCCTTGATGAACATTGACGGCACCCCGGTGATGACCAGTTACAATATGCTTTTTGTACTTCTCTTTTCGGAAGTTGTGAAATGAAAGAATCAACACCAATAGTTGAAGGGATCGCCAGTTCAAACGGTGTGCAGCTTTACTACAAAACCGTGGGAGAAGGAGAGCCTGTGGTAATTCTGCACGGCGGTCCCGGTTTTGACCATCTCCATATGCTGCCGATGAGCGCACTGGCGAAAGATTATAAGGTCGTCTTTTACGATCAGCGGGCGACAGGAAATTCTACAGGGAAGGTCGATGCACGTTCAATGACAGTCGATAATTTTGTAGAGGATCTGGAGGGGCTGCGGAAAGGATTAAATCTCGGAAAAATGAATCTGATCGGGCACTCATGGGGTGCCGTACTTGGAATGCATTACGGGATAAAATATCCGGATAACCTTAAGACTTTGATTCTGCTCGGCGCATACGCCAGTATGGATATTTTTGATCAGTATTTTGAGAATATTCAGAAAAAGACCTCGTCCCGGGACAGCCGCGCAATGAAGGAAATCGAGCAGTCAGAGGCATTTAAAAAAAAGGAAGCCGAAGCGGTTCAGAAATACTATCGTATGGCGATAAAACCTTTTTTTTACGATCAATCTTCAGCCGGCCGCCTGGATTTGACTTTCGGTAAGAACACAGCTCGAAATCTAAGTGCGGTCGGCAACCTGTTAATGAGAAATCTCGGCAGTTTTGATATTCACGACAAATTGCCCGCTATAAAATGTCCCACTCTTATCATACACGGAGACTCTGATCCCCTCCCCTGGGAAGCCGCACATAAAGTTCATCAATGGATCTCTCAGTCTAAAATTGTCATTTTGAAAAACACCGGTCATTTTATGTTTGTCGAATCCCCGGAGGAGTTTTTTCCAGTAATGAGAGACTTCCTGCTCGATGATAAATCTGTGGCAAGCTCGATCCCGGCTGAGCTGGAAGAAAGATTAAAATCCAAATCTTTTTAATCCGGTCTATTCACAAAAAATCCGAATCCTTATTGCCTTGGAGTATTTTCACCTACATGCTCTCCGACACCTCGGTTAAAAGCCTCCTGAATTTTTATACAATCCCATTCTAAAAGTCCGGGGAGTGTTTGTCAGCCGAAATACCTCTCGTTAAGCTTCTGAAACTGATCCAGCAGCGCCATAAAATTCCCGTACTTCGTGCCCACAGCCACCGAGTGGCTGGTACCGAGAATAAATCCTCCGCTGCCCCCGGCGGCCAGCCGAAAAACCTTCCCGACATCCCGGCGCACATCCTCCGGGGTGCCGGCGACCAGGTGCTCGACCTGCACTCCGCCCCAGAGGGCGATCTTTTCCCCATAGCGCCGCTGGAGGTCTTCCAGGTCCATGCCCGCACTCTCCTGGATCGACTGGTAGCAGTCATAGCCCGCCTCAATAAAAAAATCCATGAGCAGGTTGTTGTTGCCGCAGGCGTGCTTGATTACCTTGAGGTCCCGGTTGTGAACGCTTGCCACACGCTGACAGATATTGGGCAGGCAGACCTCAGCAAATGTGCCGGGTGAGATCATCGGCCCGCTGTTGCAGGAGAAGTCCATACCCCAGAGCACTGCATCCTGCCCGGGGCGGATATAGTAGTCATCCTCCAGGTCCCCGAGAGCCAGGGCTCTTCGGTGCGCGGCCTGTACTGCTTCCGGATTGAGCGCGAACTCGAGCAGCCCCCGCTCGTAGTTATCCCCCAAAAGCACCATCGAGGCCTCATTGCCTGATGGCCCGATAACGAAACGCTCCCCCCGGAAAGCCTCGATCACTGCGTCTACTACCTCAAAGCAGCTTTCATCAGGCGGCTCGATCCGGCCCGGGACCGGGAAATCCTCTGCAGTGAATTTGCGCCGCTCAAGCACCGGGTCATGGATGCAGGTGATGTCATCTGTCAGCGGAGAGAAACGGTAGATCCGTCCCTCGTGATCCCGCCAGGTGTCCCCGGCGATTTTTTCCGGGCAGCGCGGCTCGTAATCGCGGGGCGGCAGAACCGAGGAGGCCATGGCGTGGGCTGGCACCAGATCTATCAGCTCCATTTTGCGGTAGAACTCGATCGCATCCTCCCGCCAGGACTGGGCCACTTCATCCCGGCGGCCTTCCCAGAGGGCGATCTGGCTCCTGGCTTTGGCCCTGAGAAAGGTTTCCCGGCCCAGAACCTGTGAGACAGTGTCGTGGTCCACTGCAAAAAAACCGAGCGGCAGACGGTCCACAGGCCTGTGCTCCAGGGCGGCAAGCATTCTCTCTCTGCTGTTCATCCCTTTGTGATTCTCCAGTGATAGTGTAAGAAACCTTCAAATATCAAGTGCCTTATCTCCAGGTTCCGCTAAAATTTGACAATGGCTGGCGGTAATTTTCAAACAGTCTGATACACAGCCTCGAGTGTGTTATATATTTCCGCAGAAATAACGATTTTATCAAGCCTTCCATAAAGCTTTCAATACGGAAAAGCCGGTTGGGCGGATAATGTCCACCCGGACTTGTTTGGGCTTTTTCTCTTTGAATGTCAAGACCTGGCTTGCCTGCTCTCCGGGAGCCAGAGCAGGCAAGGGGGTCTCGTACTGCTCCATCGGCAGATTCTCATAACCGTGAACAATCCAGCGCAGCCTGTAACCGTCGATTCGGTAGGCCGGCAGGCTTTTTCGCGTGATGACAGTGGCTTTCAAATTGCCTCCCCAGTCATCTAACCGCAGCAGCTCTACCGGGCTGGATTCCCGGCGCAGAACCTCGAACGAGGGCTTGCGCTCTCCATAGAGATCAACCACTCCGTGCACCCGCTGTTTCAAGACACCCAGCCCCTTGTCTCCGATGTGAGTCCGGTAATCGTTGTAACAGAAAAAAATGGCGCCGCCGATAAAGCTGTAATCGCGGTAGAGATCCGTGTGACTGCGCAGAATCTCGATCATGCGGGCATCGCCTCCTGTATGTGCCGGACGGCACTGGCAAAAGCCGTATTCCGAAATGACAAGCATCTTATCCGGAAATGCGCGGTGGATCTCCTTCAGGTTTTTCCTTACATCTTCCACGGTTCCCTTGTACCAGGTCTCGTAATACTCATTCCACTCGATGAAATCCATCAGACCAGCCGCATCCTTGCCGCAATCTGTCTGCAGGGAATTGGAAGCGTAAGTGCGCAGGCGGTGCGGATCCAGCCTCTCAGCTTCTTCGTACATGCGCTCGACAAACCTGTATGCCGGCGGGTTCTGCCCATTGACTTCGTTACACAGACCCCAGGCGAAAATGCTGGGATGGTTGCGGTCGCGGTCGATCATCTCCCGAAGCTGCTCCAGCCCGTTCTGCATGATTATCGGATCAGGCTCTGATCCCATATCATTAAAAGTGTCCGGCCCCCAGGTAGGGACTTCCACCTGGATCAGAATCCCTTGGCGGTCGCAGTAATCAAGCACGCGCTTGTCCTGCTGCCAGTGGACGCGGGTGAAAACGCAGTTCAGCTCTTTCATCGCGTTGTGATCGCGCAGAACCAGAGATGCAGGCTCAGCCATGCCGTAATCCGGATGGCTTCCGCCCATGCGCTCGACACCCATTAACCAGACCCGCTCTCCGTTAAGATAGAACCCGCCATCCCTGACCTCGATTTTCCGCACACCGAATGTTGTTTCATATTGATGAAGCGGCTTTCCCTGGTGTTCGATCTCAGCCGCCAGGCGATAAAGGTCAGGGTGGTCGAAATGCCACAACCGGGCATTGTCCAGAGTTGCAGTGGGAAGCACAACCTCTTTAGCCGCGCCTGGCTCCAGGGTGACTGCTGCGGCTTGATCTTGCCGCAATACGGTGCGGCAGGTGTCATCCTCGATGATCCGGTAGCTGATCTTGACAGACATCGGGGTCCCGGCGCTGTTCTGCAAAATCAGCTTGATATCCAGGCTGGCCCTGGCTGTCCCAAGGTCAGGCCGGGCGTCCAGATCCACGCGCTCGATATAGGTTTTCGGAGAGATCAGGAGATTTACAGGCCGGATGATTCCGCCATCGGTTGTCCAATCAAAAGACACGCCGCGCGGCAGCATGTTCCGGTCAAAAGAATTCTCGACCTTTACGACCAGTGTATTATCACTCCCCGGGCGCAGCGCGGAGGAGATGTCCAATGTGAAAGCTGTATATCCCTTGCGCAGGTGCCTGCCGATCAATGTACCGTTAAGCCAGACACAGGCGCTGTGATAGACGGCCTCGAATTCGACACGAACCGCAGCGGCCGCCCAGGAGTCAGGAGCCTCGAAGTCTTTACGGTACCAGGCGACTCCCATATACTCTGCCGTATCTGCACAGACCTGCCAGGTGTGTGGGACGGTGATCTGTTTCCAGTCATCCGTGGGATTATCTGCCAGGTGCCAGCCCTTTGCCTCTCCACAGGCTTGCGGATCCAGCTTGAACAGCCAGATCCCGTTCAATGGCTGAGTGCGGCTGAGCGCGGCGAGACCGCTTTCTGGCCCCGGCATTGATTTTTTCGTTTGGCAGGAACTCAGCGAGGCCACAAGCCCTGTTGTCCCTGCATGCTTGATAAATCTTCTTCTGGATAGAGCTTTCATTATTGTCGGCTCCCTTTAAATATTGCTGATCCCTGCTTGACCGGGGACAGGATTGAATGTGCCGCTTTCCCGGTGATGGGCAAGATAAACCGTAAAACCAAGGTTTACAAGACAGTTACTGAAATATCGAATCGCCGCCGGAGCCCGGACTATGCGCGAAGGACATTATCCCTGAGGGATGGGGTTTCCCGATGCTGCACAGGGTGCGGGCCGGCATACTTTTTGCTTTATCACAAGCTCTGAAACATGCCGGTCGGCCTGGCCGGGCAAAAAGTATGCCGGCC
>DATKXY010000123.1:0-28420 GCA_035528795.1 archaeon | reverse complement strand
CACACCAAAGCATGGCAGTTGGCTCAACATGGCGGAGATTGAGCTTAGCGCCCTAAACGGGCAGTGTCTGGACCGGCGAATACCCGACTTGGAAACAATGCAAAGAAACATCGCTGCGTGGGAGAACGACCGAAACAACCGACAGTCCAAGATTCATTGGCAATTCTCCACCACCGACGCACGTATAAAACTGAATCGTCTTTACCCGAAACTATAAGTGATACATGGTACTAGTCGAAAACATTCATATTCAAAGTGACAGTTATTTTTGGCCCGATCCGGGAGGGCTCATCAATGCTGTAAAAAAGATGGATTCCGACCCGGCCGATTATGGTATCACCGCTGAAACCGACTCCCAGATCATGTTTCAAGCTGTCGTATCCCAGTCGAGGATCCCCATGGAAAAAAGCGATTCCGGTTTCATAAATCAACTCCGAACGCCAGCGGAAAAACAGATATTCGACAACAGGAATTCCCGGGAGGCTCAAACCGTAAAGAGCTTGAGCCATCAACATCCGATCTCCTGAGAAAGCGAAGTTGTCATAACCGCGCAGGGTATTGCCCAGAGTATAGCTGCGCTGGAAAGGCAGGGGCTGGTCGGCCCAGGCCCATTTGACCCAGAAAAAAGTATGGTGTATGCCGGAAAAAGTATCCCATCTTTTCAGGCTGAGATCGATTCGGGCAAAAGACCATTTCCCGCCGAGCGCTCCCCCGGCCAATTCCCCCTGCATCTCCAATTGAAAACCGGAAAGGGTAAAAAACGGATCGTTGCGAGTATCCAGTACACCCTCCAGCAGGAGACTTCTCAATGGGCCGGAAGAGACCGGGAGATTGGGCTGGAAGTTTTCAGAGCCGAACATTGTAAAAGGGGAGAGATTTTTCAAACTGAAATACTGCTCATTCTGGTAACCCAGGCTGAGGTAGGAATGATTTCCCACATTCCGGCGAAAATAGACAGAATACCCCTCCCTGCGGAAGTAAAAGCGATTATCGTAACCGGCAATGAAGGCCTTAAATGCGTTCTCCAGATCACCCAGGCGCCAGCGGTCATTGGTATCGGTCTTTGATCTGGCTCTCACCCCGACAATATAACGCCCCTGGCGGTCAAGCGGCAGTTGGTAGGTTGCATCAAAACCCACTGCCTGGCGGGTGGTAGCTGTAATTATCTTTGCTTTAAAAAAGGTGAAATCTCCCAAATCCGGAAACTTCAGATCCATTCCCCAGGAGACTGAAAAACCATCTACTCTGTCGTAGCCCTCCAGGGCAAACCCACCCATCCGGTTTGTTTTAAGCCTGACTCGAAATGGCAGGTTTCTCCTGAGCTTGCGACTATTCATCCTTTCCCGCACCAGCTTCAGACTCTCTTCGGAAGATGTCCGCAAAACTTCCCCTGCCACTACAGCTTTGCGGGACTTGAACATATTGCTGCGTACAAGCACCACATCACCGGCCACCTCCGCTTGAGCCCTCAGGCTTAGCTCGCCGTTCAGGATAATAACACTGCCATCCAGGCGGCAATCAACCACTCCGTTGCAGTTGACAAAAATAACATCACTCGCCTCGTTCAATGTCCCCGGAGAGAGAACAGTATCCGAATAGAAAGCGATATAACGGTCCTCAGCAAGCACGGATTCCAGACATTTAAGAGCAGGATCAGGATCCATTTGTGAACTTCCTTGGGCCAGGATCAAAGGCGGTGAAAAGGCTGCCAGAGCTAATAGCAGTTTCAATATTCTTGTTATCTGTATTTCACATTTCATCGCTGAAACTCTTTCGACCGACCAAAGACAATAGTGCCGCACTCCAGTGATAAGATTCATCAATCCAATGCAGGGTCCGAGATCGAGACAAACGAATCAAAAAAGATAAAATAAAATTGCAAAACGGTAAAGAGTTAAATAATTGGAGACTTTCACAGAAAATAAGCCTGACTTTCAGTCGACAGATCAGGCTGCAGGGGCAGACCCGTGTGCCTGCCCGGTAGGCGCACATGCGGGGGCGCCCTTACGAAATATGGAATTTTATTTCCGGGACATGACACCGGAAACAATATTATTCATCCGGGCAACTGATTCAGCACTTGCCGGAAGAGATGGAGGCCGCCGAGAGAAATTTCATTGGGACCAGTTTTAAATATCCAGCAGGGAAAAAAGCAGCACCAGCCGGGTGGCGTACAGCCGAACTTCATCTTTGGACAGGTTTTCAAATCCGTTGAACTGAATGTTCAACCGGTCTTCAGTCACATACGCCTCTGCAACAACGGCACTCTGGCTATCTTTGATTTTAATATGAATCAAGCCCGGTAAAAGACTGCTCCATTCTGTCTCATAGGCTGCCAGCTCGATCTGTCCGTTTACGCTGAGGCTGAAAAAAGGGACTTTCAGGAAAGCGCCTAAATTTGAAGGCAATTGCTGGCTATAATGTTTGCGAACCGCGATTGAATCGCCCTCAGGGATTCGAGGTATCACCAGCAGATCGGGGGCAAGTAGCGAAAGCTGATAATACTCGGTGGTGACTTCTCCCATGAGTTTCAGATCTATTCTTTTCAGAGCCGGCCGCAAGAAATAAAGCACCAGATACTGTTCTTCCCCCCCCTCTTTATTGCCCGGGAAGGCACGGGAAAGCGCACCTTGCTTATGCAATGCGGTCGAGGGGCGGAACTCGAGATTCGGGGGCAGGCTCTGGAGCAAAGCGCGAGTATAGAAATTACACAAGAAAAAGCTGATAACGGAGAAAAACACATACAACAAGACAATTCCGGCGCCGAGAGCTAATACCAGGTTCAGTCCGTCTTTTTGCTTTTTTTCCAGTGCCAAGCTTTTTCTTTTGATAATTTCCTTGACTTTGGGATCGTCCTTGTGCTTCTCAAGCTCTTTATGCGCGAAATAGCTGAGCCTTGAATAGTCGCTGCGATCTATCAGCACGACCTCCCCATCTATGACTCCTTCATTATCATCGATCAGCTTCTCCACAGCCGGGCTTTTTTCTATTTCAAGATCGCGGACCTCAAACTCCTTTCTGGTTAGATCAGTCATATGAGACGGCAGTCTTGGACCGGAGCCACCCCCCCTTCTCCTCCCACCCCCCGAACTGCCTGGAGCGTTAATAGTAATAGACGCTGAGGGGTCCACGATTATCTCCCCTGGGCCGAGAGCTTCGAAAGACATATCGCCTTCATTCGTCTCTTCCTCTCCCTCTCCGCTTATTTCCCTTTTGAGCTCCTCGATGACTTTGTAAAAATCCCCGCTCTCCGCCATCATGTCGTCCAACTTCTTGACCCAATCAGGTCCCAGTTCCTCCGATAGCACTGCCTCGAAATCATGACCGAAATTGGCCTCCAGGGTCGCGACCCAGACATCGAAATCGACAAACCTTTCAGTCGAAGGCCCCTTTGCCGAATCAAGCTGGAGGGAAGACCTGTCAGGCGGCTCAAGAGTATCTGATTCTTCAGTATCTTCCGCTTCCTCTTCAAGATCTTTCGCTTCCTCTTCTGAAGCCTCTTCTTGATCTTCGAGCTCACCCTTGAAAAAATCATCCCCTGGAAGATCCTGATCCGCTGGATCCTCTGGTTTATTTTCTTCCTGCGAATAGTCTTTTTTCTGTTCTTCAGCCATAGTTCTTCAAATTGTGCCTTATGGAAAACGATTCCGCTCTACCAGTTCAAGGTACAATAGATCATTTTCCGGCCCATGGGTATCAATAGATTGCCGTCATAATCCAGGTAGCGCGTGATAGCAATTATAGCAACCTTATTCTCTCCCTCAACCAGCCCCGAACCGTTTTCAATCTTCAAAACGAGCGGGTAATTCCCGGGACCGTTGACAATAATCCCTGCTGTATCAGCCAGCACCAGACCACCGTCACGAAGTCCGACTGTCACCTCAAGCTCTATTTGAACAACATTGCGCTCGCGCACTTTTTCCGGCGAGACCGGGCCTACCTGAATCTCGAGCACAAAAACACTGTCCTCCTGGTTCACTTCCAGGCTGCAGGCCTCATCTTCACCGGCTGCTTTCTCTGTCACAATCTCCAGCCCGGCTTGCGGATACTCCGGTCCTCGCCTTTCGGGATAATTATAAAACGGGGAATATATCATATCCTTACAACCCAATCCAACCAGCAGGATCAGGCTGGAAACCAAAAGCGCCACTTTAATTAAAAAACTCATCTTAAACTCTCTTCATAATCATTATGTCTGAAAGATATAATCAAGTCAAGAACTCCGGCATGCCGGGATCAACTCTTGCCATAATTTTAGGCAGAGCAAAAAGCGTACCTGCCGTCTCCAGCGATATCCAAATCTTAATCTTTGACAAGTTTTAATTATGCCGATAAATTGTGCAATGTTTTGCAAAACGAGCGGAATTTTTTTTCTTTGCGCCACCTTTTATTCTGAACTGGCAAGCACTGGTCAACCTGCATCAATTCAAAATATGATGAATCAAAATAAAACCAACCACATTCTTTCCGGCTTATTATTTGTTTTACTTTTTTTGACTTGCCAGCCTCTTTCCGGCTCCGGCAATAATACCGGTTTGCCGAAGATTGATTTACCCGGAATAATATTTGCCTGTACAACTGTAGAAGTGAACCTCCAGAATCACCCCGTTATCAAAGATCTGGACAAACCGGGCGGCCTGGTTATTCAACGCCGCGGCAAAAACTCTTCTCCGGCTGAAGAGGTCGAGTTTGACAGTTCAGGGAAAGCGCAACTGAGCTTTCCAGAAGCCGGACACTACCTTGTCACTCTCAGAGCGGGCGACCGCACCAGCAGCCGGCTTGTAAGAGTGATGCCTGGTTTTTTGACAATTTTACCGCCAGTTCTGGCGATTATTCTGGCCCTGATTTTTCGTCAGGTCCTGCCGGCACTATTTTTCGGCATCTGGGTCGGCACAAGCTTGATTGCCGGGATCAATCCCTGGACCGGTCTCTTGCGGCTTATCGACACATATCTGGTGCAGGCCATGACCAATAAAGATCACGTGCGGATTATCATTTTCAGCATGACTTTAGGAGGCATGATAGGTTTAATTACCCGCTGCGGCGGCGCAGCGGGGCTGGTGGAATGGTTTTCACGTCTGGCGGTCAGCCGCCGCATGGGCCAGTTGACTACATGGCTGATCGGCCTGCTGATCTTTTTCGACGATTACTCGAATACCTTGATGGTCGGCAATACAATGCGGCCGTTTACCGATAAACTGAAAATATCCCGTGAGAAACTTTCTTTCATTGTCGATTCTACAGCCGCCCCGGTAGCCAGTGTCGCCTTGATTTCCACCTGGATCGGCTTCGAACTGGGCCTTTTGAACACTAGCATTTCAAGCCTGGGTCTCCAGGAAAACGCTTACTGGCTGTTTTTAAAAGCGCTCCCCTATAATTTCTATTCCTGGGCCTGCATTATTTTTGTTCTGATGATTATCCTGACCCGCCGCGATTTCGGGCCGATGTGGCGCGCCGAGAAGCGGGCCATCCAAAGCGGCCAGGTGCTCGATGTAAACGCTCAACCATTGATCGATGAAGAGATGACCAATCTGCAGCCGCCGCCTAATACTCCCCGGCGCTGGTATAACGCAATTGTGCCGATCGGCGCAATGAGCGTGACCCTTGTAGTGGGACTTTACAAAAGCGGTTTGGACCAGGTGAAAGCCTCAGGGCACGCAATCAGCCTTTACAATATAATCGGCGAAGCCGACCCCTTTCAGGTCCTGCTGTGGGCCGCTTTTACCGGTGTGTTTGCCAGTTTCTTCCTGATCCTGATCCAAAGGGCCCTTACGGTACGCCAGTCGGTAGAAGCCTTTCTGATAGGCTTTAAATCCCTGACCCTGGCCATGATTATCCTGACCCTGGCCCGCATTATCCAACTGGTATGCACGGAACTGCAAACCGCCAATTATTTGCTCGCCATATCCAAGGGACTTCTCAGCCCGGGGCTTTTACCAGCGATCACCTTCATCATTGCATCCGCTACCAGCTTTTCCACCGGTACATCCTGGGGCACGATGGCAATTCTGATGCCGCTGATCATCCCGCTGGCCTATTACCTTCCTGTCAATGCCGGCCTGCCCACCCATTCAGTGGAACTCACCATGGTGGCCACTGTGGGCGCCATTCTATCCGGAGCCGTGTTCGGCGACCACTGCAGCCCGATCAGCGACACCACAATCATGAGTTCCATGTCCAGCGGCGCCGACCATATAGACCATGTGCGGACCCAACTCCCCTATGCGACGCTGGTCGCTTTAATTAGCGTACTTTTCGGCTATTTGCCGAGCGGGATGGGCCTCCTTCACCCGGTCCTTTCAATTCCTGTCATTCTCCTGTTTCTCTGGCTTGCCTTACGCTTACTCGGTAAAAAATTATCAGGCTGACTTTTGATAAAATATTTACCGGAACAAAACAGCATAAAAATTTTATCACCTTTAAGGAAATGCTTTGAATACTCAACAGTTGACATAATCTTATCGATCAGGTATTTTTTAACTCTTTAGATTCTTACATATTCATTCTGAGAGATTATCTCTTACATTTTTAACCACAAAGACACTAAGCAACATAGTTACTTAGTGGTTAGATAAAATAAATTTCAAATATTTTTGGTTAGATTTTCTTTAAAATTTAATTCACTTTCATAAGCCATTGTGACATCCATGTTCAAAATATCCAATATTGTTCTCTCTCTCACCATTGCCTTCAGCCATTGCACTTTTACCCTTTTTGCGCAGGAAGTTCCGATCATGCCGCTTTCCGAAATCAAAGCGGGCATGCTCGGTGTAGGCAAGACTGTATTCGAGGGTGACAGCATTGAGGAGTTCAATGTCAGGATCATCGGTAAATTGAAAAATTTTTTGCCGAAAAAGGATATTATTTTAGTCGAGTTGCTTGGCGACAGGCTGCAATACACGGGTGTTATCGGCGGAATGAGCGGCAGCCCGATTTATATTAACGGCAAACTGATCGGTGCGGTGGCTTACGGCTGGACATTTTCAAAGGAGCCGTTAGCCGGCATAACCCCAATCGAGCAAATGCTGGAAATCAGCACGGATTTCGACTCCGAGGGGCGGGGCACCGCCGCGCCGCCAGTGCGCGGCGCTGCGGCGGGCCGGAGCCAGGCAGGAGGGGCTCTTTACAATCCATTCGAGCCGCCGGCCAATCCACTGCTCGAGGATGATCAGGGCCCGGACCGGCCCGCCGCAGGCATTTTCACTGCCGGCGGCGCCTCCCTGAGCCGGCTCGAGGTCCCGCTTATCTTCTCAGGCTGCTACCCTGAGGTAATAGACCGCTACGGTAAAATATTCAGCCGCTTCGGCCTGGTTCCCTTCTCAGGTGGAACAACCGGCAGCGATAAAACGCACAATGCACAAAACCCCGTTTTCCAAAGCGGCTCAGCAATCAGTGCACAGCTGGTGCGAGGAGACCTTTCGCTTGCCGCTACCGGCACGCTGACCTGCCGCGACAGCAGCCGCATTCTGGCTTTCGGCCATCCTTTCATGCGCTATGGCCAGGTCGATTTCCCCATGACCGCCGCTGAGATTGTAACAGTGCTGCCCAGGATGGATCGCTCTTTCAAGATTTCAAACAGCACTTCTTTCATGGGCAGTATTAAAACCGATCATGCAAACGGTGTGTTAGGCATTATAGGCAGCGAGCCGGAAATGATCCCTTTCGATATCGATATAAACCTGCCGGGCCGGCCAGTGGAAAAATTCCACTACGAGCTGGTCCGCCATAAGATTCTCACTTCCCTCCTCGGAGGCCTAACTTTATTCAACACCCTGCTCTCGGGCGACGGCGCGGGATCTGAACAGACTTTCAAGGTCAAAGGGAAAATAGATATTAAGAACTCAGTGCCGGTAAAAATTGAGGATATGTTCGCCGGAAGTGCTGCCGCCAGCATGTTGACCCTTCAGATGCAGACCATTCTCCAATATCTCTACAATAACTATTACGGACCGGCCGAGGTTGAAGGGATGGAGCTTTCTCTCGAGGTCAGCGAGGGATTTCCGAGGGCCCAGTTGGGGGAAGTATACCTGGACCACAGCACGGTTTATCCGGGCGACAGTATCAGGATTGATGTCGTTCTCGATCCTTTCAAGCAGCCTAAGATCAAGGAACAGTTTATAGTCGTTGCCCCGGAGATCGATGAGGAAACGAACCTGTTCCTGCTTGTCGGCGCGGGCGACCAGATCACCAGGATCGAATTTCAACTTTCGCCCACCCGCTTTCTATACACCAGCCTGGATCACCTTATCCGGCTGATTAACAAATCAAAAAAAAACAACTGTATTTATGTCAAAGTGCTGCGCCAGGACAAGGGACTTATCCTGGGGGATCGGGAGATGCCGGGGCTGCCGCCTTCGGTATGGACCCTGTTGAAATCCGAGAAATCTTCAGGCGCTATGCTGCCGCTTAACGACATTACGGTCAGTGAGTTCGTCAGACCGACCGAATTTATTATCAACGGATTCAAGTTCATCCAGGTCGAAGTAAAACCCCGCCCTTGAATCCTTTAGCGCGACAAACCAGTTCAATGCGCTCACACGGCATTTGCCCCCCAATGGAGGAAAGGTTGCTAAAGCTCCGAAGTTCAAAGTTTATCGTTATTTTCTTTTGTCTAGCTGGAGGGCTAAGAGCGGATGGCCCTAAGTTTTGGACTACACAGACGCAGAATGACTATCTTAAAGGACAATCCGAGGAGATTTCGATCCTGGCTGAAGAAGGCCTCGTTCTGGCGTCCGGATTAAAGCTACTCACTGATACCGGCGAACCCTTTATCTGGGACCTGGCTTCAGGGACCAATGGACTGATCTATATAGGCACCGGACATGACGGCAGAGTGCTGAGCATAACCCCCCGAGCCGACACGGCAACTGTATACGACGCTCTCGAGCCTGAGGTGACCGCTTTAGCCGTGAACCGAAAAGGTGACCTATTTGTGGGCGCCTCACCTGAGGGAAGAGTATATCGGATTCCCGGAGGCAAAGGAACGGCTGAAGTTTTTTTTGATCCGGAAGAAAAATATATCTGGAGCCTCGCTTTCAATCCTAAAGGCGATCTGTATGTCGCGGCAGGTTCCAAAGGCCGGCTCTACAAGGTGACAGCAGACAGAGAATCCAGGTTGATTCTCGATACAGAGGAACAGCACATAATTTCCCTCGCTTTCGACCTGGAGGGCAACCTGCTTGCCGGCTCGAGCGGCAGCGCCATTCTTTATCAGATCGACCCGAAAGATAATGTCTCTATCCTTTACGACAGCTCCTTGAAAGATATCCGCTCGATTGTTGTCGACAGCCGGAACAATTTATATGTTGCCGCTTTCGAGCTTCAATCTCTTGAAGACATTTCAAAAATGATGGTGCCGCAGCCTGAGGGTGCGGCTGATAAACCGTCAAATGGAGAACCTTCCAAAGAAGAGGATGAATCCTCCAAGCAGCCGAAACAGATTGTCCTCAGAATGCCTCCCCCGACCAGGGGCATCAAAGCCAACAGCGAAATATACATGCTGGATAAAGATCGCTTTGTCACCCGGATCTGGCGCGGTAATGGCGAATCCGTGATGGCTATCGGCATTGATAGAGATGACCGTGCGCTGTTCGTTTCCACCAAAGAGAAAAGTACGCTTAATGCAATCAACCAGTATGGCGAACTGACCCTTATAAGCTCTTTCAAGGAGAGCGAGGTCAGCGGTTTCCTGGGCGCAGGCGGCAGGATTTTGTTCTGCACCAGCAATGTCGGGAAAATTTACGAACTAGAGCAGGGGTTCAGCCGGCGGGGAAGCTTTACCAGCGAGGTTCTCCTTGCCGGGCTCCCCGCTGAATGGGGTTCTATCTCCTGGGAGGGTGAAACGCCCCCGGGCACTGAGATCTACTTCCAGACGCGTTCGGGCAACACCGCGCGTCCTGATACTACCTGGAGTGCATGGTCGGCTCCATATCGCGGCAAACCCGATGAAAAGGTTTCATCCCCGCCGAGACAGTATTTCCAATGGGAAGCGGTTCTCTCAACCAACAACTCGCAAGTCACTCCAAAGTTGACCAAGGTCACTGTCTCCTATCTGCGCCGCAACCGGCCGCCGATGATAAGCCCGATCCGCTTCATGCCCCAGGGAATGTATGTCAAGTCCTCTCCAAGCCCCTCGGACAACTCCTCAGGCAACAAGGACTATCCTTATGCTGTAGATCAATTACTGGAAAATAAAAAGTCAGGGAGCACTGAAAACCCATTCCAGGGAAAAAAGGATTACAGTAAGGGATTACGCATGGCCGGCTGGAACGCAAATGATCCCAACGGTGACCAGTTGCTCTACCATGTCCATTACCGGGGGATCAATGAATCCACCTGGAAGCCTCTGGCCTTGGGAACAGCCGATAACTCGATCACTTTCAACACGGAAACCATGGCCGATGGAAAATATGTGATCAAGGTGACCGCTTGCGATTCTCTTGACAACCCGGACGAGCGTGCTCTCACGGCTGAAAGAGTCAGCCCGCTGTTCGTCGTTGACAACACCGCGCCCTTTGTAAAAAACCTCGATCTCTCAAAATCAGCATCCGGAACAAGCATCACAATTTCATTCCAGGCGCGGGATGAAATGAGCCGCATCGAGCGGGCCGAGATTTCCCTCGATGCAGCGGACTGGAAGAAAATTTTCCCGGTTGACCGGATCGCAGACAGCCGGAGCGAGGATTTCAGCATCACCTTCGATAAAGTCCCCCCCGGCGATCACACAGTCTCTGTCCAAGTCTATGATGAGTTCTACAATACCACCACAGTGAGCCGGACTATAAAACTGCCTTAAGTCCGCACTGTAAAGGAAGCTTGAGAAACAACCAAATTCTTCAATCTCCTTTAAATTATAATCAGGAGAGCCGTTGTGAGGTCGATCTCAAGTCAAGTCAAGTTCAGCTTCCTGCTTTGGTCGATCTTATTGGTCCTTACAGCCAGAATGTCCCCGGGACAGGAATTGGTCGAGTCGTTCGATGTCCGGGGACATGAGATACCGGTCAGATTATGGCTGGATGACAGTCATTACAAGATGACCAAAGCTCTGCCCCTGTCAATCAAGCGGCCGCTCCATTCTTTCTGGGGAAATATCCTTCTAGCCTCGGACAGCTGCATTTACCTCCCGCCGGCCACCCATTCGGATCTCGGGGCTTCCACCTGGCTGGTCAGGTATAATCCCGGGACTTACATGATGGATATGGTGTTCGAAGCCCGGAAGAAATTCGGCAGGCAAATCGGCTTTGACGGTCTGTGGGACTCCAAAATTCATACCGGTCTCCTGGAGGGAGAAGGCGGGAAAATTTACTGGGCCGGTATGATAGGCGGAAGCTACGCTACCATGTACACCCACTTGATTCATCCCTCCGGATACATGGGCGGTCATGTTTACCAGTATGATATAAAAAGCGGCGGGACAATAAGCCTGGGTATTCCCTATCACTATGTAAGTATCATTGCCGCCGACCTGGATGTGGAACGCAACATTCTCTACCTTCTTGACTGGCCCCGAAGCGAGTTCCTGGTCTTCCCTATCGATACCAGGATAGTCCGAAACCTGGGGACTGTCAGTCACCACCCGATCGGTCCCAACAGAGAAAGGCTCAACTGGGGCCGTGACCTTTTCGTTTACCGGGACCACAGCGTATGGACCAATAACAATTTCGGCTGCTTTGTAAAATACGACCCTGAATTGGATGATCTGGTGGACACGAAAATAGCCCTGCCAAAAAACGAGGCTCTCAGGGTCCACGCAACCGGCTGTGGGCCCACTGAGGGCAAGGTATACTGTATCACCAACGGCGGCTGGATGTTCGAGTTCGATCCGATGAAAGGGGAGATTATCGAATTGGGTCCGGTGATCGAAGCCGGAGCGGTTTACAGCCCGAACATCGCTATTACTCCGGATGGCCGGACCCTGTATTATATCGCCGGGTCCCACGGCTTCGAGGTAAAAGGCGGAATGCATATCATGCGCTACGATATCCTGGAGCGAAAGCGGATTGACTGCGGCCGGATCGGGCGGGAAACGATCCCCGCTTTTTATTGTTACGGTGCCGCTGTGCATAAAGGACTGGTCTATTTCAATATCCACGGCGGAAATCCTTCCAACTCGTACCTTCTAATTTATGATCCGCAGGACAATAAAATCCTGGCGGAGTGAAATTCCCCCGCGCACTGGCTTAACGGAGGGATAAATGAGAACTGAAAATCCCCAGCGGACAAAAATAGCACTTATATTGATGGCGCTGCTGTTCAGTCTGATTTGCGCAAAGCTCTCCATTGCTGAAAGGTGGCTTGCCGGAGAGGTAATCGACCTGACAAAGGAGTCCGGCGGTGAGATCCCTTACGGGCAGACAGCAGTTACCTCCATGACAGTCGGTCCGGACGGGAAAATATACGGAGGGACATCGGCCGACAGGCCGGGAAAAGATTGTTACCTTTTCCGCTACAACGGCGCCGAGGTGGAAATATTAGGCAGACTCGGGCCCGCTATACCGGGGCAGCAAAAGATCTGGCATTCGTTATCAGCAGGAGCTGACAGCAACCTTTACGGGGGTACCTGGACCGAGGCCAAACCGGGCGATAAACAGCCCTCCGGCCACCTGTTCCGCTACGAGATCAAGGCCGGAAAACTGGTCGATCTGGGAATCGTGGCCCAGGGCGAGGGGATCTACGTAATGACAGCCAATGATGAACGGACTATCCTCTACGGTGTCACGACGCCCTCCTGCCTCTTTTTCAGCTACGAGCTCGCGCAAGGAAAGGTGCGTATTATCGGCGATATCATGGCCTCGATAAAAGCTTACCTGAATCCGCCCAAAAAGGACAAGCAGGGGAAACTGGTTGTCACGGATGTCGGGGAGGAGATGGGCGCGGGATGGGAGAGATCGATCGGCGGCGCGGCCTGGCGGAAAAGATATTTTCCCCCGCGGGCCATTATTTGCGACAACGAGGGAAATGTCTGGGGCTCGCGGAATCAGGGCTGCTTTTTTAAATACGACATAAAGGCGGACACACTGCTTGATACGGGAATCCAGATGCCGCTCATGATCGGCACAGAAGATGCCATAATAACCGAGATCTCGGTCGATGCTCTGGCAAAGGACAAAAACGGCATCATTTACGGCGGTACATATTCCGATGGCTATTTGTTCAAATTCAATCCAGCGGACGGGGAGGTAATCTGCCTGGGCAAACCGATTCGCCAGCAGCGTATCCGGGCTCTGGCTTTTGCGCCTGACGGGATGCTGTACGGAATCGGGGGGGAGGACGACGGTATCAGCAAGTTATTTCGTTACAATCCCCGGAATGGGGACCTCCGGGAACTTGGAGTCATTCACGAGCGGGGCTGGACTATATACCGCATGGATACCATGGCTGTCGGGGCGGACGGGGTCCTGTACTTAGGCGAAAGCTCGCGGATCAGCCACCTGATTAAGATCAAAGCTGTCAAATATATCTCGGTGATCGGGGCATGAATCGGAAAAGGTGGAGATTGGAGCCAGGAGGGCGGGTTTGAAACCCACCCCTACACCCGGATTGCCCGAAATAGCCTTTGCCGGTCAATACATCCTGACTATTTTCACTTTTTTGTAGTATTGTTTCAAAATGTGGGTGTAGGAGTCGCCATCGGCGGCTCTGGACTTAGCCCCGGACTGGCACATCCCCAGCCCGTGGCCGAACCCCCGGCCCTCGGCGATAATGACCGGCCCGGCGGATTCTCTGGCCACCGAAAGGGTAAAAAATGTACTCGGCAGGAGCCTCCCCTCAGGTGTGCGGAGAACATTTCTTATCCTGTCGCCGGTGATCTGGAAAATCCGCTTGTCTGTCGCCACCTTGAGAAGGGTATTACGACCGGAATGGCCTTTCTCCACTATCTCGATATCCTTTGGCTCGCCTATCTCTGAAGCTGAAAGACTCATTATCGAGGGGAGTGCCTTTTTTATCCCGTCAAGAAGCTCCTGCCTGGTCCATTTCACCCTCCAGGAATTCCATTTCGAATCGCGGTCATGGTCTCCATCCTTGACTGATTCAAGGTAAGGATTTTCCTTGGCAAAGCTTTTGCCCCATACTTCTTGCGGATCGGCTGTCCTTCCTCCGCAGGTGCTGTGATAAAAAGCCGTTATCACCCTGCCGCTTGAGGTAAGGCACTCACCGCCGGTCGAGTTAACCGCCCGGTCGGCCTGGGGAGATTCACTGGCCAGGCCCTTGTAAACCTGGTCACCTGTATCAGCAGTGAGATCGAAACTGTATGACCGGTTTCTCACCATTTGGGCCAATGCGAAGCTGCGGGAAGCTACGGCCTGGGCCTTCAGGGCCTCGAAGTATCTATCTTCCAGAGCCCCTATTTCAGCGGGCACCACGGAGCGGATGTATTGTTCGAGAGGGAGGGTGTTTATAACTGTCAAATTCTTCTGCCCGTCGAGATAGACAAATACCCGGCCGCGGTAAAGATTGCCGTTAACTTTAACCACTTGAGGCTCGCCCAGAGCCTCTACACGGATACCATCAGGATGGTGCCGGCTTACCCGCCCATCCGGCATGGACACGCGCAACTCGGAGTCAGGCCCGAAGCGGACAGCATCCCACTGTGCGCCTGGAGAAAGCAGGGCGATTTTTCCCCCGCTCCCGGCATCCGAGATAAGGAGGCCGGCTTCCGCTGCCCCCAATTTCACTACCGTTGATCCGGCTGCCAGGCGCACCCGTACCACAGGCCCTCCTGCAGGACCGGTGGTTATACCGGGTGGAACTCTTATTTCTCTGTGGCAGGCAGCGAGCAAGACGGCAAGCGAAACAAGCCAGCAGGCTATCCGCTGATTCGAGAGCATCCTTGTCCAAGTCTCCTTTGCATTGACCGGATTATTTAGAACAAGACCTGAGAGCCTCCCTGCCGGCCTCCACGGTCCGGTCTATATCTTCTTCAAGCATCGCTGTAGAGATAAAGCAAGCCTCGAACTGGCTTGGGGGAAGAAAAACGCAGCGCTCCAGCATCCCTTGGAAATAGCGGCCGAAAGCCGCCGTGTCGGATGCCTTGGCCGAGGAGAAATCCCTGACCGGCCCTTTGGCAAAAAACAGGGTGAGCATGCTGCCGGCCCTGTTGACTGAAGCCTCAAGCCCAAGGCTCTCCAGGTTGTCTTTGATTCCCTGTTCCAATCTTCCGCCGAGTGTCTCAAGGCGCTCGTAAGGCGGGTTTGCAGCCAATTTTTTCAGGATGAAAAGCCCCGCTGTAACAGCCACAGGGTTGCCGGAAAGTGTGCCGGCCTGATAGACCGGTCCGAGCGGGGCAAGAAGCTCCATTACCTCGCGCCTGCCGCCGAATGCGCCCACTGGAAATCCTCCGCCGATAATTTTCCCCAGGCAGGTCAGGTCAGGACGGACACCGAAAAGCCCCTGGGCGCCGCCCAGGCCCAGGCGGAACCCGGTGATCACCTCATCGAATATCAGCAGCGCCCCTGCTTTGCTGGTAATTTCGCACACCCGCTCGAGGTATCCCGGCTCAGGCGGGATCACTCCCATATTGCCGGCGACAGGCTCGATGATAACAGCGGCGATCTTTTCGGCATCTTTTGCGAAAACAGCCTCCAGCGCCTCCGGGTCGTTGAAAGGCACATTGACAGTGAGCGATGACAGCTCGGGCGGAACGCCGGAGGAGTCCGGCACCCCGAATGTCGCGCCACCAGAACCAGCCTTGACCAAAAAGCTGTCGCCGTGGCCGTGGTAACAGCCCTCGCACTTGACAATATGTCTGCGGCCGGTGAAACCGCGCGCCAGGCGCACCGCGCTCATTGTGGCCTCAGTGCCGCTGTTCACCAGGCGGACCATCTCGACCGAGGGCACCAGCCCGACAATCAGCTCCGCCAGCTCCACCTCCAGTTCGGTTGCCGCTCCGTAGCTCGTCCCTCTCCTGATCACTTCACTTAAGGTATCAGCCAGGCCCGGGGGATTGTGCCCTAAAATCAACGGGCCCCAGGAGCAGACATAGTCCAGATAGCCCTTGCCGTCCACATCGAAGATATATGCCCCTGCGCCACGCTCCACAAAAAACGGCCCATCCCCGCTGACTGATCTGAAAGCGCGCACCGGGGAGTTGACCCCTGCAGGAATAACCTTACAGGCCCGCTGGTAAAGTCTGCGGGAATTCTCGCCCATCATCGATCCTGCTCCTTTTCGCTGAAATATTTCATTGAGGTCTTTTTCCACTCCCTGACGCTGAAAAGCAGCCGATAATCTTTCAGTCCCGAGGCGGCTGACATCTTGGCCAGCGTATTGTCGATCTCCTCCCTGCTGCGGCCATGTACCATTGTATAGAGAGTATAAGGCCAATCCCTGAAAGGTGGTCTGCGGTAGCAGTGGGTAACCTGCGGGAAAGTCGCAAAAAGCGCGCCCGCCTCCCGGTGATCTGACAGCTCATCCACCTTCCAGACAACCATGCAGTTAGCTTCATAGCCCATCCTGAAGTGGCGCACCGTGGCGCCGAAGCGCCTGATTACACCGCAGTCAACCCAGCGCCCGACAGCCGCCAGCACCTCTTCCTGCTTCAGGCCCAGCCTGGCAGCTATCTCCTGGTAAGGCTCCGGGCAGACAGGCAGATCTTCCTGAAGGAGCCTGATCAATGCCTTTTCCCTTCGGCTGAAAAAAAGTGTATCGCTAACAGACACTTGTCAAGCCCCTCCCTCGATTTCTTCCCCGGTCGGTTCGAATTGCGCGCGAATCTTATACACCTCCTCTGCCGGCAGGTCTATCACCTCGGCAACCCCTTCAAGTGAGGCCACCTTGTCTGTTATTTCCAGGATGCGGGCTCTGGTTGATGCAATTACGGTGAACCAGAGGTTGTAACAGTCCTCGCGCTCGTAGTTGTGGGTTACCTCGGAAAAGGCGTTAATCTCTGCGGCCACGGACTCTATTCGGTCCGGATCGGGGATGCGCAGTGCCACCAGGGTGCTCGCATACCCCAGCTTGCGGGAGTCGAACACAGGCCCGAAACGCCGGATGATCTTGCGTTCCTTAAGCGCAGCGACCCTCCGGATAAGAGTCTCTTCCGAAATCCCAAGCTTTTCGGCAATTTTTTTGAAAGGTCTTTCACAAACCGGAAAATCACTCTGGATGGCACCCAGGATGCGCTGATCTAAAGAATCCAACCTGGTCAAACCCGTCCCTCCTGGATCAGTTTCGCTGCTTCCCGGGCAAAGTAAGTGATAATAATATCCGCTCCGGCCCGTTTGATTCCGGTGAGAATCTCCAGCATAGCCCTCTCGCCGTCAACCCATCCCAGCCGGTCTGCTGCCTTGACCATTGAGAATTCGCCGCTCACATTGTAGGCGGCGACCGGCACATTGAAACTTTCTCTCACTCTTCTCACCACATCCAGGTAGGCCAGGGCCGGCTTGACCATCACAATATCCGCCCCCTCCTCGAGATCCAGGGCCACTTCGCGCAGGGCTTCACGGACATTCGGCGGGTCCATCTGGTAGGTTTTGCGGTCGCCGAAAGCCGGGGCGCTCTCGGCAGCCTCGCGGAAAGGACCGTAAAACGAGCTCGAATACTTGGCGGCATAGCTCATGATCGAAATTTCCGTGAACCCTTTCTCATCCAGGGCCTCCCGGACCGCCCTCACTCTGCCGTCCATCATATCCGAGGGCGCCACCATATCGGCTCCGGCCTCGGCATGGCTTAGCGCCTGCTTTGCCAACAGCTCGAGAGTGGAATCATTGTCCACCCGCCCATCGATTATCATGCCGCAGTGACCATGATCCGTGTACTCGCAGAGGCAGACATCGGTGATCACGCAGAGATCAGGGAGCTCTTTTTTCAGAGCCCTGACCGCCTGCTGGACAATGCCCCTCTCGCTGTAACTCTCTTTGCCGAGCGGGTCTTTTTTATCCGGGATACCGAAAAGAAGAACCGCCGGTATCCCGAGCCCGCTCACCAGGGCAGCCTCCCGCGCCAGCTCATCCACTGAAAGGTGAAAGTTGCCGGGCATCGAAGGGATCTCTCTTTTCACTCCCCTGCCATGCACGACAAAAAACGGGAAAATAAAATCCCGCGTGCTCAAAGAGGTCTCGCGCACCATAGCTCTGATCGCCTCAGTGCGCCTGAGCCTGCGGCCTCTATTCTGTGGAAAAGCCATCATAAACCTCTCTCGATTCGAGAAACAAAAAAGGAAACCTGATCAAGGCTCCACACCTCGTCCTAGACTTCGCCCGGAAGAGGATGCCCTTTCGGGGGCAGTGGATATTTGGAAATACTCAGTAGTCAGGAGTCAGAAGACAGGAGTCAGAATAAAAACGAACACATCCCCGCTAAACCCTTTTTCAAACAGGGATAGATAATTCTCTTGATCACATATCAGACTGGTAAATGTTGAATAAAATGAAAAAAGCCTTAAAACTCTTTTCTCCAGGCAGCTGCGGTTCTTTTTTTACCAAAAGCGTAGTTGCTATGCTTTCTGACTTCTGACTCCTCATCGACAATTTGTTGTCGATGTGGATAAACTAAGCGCCTAATGCAAGTAGGGTTCGACAAGCTGGGCAAAACGGGCCCGTGCGCGGTTCAGGCGGCTCTTGACCGTACCGATATTACAGTCCAGGATCTCTGCGATCTCCTCGTAGCTTTTGCCCTCGGACTCCCGCAGAGTAAACACCAGCCTGTGCCTATCCGGCAGCTTCTCGACCGCTTTGGCCACCAGATCCTGCAACTGCTTCTGATAGAGGTTGTCGTCCGGCCGCCCCTCCCTGTCGGCAGCTTCGAACATCTGCTGATCGTCTTTGCGGAAAAAAAAATTCTGAAAGTACAACAGCGGGCTGCGGCCGGTATTGCGCAGTTCGTTTTTAGCCAGATTGGTGGCGATAGTATATAACCAGGTGGAAAATTTTCTTTTCTGGTCAAATCGATCGATATTCCGGTAGACCCGGATAAAAGTATCCTGTAGCAGGTCCTCGGCGCGGTCACGGTCTCCAATAATGCGGTAAATATAGTTGATAATTCTACGGCTGTACCGCTTCATTAATTCGTTGAACGCCCGTTCCTGCCCTTTTATAAAGAGACCTACCAGATCTTCGTCGTTTCTCTCAGTTAAAGGTCGTTCCTTGGAAATGGCTTAATTCCTTTTCTTGAGAGTCAGAAATGCAGTAGTTTATTTGAATTCCAGGAAACCGGAAAAAGAGCGGTTCCAGAGCTTACCGTTTTTATTTTCAAATTAATATATTTTGCCCGAAACTCCAAGTAATTGCAAAAAATAAAGTAAGTTTCCGTTAGTTTGGCGGCTTTTTACGACTCTGTCCTGATCCGATGAAAAATTACTATAACGTAATGAGGATTATCGATAAACCTGCATTATCGCAGTTGGCTATCACCGAGTTCGAGTACTCTGGCATGCTGTCTTTTGCGCAGGGAAAAAACGAGAAATGAGCGCCCGCGAATGCCTGTTTCAGGTGCGAGAAAAAAAGCCGGGGAGTTCCGGGGCAGGGCGGGCCGGCATCCTTTTTGCTCTTGATCAACGCCTTAATGACTTCCGGCCCTGGCGGGAATTGCAAAAAGGATGCCGGCCCGCTCGCCAGACTGATAACCGGCAAGGGCTGCTCTCAAGCAGATCTATTCGGGGTAAAACAAACTGAAGGTTTTTTTCCAGACAATTAAATCCTAAAAACCAGGTCTAGGCTTTCTCTTCCTGGCTCCTGCCTGCTGCTCTGCGAAAATTCAAATCTCCTCCAGTACATCGCTTTTCAGCCAGCCGCTGCGCCCGCTGGGCAGGCTCACCAGCACCCAGTTCCCTCTGGTGTCCCGCAAACGGATCAGTGTGCCCTCCGGCATGACCAGCACCCGCATATTATCTTCCCCCGGGCCGCTGCGGGCCTCGGCGTTTGCCTTCACCACCACCGCCTCGTGCACATAATAGTCCCGGTAAAGGTGGATACCCATGATTGTGCTGTTTACCACGAGCAGGAAAAAACCGGCCGCGGTAATTACAATCACAGCCTGCCTGAGACTTCCACTGTAACCCAGAGCCAGAAACGTAATCCCGGCGGCAAACCAGATAAGAGAAGCAAGCTGAAAATAAGCCACTTCCCGGTCAGTGAGCAGAAATACCCATCGTAATACGGTTTTGATAATAAAACTGTTTCCTTCGTTTTCTTCCTCGCCCTCTGCCTTGGAGAGCGCCTGGACAAATTTCAGGTTCGCCCTGATATCCTCATCCCGGGGAGCAAGCCGCTCCGCCCTGTGGAAATTTACTACCGCAACTCCCAGATGTCCTGCTTTTAGAGCTGCACAGCCTAAGTTGTAATATAAATCAGCGCTCGGTCCCACTATCTTGATAAGCTCTTCGTACCCGCGGACAGCCTCGGCGTAGTTTCCGTTGCTGTAGGCCTGGTTGGCGTCGGTAAACTTCCGCGAAAGCGTAGTGGTCTCATCCGATCCGGATAGAGAAGCGGCCAGACCGAGCAGCAGCACCATTAGGGATGCTAAAGCTCTCAGCCTGAGTCCGGAATTCACAATCAACAATTTTATGCTCCGGTTTTTAGTCAATTATCATCCCTTTGGGTGCCTTGAATTTGACCTTGGAAGGGCTGTTACATTCATTCTCAGCCTGAGTGTTATTTAACGCCGTTCTTTTATCGAGCAGTTTTGGGCGAGGCATGCCTCGCCCCTACATGCATTATTTTAACTCTTAAAAACAAGCATTGGTAAATCAAATGACTCTCTATCCCGCAAAGCTAAGCCTGAACCATCAGCTTAGCTGATGACTTATGATATTTTGATTAAGGGCAGCCCGGGTTAAAGCGCGCGGTCGAGGTGGTCTGCAAGCCTCCTCACTTTTTTAAGATACTGCCGCGCGGTTTTTTCATCAGCTCCGGTCTGGGGCGCAAACCTTACATAGGCGAAATGCTCCAGACACTCCTGCACCTCTTTGCGCACTTCTTCATCGATATTTCTCCCCGTCAGAAGCTCATCCATCCCCTCGGTGACCATGCCCACAGTCTCCACATTGAGCTTGTCACCGATAAAATAGACCAGCGCCCGTTCGGCTGCCGCATAACCGGCGGTCCAGTCGCCTGAGGAAACCGCTTTTGCAGCTTCTTTCAAGTGGCGCGCAAGCCTCTTTCTCGATCCCTTAAGGCGGGCATATCCTGTATCGCTCAAGAGCCGGCCCTTGTGGCGGCGGTAGAGGAGCGATACGGCAAGGCTGACCAGAGGCACCAGATGCAGAAACCAGAACAGCCTGGTCTGGAACAGCGGTTTCCTCTCTCCCTGTAAAGCTTTTGTTCCTTCCTTGATATAGCGAATGTCCTCTCCCACAGCGACCACGCTTTCCGGCGAGAGACGATAGGTGACAGTCTCCTGCTCCTGGGCGCCTGGCAAAACACTGAAACTGATATCGCCGGTCTTCAGGCTGAAATACTTTTCGGCTTGCGGGTCGAAATAGGAAAAAGGAATGCCCGGCCAGTTGTATTCGCCGGCTTTGCGCGGGACAATAACATACTTGAAAACCTTCCGGCCCTTGATCACTCCGCTTGAGCGATCGATATTCTCCTCGCTCTTGGATTCGTAAATATCGAAATTATCCATTCCCGCCAGCACAGGCTCCTGAATGGTCTTGATATTCCCTTCTCCAGAGACAGTGAGTATCAGGGTGAACGCCTCGCCCTGCTTGACATTGTTTTTATCGAGCTTGCCGGAAATGTTAAACTTGCCGACCGCACCGCTGAAATTCGCCGGCCGCCCTTCCAGGGGAAGAGGTTTAACCTTGATTTCAACCGCTGGCGTCTCGAGATTCAGTTTTTTCCCCCGGTCGAAAATGTCCCAGCCGAAAAAGTCCCTGATACCTCCGACAGAATAGCTTAATTTCGCCCCGGAGATTTTGGCCTCCCCCTCGATTGTGGGGAAAAGCGCATAGCGCAGCTCCTGGACCGAATAGATTATACCGTTCACCGACCGTGTGGACTGACGGGCCTGATCATCCAGGGTTTCGACCCAGAAGCCATTGAAACTCGGGGGACTGTATCCAGGGTTCTCAGCCAGGCGCAGACGGTTGTAGAAACCGAAAGTATAGGTCAACTGCTCGCCGAGATAAACCTCTCTCTTATCCACTGATCCCATGATAAAACCGCTTTTGTCCGGGGCGACAGAAGTCGATGGGAGCCTGACCTCCCTCCCGCTCTGCGGGGCTTGCTGCGGCGCCGGGGCAGGCTGCGTTCCGCCAGGCGGCTGAGAGGGCCCCGGAGCTGCCGCCGCGCCTGCACCCACCTTGACAGTCACCGTACCCGAACTGTAGCTTTTACCGCCCGCATTGACCACTGCCGGGCCGATAGTCAGAGCACCCTCCTGATTGGGAACCAAAGTGTAGTTAGTTGTTTTGGTGGCTGTCACCTCGAAATTGACCATCGAAATCTGGGTCGACTGGCTCCGGCCCGCTACTGTAAAATTTTCAAGGCCCTGTATCTGGGCCTCAGGCACGTTCATCATCTTACCCGAGACAGATACAGTCAACTGCAGACGGTCATTGATACCCAATTCCTGGGGGCTTGCGCTCAAGCTCACAATAATATCCTGTGCCGCTCCCGGCGACTGGAAAAAGACCAGGAGCAAGCCCCAGAAAAAAATGCCTGCTCTGACCGCCTGCCGCAACCCCGGTTTTTTAAAGAGACCGCTCACCAGTCAGGCCCCCTCCCTTTGCGCTCCATGACTTTCTTTTCCTTCTCCTTTTCCTGCATCTCTTTTTCCATTCGGATGAGGGCGTTCAAAATGCGCTCAGCCTCTTCCTTGCTCATCTGTCCCGGTTTCTGCCGGGCTTCCTGCGGCTGAGCTTGCTGTTCCTGCTGTTTTTGCTGCTGCTGTTCCTGTTGTTGTTGGTTTTGTTCTTTCTGTTTATCTTTTTCCTGGTCTTTCTGGTTCTGGCTCTTGTCCTGGTTCTGCTGTTCCTGCTCTTTCTGCTTGTTATCTTTCTGCTGCTGGTTTTTCTGCTGCTGCTCCTGCTCTTTCAGGAACCGCTTAACCAGTTCGTAGTTGTATTTTGCATCTTCATCCTTGGGTTCGAGCTTGATGGAGTGCTTATAGGCCTCGAGAGAATTTTTAAAGAACTCCTGATTCGCGGACTGCTTACCCATCTGGAACAGGGTGTTCCCCATATTGTAGAGAGCGTTGGGGGCGATTCCCGGGCTCTCTTTCCCGAGGATCCGGCCGTACTGCGCGGCTGCGTCATCATAGCGCCCGAGCTGATAGAGGGTGTTTCCCAGGTTGTAAGCCAGGGTATCGGAGTCCGGATTGTGTGTCTGGGCTTCCTGGAAAAGCTCGAGCGCTTTTTGGTACTGCTTGCCGTTGTAAGCCTCTTCAGCTCTTTCAGGGACGCTTTTGAGAATATCGGTCCAGCGTCCGGCAAAAAAGACCAGGAAAAAAATCAGGCAGATAACTGGATTTAACTTTGTATTAAAAATACCCGGCATTATAAAAACTCTCCTCCTCGAAATTAAGCTTTATTCAGTTCTCAAGCGCTCTTTTCCGCTTTGGTTTTATAGGTTTCCCAGAGCAGCGGCTCGATAATCAAAAGCAAGAGGGCCACTCCCAGAAACCACTGGTAGCGATCGTGATAGAGCGTGAATTCACGTGCCTCGAGCTGTCTTTTCTCCAGTTTTCTGATATCCTCGAAAATGCGATCCAGCTCGATGGCGCTTCGCCCGGCCCGGTAATATTCGCCGCCGCCTGCATGGGCCAGATCGACCAGCAGCCCCTCGCCCAGCCTGCTCATGACAACCTCGCCGCGGGAGTCCCTTTTATAGTCCACAACCTTGCCCTGGGCATCCTTGACCGGTATCGGGACGCCATCCGGCGTGCCGATACCGATGGCATAGAGGTGAATTCCCTCCTGGCTCAGCTTCCGGGCCGTCTCGAGAGCGTCTCCCTCAAGCTGCTCCCCGTCGGTTATCAGCACCATAACTTTGTACTCTCTCTCTTTCCGGTCGAAAATTTCGGTGCCTGTCTGAAGAGCCCTGGCGATATTTGTTCCAGGCTGAGAGATGATATCAGTGTCCGCACCGTCGAGAAAAAGCGAGAGGGCCGCATAATCCGTGGTCAGCGGGCAGAGCACGAAAGCGTCCCCGGCAAACGGCACCAGGCCCACGCGGTCTCCCTCCAGACGGTCCAGGAGACTGGCAATCTCGAATCTGGCGCGGGTCAGCCGATCCGGCTGCATGTCATCAGCCAGCATGCTCAGAGAGGTATCCAGAAGAAAGACAATGTCCCGGCCCTCCCGTTTCAGAATGACCGGCTTTTTGCCGTACTGGGGGCGCGCCAGAGCCACAACCGCAAAAGTGAGGGCCGCGAGCACCATTACTCCCCTGAGAAAACCCACACCAGGCAAAACCGGGTCAGCCAGCCGGCCGATAAGTCCGGGATTCGCAAATCCAGCCAAGAGCCTCTTCCTTCGCCTGGCGACAGCCAGGAGAAAAAGCGCTGCCAGAGGCACAAGCCAGAGCAGGTGGAAATACTGTGGATCACCGAATCGCATGGTTCACTTTGTCACGGAATGGTTTTGAATTTCGTTCCTGAAAGAATTACCTCGGCAACAAGCAGCACCAGGGCCGGCAGAAGGAAAAAGGCGAATAGCTCGGTGTAGCTCTGATACTGCCGCACCTCGATTTTTGTCTTTTCGAGAGAGTCTATTTCATGGTAGATTTTCTCAAGCTCATCAGCTTTTGTTGCCCGATAGTACACCCCGCCGGTGGTAGCGGCAATTTCTTTCAGGGTCGCCTCATCTATCTCCACCGGCTGGTTGACATACCGCGTACGGCCGAAAGCGTCTTTCACCGGCACTGGAGCCATTCCGCGGGACCCCACGCCGATTGTATACACTTTCACATCTTTCGCCTCGGCAACCTTTGCGGCTGTCAGCGGATCAATTTCACCCCTGTTGTTCATGCCATCGGTCAAGAGAATGATTATCCGGCTTTTAGCCTTCGAGCTGCGCAGGCGGTTGACACTGCTGGCCAGCGCAACGCCGATTGCGGTCCCATCCTCGATCATGCCGATCTCGAGACTCTCGAGCTGGTTGCTTAAAACCCTGTAGTCCAGAGTGGGCGGGCATCGGGTGACCGATTTGGCTGCAAACGCCACCAGCCCTATGCGGTCGTGCTTGCGGCGCCCGATAAAATCATCGACCACGCCCTTGGCCACCTCGAGCCGGTTCTCGCCGCGTCTGAGATCCTCGGCCAGCATACTGGTCGAGATATCGACTGTGAGAATGATATCGATCCCCTCTGAGGAGATATCCTCGTGAGTGGCCCCGCTGCGCGGCCTGGCAATCGCCAGAATCATAAGAACGAGTATTCCGAGGCGCAGGGCAAAGGGCACATGGGGCAGATAGCGGGTCCAGGATCTGGTGACCCGCAAGACTGTGGGCACGTCCGAAAACCTCAAGGCCCTTTTCCTGCGCCAGATCCACCGGAAATAAATCCAGGCCAGCGGCGCAAGAACCAGAAGCAGTAACAGGAGATACTTGTTTGCAAACTCGAAGTTCACTTTTTACTCCTTGTCGCCTTCACCGGATGTGTTGTCCGGAGCAGGCTGAGAGTCCGGTCCTACATTGGCCATTTGTTCCGCAGGCTGTGTTTCTATAGGCTCTGCGGGAATCTCCGGGCGGCTTTGCTCCACTATCTCGTAGACCCTGTTGAAAGTGGAGTTGATTTCCACTATCGACGGTTTATACTTGGCAAACTTGACAAGATCGCAAGTCTCGAGAAACCCGACGATCAGAGCTTTCAAAGTGCCGTCTCGAGGGAGCTTTTCCTCCAAAGCCAGATCGATTTCCCAGGTTGTCATCTCCGGGGCGTCAACCCCAAAGCGGGCGTCCAAAAACTGGCGAATCACCTCTGAGACCAGCACATAAAAGAGCTTGATCTCCCCCTTTTCGATGAGACCCATGGATTTGATGCGATCCAGTTCTTCCAGGGCCACGAGGTGTGCCGGCCGCGACCGGTCCAATGGTGCAAACTTCTCCCGCAGCCTGGCCTCCCTGCGGGCCAGGTACCTGCGCCATAAAAACACCAGCACTGCTAACAGAGCCAGAGCGAGCGCACTCCACCACGCCAGGCGGTGCCAGAGTTTCGGCATCCCGATCAGCCCCTTGAGAGCCCTCACCTGGTCAGCGGTCGTATCAGCCAGGAGGCTTACCACAATGACCGGTAATTCCTCTGTATGAAGGGTATCGACAGATCCATCCGGGGCGCTGACAATAAAAGGGAGAGAGGGAATCAACCGGCGGCCGGTTTCGAAGGTAGTCACCTTGCAGCTTCGCCGCTCGAGCGCGGAACCATTATCATCCTCGTATCTTTCAGGCGGCTCTTGGGATAACAGATCGAACCCGCCGAGCGCGGTCGAAAGGTCCGGAAAGCTCGCCTGCTGGCCCGGTTCAGTCCGGACTGTAAGGGTCAGGGTCAGAGGGTCGCCTATGCGCATGGCTGTGGTGTCCAGGCCTGCATCCACTTGGGCCGCAGCTCTTAAGATCCCGGCGGGAAAAAAAACAGCCGCCGCAACAAATATCGGAAACCACAACCTTTTATTCATAGTCTTAACATCAGATTCCTGCCGAATCATCTCCCCCCCGCACACTGATAAGCCCCCGCTATTGAACCACATGCCGTACCGGCACATCGGCCAGATCTTTTAAAGTGTAATTGAGGCGCTGAAATTCTCTTTCCGGGGCGATAAAATCCATCTGACGCAAATCATCCCGCATGTAAACTGCCTTATCGCCCGCGTAATCACCGACCAGAATTCTGGCCAGCACCTTTTCGCCGCCATATAAACTAAGAGTCAACTGGGGATGTTCGAACCCTTTGCCGGAAGAGGGCGGCAATATCTCCATGGCCCCCATGGTATCCGCATGTATCAGCAAAAGCTCGATCTGCCAGAGCTTGCAGCCGACTTTCTCCGGCTCTATGATTTGCCAGATGGTATCGTTTTCGGCGACAATGACAAGCGTATCCATCGGGGTCATCAACTCGATCCGGTCGACCTGATCCGGCTGGAAAGTGGTCATCTGCAGATTCTGCAGACCCTGGATACTGAATTTGTCCAATATGGACACCAGGGAAGTATCAACCAGAAGCAGCTCCTGGGGGTAAAGGCTCGATTCAGCCCAGCGCAGGTACTCATCTTCTGTCGAATTACCGATAGAGACTGCGGTCGTATCTCCATTTCCACCCTCGATCCAGAAGCTGCGCACAGGATTTCTCAGGCCGGTTTCGCTCCCGGTCTTTCCCTGCAGGGGATGGAATTCCCGCACCTGGTTCTCGTAAAGCCTGGAGAGCAAATCCGTAATTGATCTTTTATTCCCCAGGACCTTCCCCCCGGGAGTCTCGATCCACCAATCACCGTTATCCGTTTCCCGGCTGGCAGCAAACAGCGGGCGCTCATGCGAACCGTACCTTATCCGTCTAACCTGGTAAGGTTTCGTCTCGATTAATCCCTTGCCTCGCAGCATTAAATCGCTGACCCCCAGCATGGGCCCGTACAGGCGGTTGATCAGCATAACCATGTCTTCTTCGTTCCTGCGAACATAAATATTTTCTGTTGTGGGGTTCAGAACCCCGAAATTCAATCTGCTCGAGTCGCCAGCATTGAAATGCAGCGTGAAAGAGAGAACCGGCTTGTCGAGTCTTACCTGTGCCAGGTCGATCGAGTCAACGGCAACTGATTGTTGTACCACAATCCTGCTCAGGACCTTCAGCAGATGGTTGACTGTCATGGAATCGGCGAGATGGCCGCCGAACGGCTGAGCCATAACCCATTCTTCGCCCAGCTTCCGGAGGACAAAGGTGCTGTCGAGAAAAACAGCGTTCAAGCCCACTACGCTGGCTGGTTCAAAAGATACAAGATAGTTTTTATTCTCTTCTTGGGGTCCGGTTTTCTCCCGGGCGCTCTCCCTGAGTAAAAAAAAGCCCAAACCAATACAAGCGAGCAAGAGTACGACAATAGTTTTCCAGTTCATGACAGGTTTCCTTTAAAGTTACCCCAGGTAGGAGTTCGAATAAGAAGCGCTTCCCGAGAGCCTATCTCAATCTCATTATCCAGACCCAAACTCCAAAGACCAGAACGACCACGGGCAGGATCAACTGCACGGTCAGGGCCATATTTTTGGACTGCCTCTGGTTTATATAAATAGTCTGATCCTCCGGGTCTTTCGGCCTGATAGTGATCAGGCGCTCATCGCCGATCAGCCAGTTGACTGCATTCATAAACAGGTCAAAGTTTCCGCCGTAGTGCAGGTAGGAGTTTTCGGCAAACTGGCTGTCTCCGAAAACCACGAGCTGGGCCTGGACCTGGGATTCCGCGAGCTGAATCTTTTTCATTTCTTCCATTGACGGAGCCTGCGTTTTACTGCCCGGTATCCTGACCTCCCGCACTCCCGGCTTCTTTTCTTCCAGCTTCT
>DATKXY010000122.1:0-39867 GCA_035528795.1 archaeon | reverse complement strand
CCCTCTTGAGAGGGGTGCCCGCGAAGCGGGCGGGGTGTGTAAATCTCCTAATCATAGGGATGAAATATAACTTTATCATTTATAAGGCATTGCGAATTATTGAAAATAATTCGGCTTAGAAATATTACAACAACTTAGCGCTTATGCGGGTCTGCCCCTACTGATCTTCTCCCGGGAAAAGAAACTGCTCCTGTTGATGGCCTTTGACCTCTGGAGCGGTTTTCTTTTCTGTTTTACTTTGGTTTTTATTCTCCCGGAGCTTGAGAGAAAATACCGGACCCTTGTAAAATTCGCGCTCCATTAGCTTGATATAGCTTGTCCATAGGCCGGGGTCCTCTTGCTCCCGTTCGTAAATGCGCAATACGCCGCTCATTTTGGCGTCCAGGTCATCGGCAAAGTGCACGATAAGGGCCTCCAGGGTCCTGGGCAAAACCGGGCTTCCGAATTCGAAATGACCGTGGTGGCTGAGAATGATATGCTTCAGGTGCCAGCCTGCCTCTTCCGGAAAGTTTTTCTGGCGGCCTATCCAAGACCCCAGAATTTCCACCCCGATAACCAGATGGCCGAGGAGCCGGCCCTGGGTCGAGGTTTCGAAAAAGTTCTCCCATTGGTATTCCACTGTCTTGCCGATATCGTGCACCAGGGCGCCGGCTTTAACCAGGTCGCTCTCGACTTGCGGATAACGCCCGGCCAGGGCCACAGCGTGGGAATATACATTCAGCGTATGTTCGAGCAGTCCTCCCAGATAGGGCTGATGCCATCTTTTGGCTGCAGGGGCTTTTGCAAAAGCCTCCCTGAAATCGCTGTCACCGAATATCGAGCTCAGGAGATGGCGCAAGGGGGAGTAAGAGACACTCAGGATTATATCGTCCAGCTCGGCGAGCATGCTCTCGACATCCTTCTCGCTGGCGGGAAGAAGCTGCGCCGGATCATATTCGCCTGGGGCCGGCCGGGCTAGGCTTTTTACCGACACTTGCGCCTGGCCCTCCCATTCTTCCATTTTTCCCTGGATGCGCAAAATTTCCCCGGGAGCGATTCTAGTAACCTCCTCGTCAAACCCCTCCCACATCACTCCAGCCACCCGGCCGCTCGAATCACCGAACTCGAGCTTGAGAAACGGTTTTTGCTGGCGGGTCTGCTTGATTGTAAGGCTTGTGAGCATGCAGACCGAGTCTACTGGATCGCCGATTTGATATTCCCGCAGTAATTTGTTCATTTTTTAAGCTCGCTCCATTGGCTGATCTAACCAGGTTGGGAGAGTATCTGCAGAAGGGTTTTAAAGTCATCGGGAAGGGGGCTGGTGAACTGCATCCTTTCTCCTGTCAAGGGATGATTGAAAGACAGCCTGGAGGCGTGCAGGGCCTGACGGGTGCTCGAAGCCAGCAATGCCCGGACCATTCGGGGGTGGCTGCCCGTAAATCCTCTCAGAAAGACCTTTCTGCCCCCGTAAAGCGGATCTCCCAGCACCGGGTGCCCGCAGTGGGCGAAATGAATGCGGATCTGGTGTGTGCGGCCCGTCTGAAGGTGCACTTCCACCAGCTCGGCGACTGCAAAACTTTGGAGTACATGGTAAACAGTGACCGCCTCTTGGCCCCCTTTGGCCAGGACAGCCATTTTCTTGCGGTTTGTTCGGCACCGTCCCACCGGGGCAGCTATAGTGTCCTCCATTTTGGGCCAGTGTCCGCAGCTCAGTGCGAGATAAATTCTTGAAGCCTTGCGGTTCTTAATCTGTTCGGAAAGCTGTGTGTGCGCCTCGAAAGTTTTGGCTACGACAAGAAGTCCGCTGGTGTCCTTGTCCAGGCGATGCACGATACCCGGCCTCAGAGCCTCGAGGCGGGGGTCGAGTGCGGTGTTGATGTGCGCCAGGAGCGCATTTACCAAAGTTCCGCTGTAATGGCCCGGCGCCGGGTGTACCACCATGCCGGCCGGCTTATCGACTACCAGCAGGTGCTGATCCTCGAAAAGGATATTGAGCGGTATATTTTCGGGAATGACCCGGGTGCCGCGAGGGCACTTTTCAGGAGTGGGCAGAGTGAAAATCTCTCCTGCCCGGGCAATGGTTGAGGGTTTGAGGTTTTTCTTACTTTCACTGGTGACAGCTCCACTTTTAAGGAGCGCCGCCATCCGCGTCCGCGAGATTCCAAGCCGTTTAGCCAAAACCACATCGAGCCGCTCACCCTCATCCTCAGCGATGGTTTTGTATTTAATCCTGGTTTTTTCGTTCACGATAAACCTGAATACCGAGGTGGGCAACCTCAACAATCAATCTGATTTTTTTTGTGTCGGGGCTGCCTGCGGAGGGTTTTTCCCCTCTTCCTGCACTTTTTCCGGTTGATCGCTGAAAAACAGGCGCAAGGCAAGAAGGGCAGCCCCGCAGGTGACCGCAATGTCGGCCACATTGAACACCGGCCAGGTCAAATCTTTTATCCCGCACTCGATAAAGTCCACAACCCTTCCATTCAATATGCGGTCGTAAAGGTTGCCGAAAGCCCCGCCAGCGATCAGGCTGAGGGCTACCAGTCCAGGCAGGTCGACATGCTTGGAGAAGAAAAAGTAGCCGACCAGGAGCAATGCCACGACAGAGGAGACAATGATCAGAGCCCAGCCGGAGGTGAAACCAAACCTTATCCCGAAAGCGATCCCCTCGTTGTAAATAAAGCGGAGCTTGACCAGATTGTCGATAATCGGGATGGTTTCCCCGTAAGGTACCATGGTTCGCTGGACAATGAGCTTGGTGAAATAGTCTGCAAAAAAGACGGCAGGGACTATGGTGAAAAACACCCAGAGTCGAGACTTAAGGGCGACTTTTAAGAAGGATGCCTTAGGCTTTGGCATTTTCTTCCTTTGATTTGCATTCGATACAGAGCCTTGCATGGGGAACGGCTTCCAGACGTGCTTTGTCGATGAATCCGCCGCAGGACTCGCAAAGTCCATAATTATCACCGTAATAGAGCCTGCGCAGGGCCTCATCGATGTGGTAGAGAAGACGGCCTTCTTTGCTCACTTGCTGGAAGGCTCTTTCTTGCGTCTCCACATCGGTTCCCATGTCCGCCATGTGAAAACTATAGGCTGAGAGGTCACCCGCGGACTCTTTGAGGTTTTTATTATAGGACTCGCCAAAACGTCCCATTTCCTTCAGGATTTTTGTCCTTTCCTCGAGCAGGCGTTTCTCGAAGTGTTTCTTTTCCTGTACGTTCATGCTAAACCTCAAAATTTTAATTGACACTACCTGACCTGCCGGCTCAAGAACCGGAATAAGATTTCCGGATGGCGATCACCGCCGGTTCGCCGTTAATCTCCCACTCCTGCTTGAAATCGTGGGAATCAGGCACCGAACTTGTAAGCCTCAGGCAAAGAGTCTCCCTCGAGATATAATCTCCGAATGAATCAACGGCCTGGCGCACTTTCTCGGTTGATTGAATGCCCACCTCGATCCGATCGATCACATCGAAACCTGCGGCTTTGCGCATATTCTGAATCTTGTTCACCAGCTCCCGGGCCAGGCCTTCATCGATAAGCTGCTGATTTAATTCAGTTGAGAGCACAACCCCGTAACCTCCCTCGGTCTCTACCACGAATCCCTCGCGGTCGACTGAACGCAGCTCGACATCTTCGAGAGTCAGCCTGACAGAGGAACCGTCCAGGCTCAGTTCCAGCTCTCCCAGTTGATGGAACCGGCGGATATCTTCCTGCTCGAGGCTGGAAAGCTTTTGGGCCAGGGTCTTGACTTTTTCTCCAAATTTTGGACCTGCCACTTTGAAATTCGGTTTCACATACAGTGTTACATAGTCGTAAGCGTTTTGGATGGGCTGGATCTGCTTGACATTGATCTCATCCCGGATGATCTGGCTGATCGATTCTAAATCGGCCCTGTCGATCTCGTGCGGAGTTGCGACCATCATCCTTCCCAGCGGCTGGCGCACTTTGATCCTGGACCTGTTTCTGGCGGCCCGGCCCAGAACCACAAGCTTGATCGAGTCTTGTATCTTGCGTTCGAGCCTGGTATCGATAAGCTTTTCATCCGTTTCCGGGAAGCTGCTCAAGTGCACGCTTTCGGCTTCCCCGGAATTCTGGCTCGCTACGAGGTTGCGGTAGAGTTCCTCGGCTGTAAAGGGAGTAAAAGGCGCGATAAGCTGCGCAACTTTGGCCAGTACTTCCCAGAGAGTGGTAAAAGCGTGTATTTTATCTTCCGAATCGCCTGACTGCCAGAACCGTCTGCGATTGCGGCGCACATACCAGTTGCTCAGCTCATCGATCACAAACTGCTGCAAGCGCCGGGTGATCCGGGTAAGATCGAAATTTGAAAAATCTTCTCTCACCTCCCGAATGACCGAATTCAGGCGGCTGATAATCCAGCGGTCCAGCTCATCCGGACTTTGGGCCTGCGGCCTGTGTTTGTCAGGCGAGAAATTGTCGATATTCGCATATAGGGCAAAGAAAGAGTAAACGTTTATCAGCGTATCGAAAAATTTTCGCACGACTTCGCCGAGCCCCTTATCGTCAAATCGCTTGGGCAGCCAGGGCTGGCTCACATTTAAAAGGTACCAGCGCAAAGGGTCCGCTCCGTAGCTGTTGAATATATCCCAGGGGTTGACAACATTACCTATGGATTTACTCATCTTCTGCCCTGTTTTATCGAGGATCAGGTCATTGACCAGCACATTGCGGTAGGGGGCTTTACCCTTAAGCAGGGTGCTGATTGCAAGCAAGCTGTAGAACCAGCCCCGTGTCTGGTCGATAGCTTCACAGATAAAGTGGCAGGGGAAATAGTTCTCGAAATCCTGGCCGTGTTCGAACGGATAATGGATCTGCGCAAAAGGCATGCTGCCGGAGTCAAACCAGCAGTCGATAACCTCCGGAACCCGCTGCATCTTCCCCTTGCATTTGGGACAGCGCAAGACGATCTGATCCACATCGGGCTTGTGCAGTTCGATATTATCCGGCACGTTTTCCCCCATCTCGATCAGCTCGGCGACGCTTCCCACGGCGTGCTTGCAGGAGCAGGAGCCGCAGATCCAGATATTGAGCGGCGTGCCCCAGTAACGGTCCCGGCTGAGCGCCCAGTCCACGTTGTTTTCCAGCCACTCGGCGAATCTCCCCTTTCCCACTTCGGGTGGGAACCAGTTGACCTGGCTGTTGTTTTCGAGCAATTGCTCTTTGAACCGGCTGGTGTTGATATACCAGGATGCTCGCGCGTAATAGAGCAGGGGGGTGGCGCAGCGCCAGCAGAAGGGGTAGTTGTGTACATAGCCTTCCGCTTTGAAAAGAAGTCCGCGTTCTTGCAGATTCCGGATAATTTCCTTATCGGCATCCTTGACAAACCTGCCGCTCCAGGGGGTGACTTCAGCGGTAAAATTACCGCTCTCGTCAACCGGCTGAACCAGAGGCAGTCCGTAGATCCGGGAAAGCTCATAGTCATCGGCACCGAAGGCAGGAGCGATGTGGACAATCCCGGTACCCTCATCAAGGCTCACGAAATCGCCGAGCGTTACATAAAAGGCCTCTTTCTCAGGCGGTATTTGCACAAATTCGAAAAGCGGGTGATATTTTTTCCGTCCGAGCGTGTTTCCAGCGAAGGTTTCCAGAATTTCAGCTTCCGGACCGATGAGCTTATCGACCAGGGCCTCGGCCATGATCAAAGTCTCGCCCCCGTGGCGGACCTTGGCATAAGTATGGTCCGGACCTACACACAGGGCGACATTGGAAATCAAAGTCCAGGGGGTGGTGGTCCACACCAGAAAATAAGTATCGGGTTCCTCGGCAGTCCGCATTTTTATAAAAACGCTCGGGTCCTCCACTTCCTGATAGCCCAGTGAAACCTCGTGGCTTGAAAGTCCGGTCCCGCAACGGGGACAGTAGGGGAGGATCTTGTGCCCGCTATAGAGCAGCTCTTTTTCCCAGAATTGCTTGAGAATCCACCAGACCGACTCGATATAATCGCGGTCATAGGTGATATAAGGATTTTCGTAGTCAAGCCAGTAGCCCATTCGCTGGGAGAGCTGTTCCCAGTCTTTGACATATTTGAAGACGTTTTCGCGGCATAATTTATTGAACTTTTCCACCCCGTATTCTTCGATCTGTTCTTTGCCGTTGATACCAAGCATCTTTTCGATTTCAATCTCCACAGGCAGACCGTGCGTATCCCACCCTGCTTTGCGGGGAACATGATAGCCCCTCATGGTGTAATAGCGGCAGACCAGATCTTTAATCGTTCTACTGATAACGTGGTGGATTCCGGGTTTTCCATTGGCTGTCGGAGGACCCTCGTAAAAAATAAACCGTTCCTGGCCCTTATTTTGCTGGAGGCTCTTCTGGAAAATGCGGTTTTCTTCCCAGAAAGAGAGAATTTCGCTTTCCAGTTCCGGCAGGTTGAAATTCTTTTTATATTCTTTGAACATCGTACCTTGAATATGGGTATAAGTAATTAAATAACTTTTAAAATGGTATTTGGCTAAAGACTTTTTTCCGGATGAAAAAGCTCAAAATAAGTATGATTTTTAAAGACTTAAAAAATATTAAATTCAATATAATTTATCAAGTAAAAAAGAAAAGAACAGCTTGACAAAACAGATCGTGTTAAATTTCTCTATTGAACCTGATATTCAATTAAGGTGTATCAAAAGATACTTTTACGCTTGAAAACAGTTGATCCTGTAATTATTTTCTGGTTTGGTTTGAAGATTCGGATGACATTTATTGATGCGTTTTTTTGATAATCCGCTGGACTGATTTTAATTCTTTTCTGAAACAATCTCTTTTTGCGCCTGTTTTATTAATTTTAACTTTTTTATTGTTAAAATTTTATTGATGATATATCATTTAAACTTTCCGATATTGCAAATAGTGTGTTTTTAAAGTTATAACGCCTGTTTTAGGGAAAAAGGAGTACAAGATGTCTCGTTATATTCACACAATTGTTCTCTCACTCCTCTTAAGTGTTTTTTCGCAGGTAAATGCCCAGGAGAGCTCTAAACCTGCTATTGATAACCAACTCCGGGGGAAGCTGGATGATGCCAAATCCCAAATGTTGGGAGGTAATTTTCCCTCTGCCTCCGCGATACTTAAAGTGATTGTGGATCAGAACCCCCAGTTAGGCGAAGCGCGTTTCTTGCTTGGAGTGGCTGCTGTGGGGGAGGATAAATCTAAAACTGGCAGAGAGAAAGCCACTGAATTCTTTCTGGAGGCCGCCCGAGATGGATATCACCTACCCTTCGGGGGCTGGCAAAATTATCCAGTGAATCAGAGTGGGTACATCGATGCCAACTGGAATCCGGCACAAAAATTAATGAAGGAAAAGGATCCTCAGAATTTCCAGGTAGCTATCAATCTGCTTGAAAACATTGTGGATGTGGATCACAAAGCGCACAACGCCAGCGAGCGTCTGGGAGAATTGTATATAAAAACCGGACAGAACAGGATGGCTCTCGACCTGTTTCAGCGCCTGCTGGAGGCGAATCCCGATCAAAGCGAATCGATATATACCCTCGGCCTTGGATTTTTTGATATTTATAACCGGGAGATAGCAGAAACCATTCTTGGGGATTTATCCAGTGAAGGCCCTGAGAAAATGACTGCTTTGATGAAGTTATTAATGGCCCGGGCATTTTTTGTTCTTGAAGACAATCGGATAGCCAGCGTTTATTATTTTCAGTGTATTGACGATCTGAACGAAACAGCGGCCGGGGAAATGTACCGTGATATTATCGACATCGTAAGGCCGAATGAGCGAAGTGAATACAAGCAGGCTCGAACAATCGAGCAGAAGAAGCTTTTTTTCCGCAAGTTCTGGAAAGGCCGCGACCCTTCGCCTACCACCGAGTATAACGAGCGGCTGGTGGAGCATTACCGAAGGTTGAATTACGCCAAACAGAATTACAACATCAAGCAAACCAAAGGCTATGATGATCGCGGAATTATCTATATCAAGCACGGCAAGCCGGATCAGGTGGCCAGGCTGATAGGAAATTTCGGTATCCGGGACAATGAGACCTGGCTGTATCGGCGGAAACCCGATAATTTTATTTACCACTTTGTCAAAAAAACCACTGCTTACTACATTGTGCCGAGATTGATCGAAGCGGTGGTCGGCGCCGCATTTGCCACCGCTTACGATCAGCAGGTGAACCCTGATAATCCGCAGGAGACCACACTCATGGAGGCTCCTGATTTCGGCAGTAATTTCCGCGAGCTTCTTTACAACCGTGCCGAGATCGATCCCATCTATTTCAGGTTAGCCAGCATGAAAGCGGATTTCAACGATCCGGACTATCTCTACCAGGAAATGGTCACCAATTTCGAGATGGAAGAGTCAAGGATCCTGGAACCCGGTTTGACTACAGGTATGCAAACCGAAACTTATGCCCCGGACATGGGAGTGGAGCCGCTTGATTACTATTATTATACTGCTGATTTCATGGCCATGAACGCCAATAGCAATGTGAACATTTTCTACGGCATGCCAGTGAGCGAACTCGAGTTCAAGCGGGATATAATCGGGGTGAGAGTTAATTACGAGGTCACTTTCGCCTTGTTCGATCAGGACTGGAGCGAGGTCAAACGTGTTTACAACCGTCGGAGCTACCAGTTGAGCCAGGAACCTGACAAGAGTAATACGGGTTTGCTGATGGTGGATAAACAGAATGTCAACGTGCCGCCTGGCAACTACCATTATTCGGTAAGCGTACGCGATCTCGGGTCGAATCATCTCGGTATTTTCAAGGGGGATATCCCGGTTAACCAGTATAAGGTGAATGACTTTAATGTCAGCCAGATCATACTTGCCTCGAACATTACGCCCTTTGACGGTGGAAAATCGGGCAAGTTCACCCGGGGCCAATATAATGTGATGCCGTTGCCCTCACGCACTTTCCGCCAGGACCAGGCGGTGTTTGTCTACTACGAGATTTATTTTTTGACCAAGGATGGAGAGGGCAAGAAACATTACAATGTGGATTTCACAATCAAGGCAGAAAAACTCGACCGTAACATCGCCTCAAAGATATTGGCTTCTTTCGGCAAGCTGGCCCGTATGTCTGAGGAAAAGGGTAAGATAACTCTCACTTTCGATAAAGAGGGAGACCCAGAGAAAATTGCTCAAGCCGAATATATTTCTATTGATATCACCGATTCCCCTCCCGGAAGATACAGTCTGAATATTGAGGTGACCGATGTGGCCTCAGGACGGAAGATTGACCGTGATAATGAGTTCTCGATAGTTAAATCCGAGTAGGTTGAGGAGCCAGGCTGACTGAAGGAGAAAGAAAAAGCCCGGGAAAGTTCTTCTTTCCCGGGCTTTCGTAATTTTCAGGAAAGCTTTTTTAAACCTTCCTCGATCCGGTCGAGGGCTTTTTTAATCGCCTCCATTGATGTGGCGTAGCTGATTCGCAAGTGTTTGTCCGCGCCGAATCCCTCGCCCGGCACGACTGCCACTCTCATCTCCTCAAGCAGATAATTGCACATCTCGACACTGCCTGAGATCGCTCTGCCATTCGCCTTTTTGCCGTAGTAGGCGCTGAAATCCGGGAAAGCGTAGAACGCTCCTCTGGGATTGACACAGCTTATACCCTGCATGGCATTCAGGCGTCCGACCAGGTAGCGCCTGCGCTCATCGAAAGCCTTGACCATCATGGCTACGCTGTCCTGCGGGCCGGTAAGGGCTTCGATTGTTGCCACCTGAGCTATGGAGCAGGGATTGGATATCTCCTGGCTCTGGAGTTTCCCCATGCCCTTGATCACCTCCAGGGGACCGGCCGCATAGCCGATACGCCAGCCGGTCATGGAGTATGACTTCGAGACTCCGTTGATCGTGATCGTTCTGGAAAAAACTTGCTTGTCCAGAGCGGCGATGGAGTGATGCTCTGCACCGTCGTAAAGGATTTTCTCGTATATTTCATCGCTGATCACCCAAACCTTGGTGCTTCTCAGGACCTCGGCCAGAGAGAGCAGCTCTTTCTTTGTGTAGACCATTCCGCTCGGATTCGAGGGCGAGTTCAGGATGAATATTTTTGTTTTAGGCGTGATTGCCTTTTTCAGCTCTTGGGCAGTCACCTTGAGCTCGTTTTCGGAAGTGGTTTCCAGAATGACCGGAGTGCCGCCGGCGACTTTCACCATTTCCGGGTAGCTTACCCAGTATGGGGTGGGGATAATCACCTCGTCACCTTCATCCACTAGGGCCATGATCGCTACAAAGACCGAGTGTTTGGCTCCACAGCCCACGATGATTTCCTCAGGCCTGTAATCGAGCCCGTTGTCTTTTTTAAACTTTTCCGCCACTGCTTTGCGCAGCTCCGGCGTACCCGCTGTCGGAGTATATTTAGTCACCCCGTCTTTGATGGCCTTTATCGCCGCCTGTTTGATATTTTCCGGGGTATCGAAATCGGGCTCCCCGGCGCTCATTCCGATTACATCCAGGCCCTGGGCCTTCATAGCCTTGGCCTTTGCGGTAATGGCAAGGGTGATTGATTCCTCGATTCTTGAGATACATTTGGATAAAGACATAAACCGCCTCCTGAATGATTAAATGCTTAACTGAAAAATTACCGCAAATGTAAGTGGAATTTGCTTGAAAAAAAACTATAATCCACGGCTCTTATTCGCGAAGGGGCAGGACTTCAGGTTTTCAGGCCCAGGACATCCTGCATATCGTACAAGCCGGGTTCCGCTCTCGAAGCAAACCGTGCGGCAACCACTGCTCCCCGGGCGAAAGTATCCCTGCTGTGAGCGCGGTGAGTGATCTCGAATCGCTCGCCCAGCGCGCCGAAAATGACTGTATGCTCGCCGACTACATCCCCTGAGCGAAGGGCGTGGATTGCTATCTCGCTGGGGTTTCTTTCTCCGGTTATTCCCTGGCGGCCGTAACGGGCCACCTGCTCGAGGTCCCGGTTGAGGCTTGCGGCGATTACCTCGGCAAGCCGCTTCGCTGTCCCGCTCGGGGCATCCCTTTTAAAACGGTGGTGGGTTTCCACTATCTCCACATCGTAATCCTCTCCCAAAACTTTAGCCACTTCCGCAGCCACCTTGAACATCAGGTTTACACCCACGCTCATGTTGGGAGCCCAGACCACAGCCACCCGGGAAGCCGCCTCCCGCAATTTATCAGCTCCTTTTTCCTTGATGCCTGTAACCCCGGTTACCAGGGGAACTCCGAACTCGAGGCAGGCTTGCGCGGTCTCTTCCACTCCATCCGGCAGGGAGAAATCTATTACCACTCCGGACTTGGGCAGCACTGAGCGCAAGCTGGCGCTTACCGCAACCCCCAGAGGAGCGACACCGGCCACCTGGCCTAGATCCTGGCCTAATAAAGGATGGCCCGGTATTTCCACAGCCGCTGCCAGGCGCATATCATTGGTCCCACAGACAGCCGCGGTAATTCTCCGGCCCATCCGTCCGCAGGCGCCAACCAAGCAAATATCGATCATTTAAGGCAGTCCTTTGATTGAAGGATTTCGATTTATCAGCCGCTCCGATTGCCCGGCCGCTTGCTCGAACGCCCAGTGCTCAGAGCAGGCCGAGAGTTTTCATCACTGAAATGAGTTTCTCACGATTGCCCGCAGCCATCCGGCACAGCGGCAGGCGATACTCTTCCTCGATTTTCCCCATAGCTGCCAGAGCTGCTTTTGCCGGAATGGGGTTGGTTTCGATAAACAGGGCCTTGAAAAGCGGAAACAGCTCGAAATGCAGTTTTTTAGCCAGTACCGGATCGCCTTCCAGCCAGGCCTCGGTCATTGCGGCCAACCGGGAGGGAGCCACATTGGCCGCCACCGAGACCACTCCTGTGGCGCCGATAGACATGAGCGGCAGGGTAAGCGAGTCATCGCCGGAGAGGATCGTAATATCGCAGAGGCTGGCGATCTGGCTTGCCTGGTCGAGGCTCCCCGAGGCCTCTTTGATCGCCACGATGTTTTTCAATCCGCTCAGTCGGGCCACGGTTTCAGGCTCAATGTTTTTACTGGTGCGTGAAGGCACGTTGTAAAGGATAAGCGGGATGTCCACTGCTTCGCTGACAGCCTTGTAATGCTGGTAAAGGCCTTCCTGGGTCGGCTTGTTGTAATAGGGGCTCACCAGGAGAGCGGCATCGGCACCGAGCTTTTTGGCCTCGCCGGTAAGGTGGATAGCCTCTCTGGTGCTGTTGCTGCCTGTGCCGGCGATTACCGGAATCCTGCCATTTACGGCCTCGATAACCACCTGGATCACTCTGACATGCTCGGCTTGGTCCAGGGTGGCTGATTCTCCCGTGGTCCCGCAGGGAAGAATGCCATGGGTCCCCCCTTCCAACTGGAATTCCACCAGGTCACCCAGGGCCTTTTCATCCACTTTTTCGTTGTGAAAAGGAGTGACCAGAGCCACTATCGATCCCTTAAACATGCTGCCTCCTTGAGGGAGTGGGAAATTATCTTTGTGTTTGTTGATACGCGTCATTCCTTAAATAATAAACAAATTGGAAAATTAAAAAACAAATTTTATCCTGCCCAGCCGCTTCTTTAGCTCCCCGGCGATGCGTTTTTCATCTTCCAGAGTGGGCGCCGCGAATGTTGCGCTGAGGCGCAGATACGCCCCTGCGGCATCCTCGGGCACTGTTGATATCAGGTGCTCGCGGATCAGGTACTGGGAGCATTCTTCCGCAGTGTGGAATCGCCGGCCGCCGGCAATACCCTTAGGGCCCGGCATGTAAAGGTAGAACGTTCCCTCGGGGATGCGGGCTGAGAAACCCAGGCTTGTGAAAACCTCGCAGAGAAGTTTTAGCTTGCGCTCGTATTTGTCGCGGATCTTTTCTGTTAGCTCGGGATGTCTGAGGCCCGCTGCCGCGGCTTTCTGGATGGCGGCGAACTGGCCGCTGTCGGAATGGTCCTTGACCTCGGCGAAAGCCTTGACCAGCCCCGCGTTTCCGCAGACAAAACCGATCCGCCAGCCTGTCATATTGTAAGACTTGGACAAAGAGTGAAGCTCGATTCCCACTTCAATCGCCCCTTCAACCGAGAGGAAAGACAGCGGCTTGCGGCCGAATGTCAGGGCCGCATAGGCTGCATCCTGAATCACGGCCACGCGATAGGTTCGCGCGAACTCCGCCACCCGGCGGTAGAACTCGGTGCTCGCGCATTTTCCTGTGGGATTGTTGGGGTAATTGAGCACAAGCGCTTTGGCTTTTTTAAGCGTTTCCGCATCCAATGAATCCAGGTCCGGCAGGAAATCGTTTTCCTCAGTCAGGGGCAGGTTGACAACCCGGGCGCCGTACCAGCTCGAGTGGGTGCCGAAAACAGGGTAGCCCGGCACAGTCATCAGCACCACATCACCGGGATCGACCAGGGCGCTGGGAAGGAGTGCCAGGGCGCTTTTGCTGCCGATAGAGTGGTTTATTTGGGTCTGCGGATCGAGCCCTGTCACTCCGAAAACCTTTTCCATGTATTGGGCCGCGGCCTCGCGGAACTCCTGGATACCGTTGTCGGTGTAGCCGCGGTTCTCGGGCTTTCCGGCTTGTTCGACAAGGGTCTCGACTATCACTCCGGGTGTCATGCCATCCGGCTCGCCGACACCCAGATCGATCAGCTCCAGATCCGGATGCTCTTGCACAGCGGCGCGCTTGGCCCGTTTTATTTTTTCGAATTTATAGATGGTGGTTTCTTTGCCGAAATTCTTTCCGCCGATACGCTGAGCGAAAATGTCCTGGATGAAAGTATCCGCCATGAATAAAACTCCTTTTTACTTTGTCCACTCTCGACAACAAATACTCAATGTGACCGTTATCCCGGTTCCCAGGCTTGCTGCTGCTTAAAAACCGCCTGGAGAACTTCCGGCACAGGCTGTCAGTCCGGCCAGCATCCGGTGTACACTTTCTCAGCCGGTCCGGTCATGAATACATTTTCACCCTCCCGCCAATGGATCTCCAGCGTGCCGCCATTCAGCACGACCTCGACTTTGCCGGGAGATGAGCGGCCGGTCAGGATCGAGGCTACAGCCGCAGCCGAGGCCCCGGTGCCGCAGGCCAGGGTTTCACCGGAACCGCGTTCCCAGGTCCGCTGGCGCAGGGTGTTGGCCCCTCGAACATTGACAAATTCGACATTCGTGCGGTTGGGAAAGAGCTGATGATTCTCGATCAGCGGTCCGAAATGCCGCACCGGAAAATCTTCCACCGGCTCTTTCAGAAAAATAACCGCATGGGGGTTGCCCATTGAAACACAGGTGATCCTGAATTTTTGGTCCTTGACAGCCAGGGGATATTCAACGGTGCAGGAGTTATCAAGCCGCACGCCTGTTTCCTCGGGCCCGAACCCGGGCGGTCCCATATCAACGCGCACGCGGGGTATCTTGCCCTGTACCACCTCGAGTTCCAGGCTCCGCAGGCCGGCCCCTGTTTCCACGAGCATCCGCTCTTGGACAATCCTCCCGCTCTCGTAAACCAGCTTGGCCAGGCAGCGGATAGCATTGCCGCACATCTCCGCCTCAGAGCCGTCCGAGTTGAATATCCTCATCCGGCATAGGGCCGCATCCGTTTCAGGAGGGAGGATGAGCACCAGGCCGTCGGCGCCGGCGCCGAAATGGCGGTCGCTCATCCTGCGGGAGAGAAGCGAGGGGTCCGCGGGCGGTTCTCTATCCAGACAGTCGATAAACAGGTAATCATTGCCGCAGCCGTGCAATTTGACAAATTCGGCCATGGCTTCAGACCTCCTCGCCCCGCACCAGATCCGCATAGCTTTCGGCCCGGCGCACAACCCGGTATGAGCTTCCCTCAACCAGCACCTCGGCTCCTCTGGGCCGGCTGTTGTAATTTGAACTCATAGTTGCGCTGTAAGCTCCGGCACTGATGAACACTAGAAGATCGCCCTCCTCCAATTCGGGCAGTTCGCGGTCTTTGGCAAGCCAGTCGCCGGTTTCGCAGATCGGACCCACGACATCCATTTTGAGCCTTTTCCCGTCATTCTCTTTAACCGGCAAAATCTCGTGATAGGCATTGTAAAGGCTGGGTCTGATCAGGTCGTTAATCCCGGCGTCGATTATGGCGAAATTCTTTACCCCGGTTTGTTTGAAATAAAGCACCCGGGTCAGTAGAACCCCGGCGTTGCCGCTGATAAAGCGGCCCGGCTCGAGAATTATCCGGCAGCCCAGAGGCTTTATAATCGGCAGCACCGCCTGGGCAAATTCAGCCGCAGTGGGAGGAGTTTCATCCCTGTAGGTAATACCGAGGCCTCCTCCGATATCCATAAACTGGAGAGCTGTTCCGGCTTCACGCAGCCGCTCGAAAAGCCCGGCCAGTTTCCGGAAAGCCTGGACAAACGGCTCTATTTCCGTAACCTGCGAACCGATATGGGTGTCAATCCCGAGTACTTTCAAATGCCTGAACTTGCCAAGCTCCTTGTAAAAGTCCAGGGCCTGGGAATAAGGTATGCCGAATTTGTTTTCTTTTTTTCCGGTCGAGGTATACTCGTGCGTGCGGCTTTCCACATCAGGGTTGATACGCAGAGATACCGGTGCGGGCCGGTCTCCAGAGGATGCCACCCGCTCGATGGCCTCAAGTTCCGGCAGGCTTTCCACATTGAAACAGAGGATCCCGCTCGCAAGCGCATAGCGGATTTCAGCTTCCGATTTTCCCACACCGCTGTAAATGATACGGTCTGAGGGAACTCCCGCCTGCAGGGCGCGGTAAAGCTCGCCGCCGGATACGATATCCATGCCGGCTCCCTGAGCGGCGAGAAGTTTGAGCACGGCGAGATTGGAATTGCTTTTTATGGCAAAGCAGATCAAATGATCAACCGAGGCGAAAGCCTCGTCGAGCTCACTGTAAGCGCGCAGCAGAGCACTCGTGCTGTAAACATAACAGGGCGTGCCGACATTTTCCGCCAGTCGTGCCAGAGAGACTCCTTCACAATAAAGCTCCCGGTTGCGATAATCAAAATCGCGCATACTTTCTCCAAAGACAAATTATCGGCAAAAAAAAACCGCTGTCCTTAATGGCTAGCCAGCGGATTAACAACATGGATCGGTTTCGATCACCAATGGTATCTGCCCAAGGTTTCCGCGGCCATGGATAGTTCTGGGTAAAATCAGTTTCGCCCAAGGCTATGGCCTTTCCCGGACAGATCATTCCGCAGCCCCAATGGTCCGTCTCCGCAAGCGTTCCGGAAAACTTGAGCAAAGCTTTGAAAGAGACTTTATAGAAAGCTCAGTCAGAGTTGAAAAATTCGGATTCAGACAGATAAATGTTAACTCGGCTTGATCTCGTTTAAATTGTTCTTCTTCTTCCTGTCCGGGCCCCAAAAAGTCCCGCAATAGGATAGTAAAATTAACCGTCTAAGCTGTCAAGAGAAAAGCCTTACATCACTCTGGCAAACATATTTAGAGGGCTGGGTAGAAAATCAAGGCTGAATACTCATCAAGAGCGTTATTTCTTTGACAATTGTATATTTGATATACCCAAATCGATTATGATCTATTGCGCAGCATCAAGAATTGATTTAATCCAGCGTAGTGATCTCCAGACCTGAATGAAGACAGCGAGGTACCACAGCCCAACCAGTGGACCGAGGTCAACCAGTCCCGCATCGCCCGGTGGAGTGGGAAAAGTGTAAAGGTTAAGCACGAGCAAGAGCACAGAAACAACTAAACCGGGAACCCCTAAAGCAAATCCGAACCGTGGATGCCGTAACATTGAGAGAGCAAAGAGACTTGTTCCAAGCCCTAGATAGACATCCCAAGCCACATCGAGACCGAGCCAGACTCCGACAAGTTCTGGCGGGTACTCCGGAGCCCGAATTTTGATAGCGAGCTGGACCAGGAACATTAATGTTACGATTGCGGAGGCTGCGAAGTTGAATGCCGCCGCTAGCTGTGCTGACACTGATCGGTGTGGAAACTGAAGCAGCTTGGCGAGTCCCAGACTGGCCGTTCCTAGAAGTGGACCCAAGGCCGCACCGACTAATACGATACCGCCACGAGGCAAGGGAAGAAAAGCAAGCGCCGAATAGATCATCAGGCTACCCAACCCGGTCACAACCGCTACACGTGCCCACACTATGAGTAAGGAATTCTCTTCTAATTTAGCTGTTACTATTATCTCCCCCTTTGGATATTTTAAGTATATAATCGCCTTTTCTTTAAGTTTTATACCCTGCTTCTGGCAGACAAGAAAAAAATAAGCCCTCTGCGCCGAAGGAACGAAAAGGCTTACTCAATTATAATCGTCGAAATCATCATTCTCATCTTCATATTCTTCATAATAGTCATCACTATCTGTCTCTTCCTCTTCAAATTCCATTTCATCCTCGAGAAGTTCATCATCCAGATCTTCTTCTTCAAGATCATCGAATTCTTCCTCAAAACTTTCATCGTCAAAAGAATGATTTTTCATTGCCCCTCCAAAACGAGATTGAAAAAAACCGTATGCCGGTTAAAATTGTCTGTAACTCTTTTAAAATCAATCCACTAGGTTGCTAAAGACATAATCTTTGAAAAAGTTGCCTTATTCTATTAAAAAAAATAAGGGCTGTCAAGAGTGAAAAGCTGATAAAACAGACTTTTTGCGGAAGAAAACCATGAGGCAGGACATTTTTAGCAGCCACGGTTCATCAAGCCGATTCATAACCATCCTGCTTTATATCCGGAGACCCCAGTGCCTGTATCAGCCAGTTGCAGCCATTTCTCGGGGCAACCAGGGATTTTTATAAAATAATCAGAAGTGATGGTCATTCGACAGCAAACGAGAATAAGAAGTTTAAATGCTTACGAAAAAATATTGGGGGGAGGGCAAAAAAGTCTTTTTCCCTATGATCTAAGGAGATATTTCCTGGGCGACAATTACATCGAAGCGTCTGAACTCCCAGCCATTGGCGATTACCCCGATATCCAGGCTGTAAGCCCAGGCCAGGGCGGTGATTGTTAATTCATTGCAGCCGGGCTCGAGCATACCAAGGTGAATCAGCCCGCCGGAGGGAGATTCAATCCGGGTGCTGTCTGTAATTACGACCGTGGCATTGGAAACATAAAGCCGGTTGTTCTGAATATCCACGGATCTGACAAAACCCACCAGGTCAGGTTTCGGTAAGGTTTCCGGCAGGGTGGGACTCTCCAGGCGGCGCACTGTTTTTGCGATCATGTATCTCCCGGCGGAAAGAACGTTCCCGTATACAGCGACATTGTCCGCAATGTGGAATGAATCGACCCTGGAAAGCGGAATCGAAACCAAAAGCGTGCTGTCCGTAGCGAATTCGTACTCATAAACCTCGCTGGCCTGGAGCCCGGTTTCTGTCCAGCCCACAACCAGCTTGATTTTGCCGTGTAAGAAATTTTTTTTGTAAGGCACATCCACGAATGAAACCTGCGCTGCCAGGGACAAGTCCTTGGTCTCAGAAGGAAGGACAACCACTTCCGGACTGATATTCCCAATTGCCACATCGATATACAGGTTGAGGCTGTCGGAAGTCGTGTCATCCCTGGCTGAGGCCAAAACCGGCAAGGGTGACGCCTCGCCCGGCTTGACAGTCAGGCTCAGATCCAGGGCCAGCTCGGTGGTGGTTTCTAGATCACCTGAAGGGATAGGCTGGTTTTCCTCATCGGCAGGCGAAAGAATGTTTCTGGGCGCCTCCGGGGTGGCGCAGCCGATCAGGAAAAAGAGCGCCAGGAGGGGAAAAAATTGCATCCGCCTCAGCCATGCTTTAAATGCGGCAAAATCCATTGTAACGAATAATGAACAATTTAAGAGTGGATAATCACTAAAAGCGAAAGCGTCGATAAAATATCAGCAAAGAGTATACCAGGCTGGAATCAGCCGCTGACTTTAAAAAGTTTTTTAAAACCTCTTGACAGGCAAGGCTAAGAATGATATAATAAACTAAACAGTTAGTTAAACTAAACGGTTGGTTATTTGTGGGAGGGGAAATCAATGGAAACAAATCGACCTTACCTCCAGTCCGAACTCTCGACCCGGGAAAAAATTCTGGATTCCGCGGAGGCGGAATTTGTCGCTCGGGGCTTCGAGGGAGCGCGGATCCGGCGCATCGCCGAGCTTTCGGGAGCCAACAAGGCGATGATCTACTATTATTTCAGCAGCAAAAAAGAGCTTTACCGCCAGGTGATCAAAAGGGTTTTCCAAGGGGCTTTTCAAACATTGGGGGGCATTATTGCAGGGGAGCAATCATTGGAGGATAAGTTCAAAGCTCTGGTTTCTTTCTATGTAAATATTTACAGCCAGAACCCCGGTTATATTCGTATCTTGCTCAGGGAGCTCGCTGCAGAAGGATCCATAATCAAAGAGGTTTTGACTGAAGTCAAAAGTTCGCTCCAGGGATTCAGGCTGCCGGATGCCTTTTACAGGGTGTTTTCCGAAGGCCGGAATCAGGGTAAAATACGGCCGGTGGATCCCGGCCACACAGTTATTTCGCTTGTCGGAATGTGCGCGGCCTTTTTCATTTTCCGCCCGATAGCAGAAACCATGCTTGACCTGGCTCCGGAGGAAGCGGAGCGCTTTGGCGAAAAGCGTGCGGACCATGTGGCCGATCTATTGCTGAACGGGCTTTTGAAAAGCAAACAAGGAGGCCGGCGGTGAGGATTAAATCCGGAATGTTACCAGCATTGACATTGGCTGTCTTCTTTTGGCCGGGGCTGTCGCAGGGGGCCCAAGCTGAGGAGTTGGGTCTCTGGGAGTGCGTGAGGGCTGCGGTTACAGACCATCCTGTGGTGCGTGCCGGACTCTGGAGGGTGGCTCAGTCACAGGCCGCAGTGGATGAGGATCAGACCCTGTTCAAGCCTGATTTTTCTTTCGGCGCCTCATATGCCGCAAACAGCTATGTGGCCGAGATTCCCCTGCCGAAAGGCCCAATGGCCCTCGGAGGGCACCATGATGCGAAGCTATCCCTGGAAGCGGGTCACCTGCTTTATGATTGGGGCCGCAGGAAAAATATGCTCGAGGGAGACATTCAACTCAGGCAGGCGAGCAGTCAATCGCTGAGACAACTTCGCGAGCGGCTGGGGCTTGAAGCAGGTATCAGTTACTTGAGGCTTCTGGGCGCGCGCCGTGAGATGAGAATTGCCGGGCGGAGTGTGGAGACTGCCGATGCCCACTACAAGCACCTCGCCGCTCTTAACAGCCAGGGGTTGATAACTTATGACGAGGTTTTAAAAGGCGAAGTGCACCTGGAGCAGACCCGCATAATGTTGAACCGGAGCTCGAACAGGGTGAAACTGGCCCAGGCCCAGCTTCTTCAGCAGATGGGCCTGCCCATGGAAAGCCGGGTCTCATTCGAGGACTCGGCTGCAGGGATACCCGAGCCTCTGCCTCCGGAACAGGGAATCGAGCTGTCCCTGTCCCGGCGGCCCGAGCTTGCCGCTTATAATGCCAGGCTTTCCGCTCTGGAATCGCTTGGAGCGAGCGTACAGGCAGATAATAAGCCTGCGGTGAGAGTTTTCGCAGCCGGCAATTTTGCCAGGCCGGGGATCGATATGTACAGAAATGAATGGATCGGGTATGCCCGGGCCGGGGTTGGCCTGGACTGGAAATTCTGGGACTGGGGAAGAAAGGATTACCGCGTCTCGAAAATAAAGGCCCAGTGGGAAGAGACACTGGCTGAGCGGCGGGTGCTCGAACAGCAAATCGCACTGGAGCTGAAGAGCGCCTCTCTTGAAGAAGAGGAAGCCCGGGATAGGCTCGCGCTCGCTGGGAAAGCCCTTCAAGCCGCGGATGAACATTTTCGCATAGTGAGCGCCCGTTTCGACCAGGCTCAGGTGACCAATACGGAATATCTGGATGCCAGGGAGCAGGCTACCATAAGCGCGCTTGAATACTCCGGTGCATTTGTGGACCTTGCCATAGCCCGCTGGCGTCTGGCTTATGTCAGCGGACAGCTAGCTGTTGAGATTGAATCGCGCTGGCCCGGACTGGCGAAGGAAAATATTGAAAAAGCAAGATAAATTTTTATCCTGCGGAGGGTGTAATGAAACCGAGATTTATAAACAAGCTGCGAAAAGAGTATGTCTCAAAGCCGGTTTTTCTTTTCCTGCTGCCGCTGTTTTGCCTGTCTTTGGGAGGCTGCAGCAACGGGGAGGATAGATTTTTCGCCTCCGGGACTTTTGAGGCGGTGGAGGTGGATGTGGGATGCTTGCTCACCGGGAGGCTGCTCAGCCTGGAAAAGAGAGAGGGCGACCTGGTAAAAAAAGACGAGCTTCTGGCCCTGATCGACTGCGAGAAGCTCCAGATCGAGCGCGAACTGGTGAGCATTCAGCTTGAGGAGACTGACCTGGAGCTCGATCTTTTCCGGAAGAAAGTTGCGGCCGGCAGGATCAATTTGAAAAACAACCAGAAAAGCCTCCAGCGGATCGAGGCGCTACACAAGGAAAAAAGCGCTACCGGCCAGCAGCTGGACGATCTTTCCACAGCGGTTGAGCTGAACAAGACAAGCCTGGACGCCTCGCTAAAGGAGCTCGAGAAGCCTGTGATCCAGCGCCGCGAGCTTGAGGCCCGCATCAAGCTGCTTGATCGGAATATCGCCGACAGCCGGGTTTACTCCCCGCTCGATGGCCAGGTATTGGCCCGTTTCGCTGAGCCGGGTGAGGTGGTCACTGTGGGCCGCTCGCTCCTTAGAGTGGCGGACCTGTCGCTCCTGGAGATCAGGGTTTATCTGCCGGCTTCTCTTTTAGGCCGGATCAGGCTGGGTCAGGATGTGGCTTTGCGAGCGGATGGCGACCCGGAGCGCGAGATTGCGGGCCGGGTGGCCTGGATCTCTCCTGTGGCTGAGTTCACGCCCAAGAACGTGCAGACTCCCGAGGCCCGGGCCGAGCTGGTCTATGCGGTCAAGGTCGAGGTGCCCAACCCGGACGGAATGCTCAAGGTGGGCATGCCTGCGGATGTCTACTTTAAATAGGACCCGGATAAGATGGAATACGATATCCAAATAGAGGGTGTGGAAAAGTCCTACGGCGAGACCGAGGCTGTAAGGAATGTTACTCTGAGTGTGGAAAAGGGAGAGCTGTTCGGCCTGATCGGGCCGGACGGAGCCGGTAAAACGACCCTGATCCGGATCATGGTGGGACTGATCAAGGCAGACAGCGGGAGCGTATTGGTGGGCGGCCTGGATGTCGCCAGGAATCTTTTCCGGATCAAGGAGATTATCGGTTACCTGTCCCAGCGCTTCTCGCTCTATCCGGATTTGACAGTCCAGGAGAATATCAGGTTTTACGGCCAATTGTTCCAGGTCTCAAAGGAGGAATTAAAAGAAAGAGAGAAAAAACTGCTCGCTTTCAGCAGGCTTGAACCCTTTAGAAACCGCAGGGCAGGCGCGCTCTCAGGGGGGATGAAACAGAAGCTCGCTCTCTGCTGCTCTTTGATCCATACTCCCCGCATTCTTTTCCTGGATGAGCCGACCACCGGGGTGGACCCTGTCTCCAGGAGGGAATTCTGGGACATTCTCAGCGAGCTGCAGCAGGCCGGGACCACGGTTTTTGTCAGCACAGCCTACATGGAGGAGGCCACCCGCTGTGACAGGGTAGGACTTATGTTCGAAGGGCAATTAATGGCCCTTGACAGCCCGAAAAAATTACCTGAAAGCTATCCTTACAGTATGCTGGAAGTGAGGGTGGCTGAGCCGGTAGCCAAGGTTTCGCTATTAGTGGAGCTGCCCATAGTGCGCTCGGTTCAGGTATTCGGGGACAGGCTGCATGTGGGTGTAGACAAGGTGGAAGAGGCGGGAAAAATGATCGAGGAGTTAATCTCCGGAAAAGTCGGAGAGGCGGTCGGGTTCAGAGAGATCGAACCTGGTCTCGAGGATGTTTTTGTCGAGCTTATCAGCAGACCGCAGGCTTGATTTTAACTTGTTAAGGCATTTGGGGCAGGGCGTGTTGGGCTTCTGCCGGATATTGTATAGAAGACAATCTTAGCTGGGGAAGAGAAAAATGGCTGAGCCTGTAGTGGTAGCCCGGGGGCTTACCAGAATGTTCGGGAATTTCACGGCAGTAGACCATGTCGATTTTACGGTCTACCAGGGGGAGATTTTCGGCTTTCTAGGGGCCAATGGGGCAGGGAAGACGACCGTAATCCGTATTCTCTGCGGCCTTTTGCGGCCATCCGGCGGCACCTGCCTGGTGGATGGCGTGGATGTGGGAAAAAGCCCCGAGAAGGTCAAGAGGCGGATCGGATATATGAGCCAGAAATTCTCGCTTTACGAGGACCTTACTGTAGGTGAAAATCTTGAATTTTACGGCGGTGTTTACGGTCTGGGGAAGGAGCAAATCAGGGAGCGGAAAAGGGAACTTTTGGGCAGGCTGGGGCTCGAAAAGGTGGAGCGGCAGGTGACTTCCGACCTGCCTTTGGGCTGGAAGCAGCGTGTAGCCCTGGCCAGCGCGGTACTTCACCGGCCGAAAATCGTCTTTCTCGATGAACCGACCAGTGGGGTTGACCCGATAAGCCGCAGGAATTTCTGGTCCATGATCCATAACATGGCAGCTTCGGGCACCACGGTTTTTGTCACCACTCACTACATGGACGAAGCTGAGTACTGCGACCGGATTTCTATCATGGAAGCCGGCAAAATAATCGCCCTGGATACCCCGGGAAAGTTAAAGGAGCTCTATCAGAAGGTGAGTGTGGAAGAAGTTTTCGTGCATCTTTTAGCGAAATGGGAAAAGAAAGCAAGTTAGCCGGATATGGAGAGCTGAGCGAAGTGAAATCTAAAATCATCATCCTGGCTGTCAAAGAATACAGGCACATTATTCGAGACCCACGCACTCTGGGCATTATATTCATGCTGCCCATAGTGATGATTCTGCTCTATGGTTATGCAATCAACCTGGATGTGAGAAATATCCCTGTGGCAGTGGTGGATTACGATCGGTCCCCGCTGTCGAGAATGATGGTCGAAAAGATGGTGAGCTCCGGATATTTTTCGGTTACCGGACAGCCGCAAAATATTTCAAAGGCCCGGGAGCTGATCTATTCGGGCCGGGCCTTTGGCACGGTTGTCATTCCGCAAGGCTTCATGAGTGATGCCACCAAAACCCAGGGAACATGTGTCCAGCTTCTGCTCGACGGGAGCGACGCCAACACTGCCACCATTGCCTCGAATTATTTTAACTTGTTTGTCCTGGGTCTTGAGAATGATCTCTCGACCGCTGCCCCATTCTCGGTCCAGGTCCGAATTCTGTACAATCCTGACCTGGAAAGCGTAAAATTCATCGTTCCGGGACTGGCCGCCATTCTGATGATGCTTATCTGCGCTCTGATGACCTCGGCGACTATCGCCAGGGAGAAAGAAACCGGGACTATGGAGCTCGTTCTGACCACTCCGATCAAGCCGCACCAGATGCTGATCGGCAAGGTCCTGCCTTATATTATAATTGCTTTTCTCGAATGCCTCCTGATCGTGGGTTTCGCCCATCTCTGGTTTGGAGTACCCGTGGCAGGCAGCCTTTCAGTGCTGATGGTTATGACCTTGGGGTATGTTTTCTGCGCCTTGAGTATCGGTATCACCATTTCCGCTGCTGTAAGAACCCAGCAGGTGGCAGTCTCATTGGCCATGGTTTCCACACTTATGCCCTCTGTAATGCTCTCGGGTTTTATCTTTCCGGTGGCCAGCATGCCGTGGATCCTCCGGATGATCAGCAAGGCCATGCCGGCCACCTATTATCTGAAAATAATCCGCGGCATTATGCTCAAAGGAGTGGGCTGGAGCTATCTCTGGCCGAACTTTGCAGTGCTGGTGTGTATCGGAGCTTTTTTTATCCTGATCGGCATGAAAAAATTTAGTACCCGTCTGACTTAACTTTGCGGGAATTCGGCATGAACACGATCAAATACATAGTATGGAAAGAGTTCAAACAGATTATCCGCGATCCGATGATGCTGCGGGTAATGTTTGCCATCCCGCTTGTGCAGTTGTTTATTCTGGGTTATACGATAACTCTCGATGTGAAAAATGTGGGGCTTGTGATCCGCGATGCAGACAGGTCGGATTTCTCGAGGCTGCTGGTGGAAAAAGTGGTCCAGAGCAGGAGATTCAGGATTGTCGGATACGAGGAGAGCCAGCCGGAACTGAAAGATTATTTCAGACGCGGGGCTGCATCTCTGGCTTTCTCTATCCCGGAGGGTTTCGAAAAAGATATAATCACCGGCCGCAGCCCGGAACTTCAAATCCTGGTCGATGGAGTGGATTCAAATTCCTCGATGGTGGCTATGGGCTACCTTCAGGGTATACTCCGCCTGAGCCTGGCGAATCTCAGGCCCACAGTGATCCGGACAATTAACATCCCGTCAGCGCAGCCTCTTAGGATCACCCCGCAGATCCGGGTCTGGTTCAACCCTAACCTGGAAAGCAGCTTCTATATGCTGCCGGGCATAGTGGCGATTCTGGTAACCATGACCACGACCCTGCTCACCGGTCTGGGGATAGTCAGAGAGCGCGAGATTGGCACACTCGAACAGCTAAGCGTCACTCCTATCCACCCCTATCAGTTGATCCTGGGCAAGACCATTCCTTTCGCCGCCTTGAGTTTCCTCATGCTCACCATCGCCCTGTCCGTAGTGGCTTTCTGGTTCCGCATCCCAATGGAAGGCAGCCTGTTACTCCTTCTGACCTTTGCATTTATCTTCCTTTTCAGCACTCTCGGCGTAGGACTCTTTGTTTCCACTCTGGTTTCCAACCAGCTGCAGGCAGTTTTTATCATTTTTTTCTTCAATTTATTCTGTATCCTGACCAGCGGGCTGTTCGCCCCGATTCACAATATGCCCCCTTTCGTGCAGAAACTGACCTATCTCAATCCGGTGCGTTATTTCATGGAAATAATCCGGGGGATTTATCTCAAGGGCAGCGGGCTCGAATATCTCTGGAAAGAGGGGCTGGCTCTGTTGTGCTGGGGCATTGGGGCGACAAGCTTCAGCGTTTTCCGCTTCAAAAAGCAGGTCGACTGAGTTTCATCTGGAGTTGTTGAAAAGCTTTTTCCCGCCAGTAGTGAGCTTGCATTTTCAACAGGTTTGTGTTAATGTAACAAATACTTTTATATGCTTTAAGTGCTTAACCTTAGACTAAAAAGAGATCGGGTGTGAGGGAATGGAAATTGAACGTGAAATGATGGAGAGGATTTTCAGGGATACCAGGATTCCAGTGCGCATCGGGAGCAAGCTGTTTGCCAATGCTGAAACTATCTTGAATTATCTTGTGCTGGCCCCGAGTGTGGAAAACGATTTGCAAACAATACGCTGGGATGGGGCAGTGCGAATATCGCCTCGTTTGACCATCTCCGCGGATGAGTATGCCTCGATAAACCTGAGGGATTTTTACGAGGAGGAAGATAAAATCCCCTCTGCATTGAAAGATCTATCAATCGTTTTCCGCAGCGCATACCTGTATCTGGACAAAGGAGTCCACCGTCAGCACATGTCGCAAAACCTGGATGAATCGATAAATTTTATCCGCAATATTTTCGACCGGATTACCAGCCATCGTTCAAAGTCCCTGGGCCACGAAAACAATGCTCTGATTATCGCACCGAGTGAGTTTGTCTGGCCGGTGTCCGTAATAAAATACATTTCCGAGGTAATAGGCCAGGATTTCCGCAGTTTTCGCCGCTACAGTCCCTAGTTGATTCTGAATGTACCTGGCTGGTGTCCGAACCCGGGTTTTTAACGCCTTGGTCTTTTTTCTCCTGAGCAAACGCTTAAAGATTCTGCCGGCAGCCGGGTCAATCCGGAGGCATCCTCCAGATGGCAAATTGGCCAATGTTTCACCGTGATCCCTCTCGCACCGGGTTTACGCCGGAAAAATTGGCAGCTCCTTTGAGTCTGCTCTGGATTCTGCAGACCGAGGACCGGCTGTTTTTCGCCAGCCCTACTGTCTACCATCAACGGTGTTACTGCGGATCAAGGGACGGTTATCTGTATGCGGTCGACACACTCACCGGGACCTTGCAATGGCGCTGTCGCACGGGGGATGAAGGGAATCTGTCGAATTCGGTCGAGGACGGGCTCGTTTTTGCCGGTTCAAACAGGGACGGCTGCCTGAGAGCTATCTCTACGGATGAGGGAGAAGCGCTCTGGGCTTTCCAGACCCTGGGCCCGGTGTTTGCCACCCCCCTGGTGGTCGAGAATCTTGTGTTTATCGGCTCCTCGGATTGCAACTTATACGCTCTGATAAAAACAAGCGGCAAGCTTGTCTGGAAGTCCAAATGCGGGGGTGAGCTGCGTTATGCGAGCTGCCTCTACGGCCAGACTTTGCTTTCGGGTGCCACTGACGGCTGTCTTTATGCAAACCTGCTTGAAACCGGCACAGGACTCTGGCGTTTCAAAACCGAAGGGCCGATCCATTGTACACCGGCTGCACACGGGAATCTCGTATTTGTCGGCTCGGACGACCACCGCCTGTATGCCATCAATGCTGAAAATGGTGAGAAAAGCTGGGATTTCCGCACGGAAAACTCTATCCGATCGACCTGCGCGGTGGCTGAGAGTAAGGTTATTCTGACTTCCCTGGATGGACGCTGTTATGCTCTCGATCAGTTTTTAGGCCAACTGCTCTGGTCTTATCGCACGAATGATTCGGTTTATTCCTCGCCGGTTGTTGCCGGGGAAACAGTGGTTTTCGGCTCGACCGACGGTTGTCTTTACGGCCTGGATCTCAACTCCGGAAAGCTCGAATGGCGACACGACCTGGGAAGCCCGGTGATTTCCAGCCCAGCAGTGGCGGAAGGAATGGTTTATATCGGTGCAGAAAACGGCTGCCTTTACGCTCTCAAGAGTGCTCAAGCCTGAGCTTATCGAGACTCAGGACTCCGGATTTATCTATATTGTCTTGATAAAGACAAGTGCCCCCCTGTCGGTGAGCCGGATCCGGTTTTTTTTAAAATAAAGTCATCTTACTCAAGCCATTTGACCTTAGTAAATGATTTCATAAATATTGTATAATAATAGCGATACAGATAATTTCATTGGTAGGGGCGGGTTTGAAACCCGCCCCTACACCCGGATTGCCCGAAATAGTCCGGGCGTTTAAGACATTCTCCGCCCACCGCATAAACCGGATCAGTGGCACTGCCGGCGCGCCATTTTGGCAACGCGGCTATTACGGACACATAATCAGAAATGAAAGTGAACTCTAACCGGATACGGGAATATATCATGTAAAATCTTTCCCGCTGGTCCCTGGACCGTGAGAACTATGGAGGTAAGGGTAAGGATGAAATAGAGGATTGTTTTTTTCAAGGGGCATAGAATTCATTTTTTCTGCCCGGAGGGGATTTTTTTAAGTCGTAAGCGCGGGTCGTATCCGCCAGAGTGCGACCGCTTAGTTGCCTCTGCGGACTCGTGAACCATGAATGAAATACTTCCCTGAACTTTCGAACTATAACACTTAGTTGATCCATGAAGACAAGACATGAATTAAAAAATATAAGCTGTGTAGTGATAAAAATAGGCACCCGCGTGCTTACCGGAGCTGACAACCTGATCTTGACTGAAAGGATCGACCGGCTGGCTGAGCAGGTGGTCAGGCTCGGAGAGCGGGGGATTACCTCGGTGCTGGTCTCCAGCGGGGCTGTGGGAGCGGGACTCGGCAAACTCGGCATTCAAGGTTACCCGCGGCTCATACCCGACCGCCAGGCGGTTGCCTCGGTGGGCCAGGTGCAATTGATGAAAATATGGGAGCGCGCTTTCGCCGTGTACGGGAAACAGGTGGGCCAGGTGCTGATCACTGCCGAGGATTTTCAAAACAGGCGGCGCTATGTGAACCTTCAGAACACCTTCGACAGTCTCCTGCGCCTGGGAGCAGTGCCTGTGGTCAATGAAAACGACAGCGTGGCAGTGCGTGAGCTTAAATACGGCGATAATGATACTTTGAGCGCACAAGTCGCCGGAGTTGTAGATGCCCAGATGCTTGTTATCCTTACAGATATCGACGGTGCTTACACGGCCAATCCGCGCCGGGACCCGGGCGCTCGAAGGCTGTCGCTGGTGGAAAATATCACTCCCTCGATCCTACGGGCCACAAAGGGCAAAGGAAGCGAGATCTCGATCGGCGGGATGCGCTCCAAGATCTCGGCTGCGGGCCTGGCCACAGAGGCGGGACGGTATTGTGTAATCGCCTCCGGGGAGGACAGCCGGCTGGTTGACATAATTGAGGGCCGGGATGTGGGGACCCTTTTCCTGCCCAGGTCCGACGGTATGAAGCGCCGCAAAGCCTGGATCGCTTTTACCAGCCGTTCCCGCGGGAAGCTCCTTGTCGATGAAGGTGCCAGAGACGCTCTCACCCGGCGCGGAAGCAGCCTGCTTTCCAGCGGAATCCAGGAAATTATGGGGCGTTTCAACTCCGGTGATGTGGTGGATATCGCTTTCACCGGCGATGAGAAAACTTTCGCCAAGGGAGTGACGAGTTACAGCGCAGAGGATCTGGACCGGATAAAAGGGCTTCATTCTTCGCGCATCGAGGAAGTGCTGGGCCATGTGGGCCCTGAGGAGATTATCCATAAAGACAACCTGGTGCTGTTGAACAAGCCTGAGGTTTGCTGAACGTACTGTTTGCTTACTGATTCCGGGAAGACCCTTCCCGGTTTTCAAAACAGGACATGGACAGATATATGTTCCTGCGGTTTATTGACAAGCGGTACGTTTCCTTTTGCCACCGGGATCAGGAAGAAATTATTTATCCAGCAAATGTGAAAGGGGGTCAAATTGCCAGGAGGAGCTCAGGGAAAAGGCTGCATGAAAATTATGGGTCTGTTGCTGGCGGGTTTGTTCATTGCTCTCTCTGCCGGAGGCTGTGGAAAAACGGTTGTCGATACGCTTTACAGTGACGCAGATGTGACAGTTTTCGATGGCAGGAAAGAGTTGTGTGCTCCAGGCGGCGGTCGTCAAGGTTTTATGTTTTCAGGCTACCTTGTCCTGCGCAGGGCTGAGGGCAACTACCGCGCCTATGTCCGTTTTGACCTCGATGGTATCGATCCCTCCACTATATCCTCAGCCAGGCTCATGCTCTGGAAAAGCCGCGACCGCGAGGATACCCTGAGAGTATACGCTGTAGCCGACGACTCCTGGGATGAATACGAAACCGCCTGGGGCAACGCACCTCAAATGGGAGACCTGGTGGCTTCGGGCTATTGCCGCAAGGAGTGGAACACCTTCGAGGTGACCGATTACGTGAGGAGCCAGACAGACAATGCAGTCACTTTCGGCATGCGGGTGGAGAACGGCACCGAGCCGGGTCTGGGATTCAATACCCGCGAGGGAGGAGCCCCGCCCAGGCTGCTAGTGGCTCACACCGGGCCCCCTGCCGGCGATACCCCGCCCAATCCCGGGTTCCCCTCGACCTCGAGCCTCGAGCACGGCGTTTATATCAACGACAGAGGCAGGCTGATCCCTTACGATGATATCAGTACTGCGGTAAATAATATCCAGCCAGGCCAGGAGATTGTCCTCGGGCCGGGTATCTACTACCAAACTTTCGATCTTTTTCCGGACGGTACGGCTGAAAAGCCGCTTAAAATCCGCGGCGACGGCGACCCGCGGCCGATTATCGATGGATCACTGAACAGTACAGCCTGGCAGGCGGGGGATTACGGCAGGGGTGATCGCGGGCTGATCAGGATCACTGGAGACTACTGGACAATCGAGCATCTCGAGGTGCGCAACGCCCACCCCTGGGCGGAATCCCCACAGCAGAACACCGCCTGTATTTTTATCCATGACGCTAAAAAGGTGACTATCCGCGACTGCGGGGTATATTTCGGCGGCAATGGTATTTTCGCCACTTCGAGCACTGAGGACCTGACTCTCGAGTACAATGAAGTGGCCTATAACAGTTTTCCCGGCAGCGCTTACAAACATGGACATTATGTCAGCGGACCCGGGATCACCACGGTTCGTTTCTGCCATATCCACCATAACGGCGGGGCGAATTTCAAGAGCCGCTCCGAACACTGCGTTTTCGCTTACAACTACGTGCACAGTCCGGGCAACTACCATATCGACCTCTCAGCCGGCCACTGGGAGGATCAGGATGCGGTGCTTATCGGTAATGTGGTGGTCACGGATAACGAGCATCGCACCAACCCCCAGTTTATCGTTTTCGGCGAAAACCGCCACGGCGGCTCGCTTTTGCTTTACAACAACACTTTTATCAACCTCTATCCCCAAGGATACGCCTTTGTGCACATGTGGTTCCCGGATGAAAATGCCAAAGTGCTGGGAACGACTCTCGAGGCCTATAACAACGCTTTCCTATGCGACAGCTCGCGCGGCGGGATGAGGTTTTATCGAACTGAGAAACCTGTCCCTGTCCTGGGGTCCAATAACTGGATTACCCAGGGAGTGAGTGATATCCCTTCAACCCTTAGAGGCACCATTCAGGGTTCAGACCCCCAGCTTATGGATTTGGAGAAAGGGGATTTCAGGCCCAAGCCTTCAAGTCCGCTGGTAGACAGGGGAAGCCTCCAGGCCCCGCAGTTTCCGGAATACGAATACATTCACCCACGAGGGAAAAGGGCGCGCACCGTATCCGGCGCAAGACTGGATATCGGAGCTTATGAATCCGGCTCTAATTAATTGATTGACAGGTAACCGATAATGAACAATAACAAAGTTTTTCTGAAAAGTTTTATTGTCATTCCCATCCTTTATCTTTTTGGAGCATCATGCTCAAACAAAATGGACGAGGTAAAGATGGCAGATTTAGCGCTCGTAAATGGTAAAATAGTGACTGTCGATCGGAAAGAATCTATCAGTGAGGCGGTAGCGGTTAAATTCGGGAAAATATTTGCTGTCGGGACAAACAATGAGATCAGGAGCTTGATCGGCAAACACACCAAGGTAATTGACCTGAAAGGAAGAACGGCGATCCCTGGACTGATCGACTCGCATTGCCATATTACGAGTACGGCGATTGATATGGTCGGCATCCTGGATCTCAGTGAAGAGGCCGGAGTCAAGTCTATAGCGGATATTAAAGAGAAAATCGCCAGGAAAGCCGGAGAGGTTCCAAAGGGCGAATGGATTACAGGCAGCCGGGAGGATGATTATAAACTCCTCGAGAAACGTCACCCCACACGCCGGGAGCTCGATGAGGCCGCACCGGAGCACCCGGTCATGATATCCACGGTCGGCGGGCATTTTTCAATCGCAAACAGCAAGGCTTTCGCACTTGCCGGAATAACAAAAGATACCCCTGATCCGGTGGGAGGGATGTTTGACCGGGACCCGGAAACCGGAGAACTTACTGGGGGACTTCATGAAGAAGCGGGTGATATGCTCAACCGCGTTATGCCGGAACGGAAAGAATTAACCAGGGAAGAGGCTGCCGAGGTGGTGAGGCGGATGTTGATGGATAATGCAGCAGCCGGGCTTACCTGTATTTATGATAATGTCGGTGCTTCTCAGATCAGGACGATCCTGGACCTTAAGCAACGGAATGAGCTTCCCATAAGATTCAGAGTGGATGTGGGGATCGAGCATTTCAAGGAAATGAAAAATCTCGGCCTGATTTATAAGCCATTTGGCAATCAGTGGGTCAAGATCTGCGGCGTGAAATTTTTCTTTGACGGGGCCATATCTGCCCGGACTGCCGCTGTCAGCGAGCCATACCTTCATAAGAAAGGCTTTTACGGAGTCATGGCTACAACCAGGGAACTCGCCAGGAAGACAATCCTGGAAGCTTACGAGGCCGGCTGCCGTATCTCGGCCCATGCCAATGGAGACCGGGCGATCGGCATGTATCTCGATATAATGGAAGAGGCCCAGAAGAAATATCCCAGAGATGATCCCAGAAACAGGATTATCCACTGTACGGTTGTCAACCCGGAGCTTGTCGGGAGGATCAAGAGGCTCGGTATGCTCCCCACTATATTCGGGGCCTACCCTTACTATCATGGAGACAAGCTCATCCCGGCTTTCGGGGAGAAGCGCCTGGAATGGATGTTCGCCGCCCGGTCGTTCATCGATCAAGGGATCATGGTCTCCGCCAATTCAGACTATGACGCATCACCGTTTCCACCGCTCATGGGGATCCACGCCCTGGTTAACAGAACCACCAAAGCCGGCAAGCCGATCGGGCAGAAGCAGAAAATTTCCGTGATGGAGGCCCTGAAGCTGTATACCATAAACGCAGCCTACCATTCTTTTGACGAGAATTTGCTGGGCTCTATAGAAGCCGGCAAGTGCGCTGACATGGTGGTTCTTGGCAAGGACATCCTTACAGTGGATCCGGAAGACATAATAGACATCCCTGTTGATATGACTCTGGTAGATGGAAAAGTCATTTACGAGAGAGAGATTTGACCGGGCCCGCCCCAGCCTTGCAACCCGGTAAATCCTCAATATCATGCTGAGAAATATTTTTTAATAAGAAATCTTTCGTGTCTCTTGAACAGGAAACCTTAGCGGAGGAGAGATGAACATCAAGGAACTGGTCCGCGAGATGGGAGTGCAGGCGCGGAAAGCGGCGGTTCGATTGGCCCGGGCTACTACAGAGGAGAAGAATAAAAGTCTCGAAGCAGTGGCCTCGGCCCTTGAGAAGAATATAAAGCTTATCCAGGCAGAGAACGAGAAGGATCTCAGGCAGGGGGAGCAAGACGGTCTTTCCGGCGCCCTGCTGGACCGTCTGCGCCTGGATGACAAGCGGATAGAATCCATGATCGACGGGGTGCGCGATGTGGTGCGTCTCGAGGACCCGGTCGGCAAAATTTATGATGAGCGGGTGCGGCCGAACGGCCTCAGGATCTACAGGATGCGCACGCCTATCGGGGTGATCGGGATAATCTACGAGTCGCGGCCCAATGTCACGGTGGATGCCAGCGCCCTGACCCTGAAAAGCGGCAACGCAGTGATCCTGCGCGGGGGGAGCGAGGCCATAAACTCGAACCTCGTGCTGGCCCGGTTAATGTCCGGGGCCATCGAGTCCGCAGGGCTGCCTGCAGCCTCAGTGCAGCTTGTGCCCACTACTGACCGGGAAGCGGTCGGCGCCATGCTCAAGCTCGATGACCTGATCGACCTGATCATCCCCAGGGGCGGGGAGGCGCTGATCCGCCGGGTGGTCGAGAACAGCACGATCCCGGTGATCAAGCACTACAATGGGATCTGCCACGTGTATGTGGATCGGGAAGCGGACCTGGCCATGGCCGGGAAGATCGCTTTTAACGCCAAGGTGCAGCGGCCGGGGGTGTGCAACGCAGCCGAGACCCTGCTCGTGGACCGGGCAGTGGCCGGTAAATTCCTGCCGGAAATCCTGCCCCGCCTTAGGAAAGCCGGGGTGCGCTTGGTGGGCTGCGAGCGCACCCGGGCGATAGATCCCGCGGTAGGCGAGGCCACAGAGCAGGACTGGAAAACCGAGTATCTGGACCTTGTGCTCTCTGTGCGCGTGGTGGACGGCCTCGAAGAGGCTGTGGAGCATATCGAGCGCTACGGCTCGCGCCACACGGATGCTATTGTCACCGGGAACGAGGAGAAGGCCAGGGAATTTGTGAAGCGGGTCGATTCATCATCCGTGATGGTCAACGCCTCGACCCGCTTCTCGGACGGCGCCCAATACGGCCTGGGGGCCGAGATCGGGATCAGCACTGACAAGCTCCATGCCCGCGGCCCCATGGGACTGGAGGAGCTAACCACTTACAAATGGGTGGTGCTCGGGAATGGCCAGTTGAGAGAGTGAGTTGTTTGTCAAATCCGGCGGGATTTCGGATGTTTTTCCAAGCTCTGCCTGGCCCTTGGGGGAATTGGCAGCTCATGGGAAGGTCAGGGCAGTAAAATATTGTGTGCGGAAAACAATAATTCCCTGGGAGAAGAGGCTTATGAAAGCGAAGAGATTTTGCCTGTGTCTGTTCTGGATGGTCTTTCTCATGTCGCAGACTCCTGTCGCGGCTCGGGCTGAGACTCTGCCCTGCTTTCCTGGAGCGGAAGGGTTCGGGACACAGACTCCCGGAGGGCGTGGGGGGCGGGTGATCAAGGTCATAAACCTCAATCCGGGCGGCCCGGGCAGCCTTCAGGCAGCCTGCAGCGCAGAAGGCCCCAGGATCGTGGTTTTCGATGTCAGCGGAGTGATCCCGGGCGATGTGCTGATCGAGCACGGGCAGATTACGATCCAGGGCCAGACCGCTCCGGGAGCGGGGATTACGATCAAGGGGCTGCTCCACTCGAAACCCGGCCCGGAAAAGCTCGAGGACCTGGTGGTGCGCTTCCTGAGAATAAGGCCGGACCAGAACAGGGCCCCCAACGATGTGGGCGACGCGATCCGCTTTTCCATGGCCAGAAGAGTGGTTATCGACCACTGCTCCAGTTCGTGGGCCAGCGATGAGACGATCGACATTTTCAGGGCCGATGATGTCACTGTGCAGTGGTGTACGATCGAGGACGGGGACACCCTGATGCATCCCAAGGGTATCCATAATTTCGGCCTGATCCAGGGCCCGGACGGCAGAAGGTGTTCCGTGCACCACAACCTGTTCGCGCACCAGAGGCGCCGCTGCCCGGCAATTGCCAATGGCCCTGCGGATGTGCGCAACAACGTGGTCTATAATTTCCGCGACGGGTTCCTTCACGATAACCCGACCAACAGAATCCCGTTCAACATTATCGGCAACTATTACAAGCGCGGACCCAATGACCCGCATATCTTCCCGTTCTGTTTCACTGACAGCACCTGCTATTACCTGCGCGACAACTATATCGAGGGCGCGGGCCTGGTCCAGGACCCCTGGGCCGAGAAAGACAAGCTCGAGGGCCTGCGCTACTATGCACGGTTCGGGATAAAAGCTGAGCATGCGGCGGAGGTGCCGCCTGTGACCACCCAAGCGCCGCAAGAAGCTTACAGGCTGGTGCTCGAGAGTGCGGGTTGTTTCCCGCGGGACACTCTCACCCGCCGCGCAGTGCAGGAAGTCAGGGACGGCACAGGCTCCTGGGGCCGCCGCGAGGTGGGCGACCTCCTAGCCGGGCTCGCGCCGCAGAAGCCCCCTAAAGACACGGACAATGACGGCATGCCGGATGAATGGGAAACAGAAAATGGACTTGATCCGAAAGACGGTACCGACCATATCAAGGTCATGCAGTCAGGCTACACTGCTGTCGAGGAGTATTGCAATATGCTGGCCCGGAGGCTGAGTGAGGGGCAGGGGAGGTAGACAATTAAATGCAACCAACTAGCTAGACAGAGGAGGGTGTAAATAAGTACATAGCCTTGGGATTAGCTGTAAGGACCTCGAATCCAGTGGGTGATTTCTTTTATGAAGCCTTGTGAAATGTTGGACTTTGACTTATACTTAAGTATGTAATCGGGAAGGGAAGAAAATGGTATTTACTTATTCTCAGAATATAAACAAAAAAGAAAAATTTTTATTTACAATTTAAAACATAATCTTGACCATAAAGAATAATATTGTGCTAAGAATAATAATCATGGGAGGAAATGAAAATGGTTAGATCTTCTACTAGACGAGATTTTCAGTTTAAACCTGGAGATAAAATTTCTATCGAGAGCCAATACGAAATATTGGATAGAGATGGCGAAGGAAAATCTGGTCCAAGTGGGGTAGCACGGCCTATTGACAGTGGTGATGTAGGTATTATTTACAGAGCTTGTTTTAAAAACATGGAAAGGGCAATAAAAATATTATCACCGAAAGAAGAATTAATTGAGCAAAAAGAACTATGGGAGCATTTTGATCATACTTTTACACGTGAAATCTTATTTTTGTCCAAGATTACACATACAAATTTATCTAAGATAATGGATTATGGAGAAGTCCCTATAGGCGATAAATCATATAAGTATTATGTTATGGAATATATCTCAGGAGACAATATTAAGGACATTTGGGCATCTTGCAATAATACTGAAATATTTCTCAAGCTGTGGGACAATATCCTCTCAGCCTTGGAGTGCTTGCATAAAAACCATGTAATGCACATGGATGTGAAGGAAGAGAACATTCTAGTTAGTAAAGTAGGAGATGTGCCTGAAAAAGCAACTTTAGTTGATCTTGGTGCATCCAAATTTTTAGATTTCGAGAATAAAGGATTATTTAAGCACACACAGATGACCGATTCGACATACTTCTTTTCTACTGAACGGATCACACGACCAGAACGCCGTAAATATCTCCGAAGTAAAGTATCATATTCCCAATTGCAAAACTGGTTTCCAGATCATGACTTATTTGCTTGTGGTACGATTCTCCAAGGTGCGCTAAAAGAGAAAAAACTCTGTGAAGTTATATCAAAAGAGATTGGTGAAACCGGCCTGCATTCCTTTAAGATCATATGTAACAGGTTACTTGGACCTGAAGAACAACAATACAAGTCAATTTATGACCTGCGCCACGATATTCAGAAACTCAGGCCTGGATACCTTTCTCCTTTTGGAGTCGCCGAGATTTCCATAGCAACTAACGTCTATAAAAGTATTGCCTTAACACAACAGAATAGAGCAGCACTCACTAAAAGAATGGTTCAAATTATAGAACATCCTTTATTCCAACGCTTAAGGAACATTCCTCAACTTGATTTCGCTTACTTGTTGTACCCTGGTGCACACCACACACGTTTTCTGCATTCAATATGTACTTTCAATTTAGCTCGAGAATATATATGTAATATACTTAATGATTCCACCTTTCGATTATTAATAGATTCTAATGATATTGAAGCCTTAATGCTTTGGGCACTACTTCACGATATAGGACAGTATCCTTTGTCTCATATGTTTGAGGACTTCGCTGTGGAAGAGCGGCTAGCCAAAAAACCCCCAGTAATAATGACAGATGAAGATTTATTTTGGAGTTTTATAAATCCAAGATATCCATTAGATTTTATTAAAAAGTACTCGGAGATTATTGAAAGAGAATTTAGAAATCAGTATTCCGGAGAAAAAAAGTTACTATGGGAAATTATAAATGAACAATTCAGCCAAGATACAATTGAGAGCCTTATAGATTTATTTCAGGTTAGAAAGGATAAATACAGAGTACTATTTGGATTAATGTCTTCTCCAATAGATATTGATAAGGTATCATACTTACTTCTTGATAGTGAGATGACGGGAGTTTCATACGGTATGGGTATTGATCTTGAAGCGCTTTTATCTTCATTGATTGTTCCATCAGAAAGTGATCTTAAAACGCATAATGGACCTTTAATTGGAATTAAAGACAAAGGTTTATCTGCCGCAGAGTCAGTGGTTTTGGCGCGTTACTGGATGCTGAGACGTGTCTATTGGCATCATGCAAACCGGGCTCTTATGGCTATGTGTAAGTTCATAGTTGGTAGTCTATTACAGTTAAAGATTTTAAAGTTCGAAGAATATTTTGAAAACACTTTATTTTATAGCCATACAGATGCTTTATTTTATTTATCTGAATTGTTTAATCGGCATAAGAACATTCTCGAAGACCATTTTGGAAGGGAAATCGATAATCCTTTAAAAAATATTTATGGTGGTAATAGACAGATATATCGGCGTCTTGTAACAGTATCGCATGGCCCGGATGAAAAAGAGATTAATCTATATAATAAGTTAGCTTTTCGGCGGTGGACAGAACTTGATGAAATAATTAAAGTTATTATAGTATGTTTGGAGAAAAGTAATATTGAGGGTACCAAATCGATTAAGCAGAGTGATATACTTATTGATGTTCCTGTTAAAGAAAGGGAAAGATTAGGTGCTGAAGTTTTAGTATATCTTCAAAAAGAACCTACTGTCGGGAAAATACTTTATTCAAAAGACTCTGTCTCTCCACTTATGTCCGCTTTTAGAGAAGAATTTGATCGCCATGTTAAAAAGTGTAGAATATATATAAGTCCGGATCTATTTGAAAAACTTGAGCCCAATATAGAAAAAGTCAGGGATATAGTTATGGAGGTGCTTCAATAAAAATAAAAATATAGAAATAAAAATACAAATAGTTACTGGTTATAAGGACCTAAAGTATTATTAAGTTGGCATTTTAATTAGCTTGCATAATTAACCGGTAATTTTTTAGAACTAAATTAACAACTTTCTGCACAATTAAATCAATCGAGACTTTTTTTAGTTTACGAATAAAAATTAATTTGGTGCAAGAATTCGAAACCATGAGGTTAAGACCTTTGACTTCTGAAATTCGAAGATCTGTCCTGAGCCCGATGATGAACTTTCTTTTCGCCAATGCGTAGCCCAATTCTATACAAGTCCCTGAATCCGCATCAGAGCCATCTAGAATTGCGAGTACAACATCTGAAGTATCTATCCTTTCTATACAATAATTATACATCAAATTGAAAAAATCAGGGCGTTCTGCTATCTCGGCGGCATAATTCTGTGGCAAAATTATATTATGACTTACATTTTTATTTATTAGAACGTCTCTGAGTTTTTTTGCTAATGCTTTATTGAACTCTCGTTCAGCTAGTGTAAAAAGCGGCCCAGCTAAATAAATATTCATAAAAACTCCATTATTCGAGGAAGTGAAAAAAATCTTAAAAATTTGTAAGATTGTCGATACAATTTATTGCTATTATATCATAACTCCTTGAGCGTTTCCAATAATTCGACCATAGGATTTTCAATGCCTTCGACTGAAAGGCTAATTTCCTGTGATTGCTTAAGCAACCCGACGCGGGTTTCAATAACCTCTCGAGTTTTCCTTGAAATGAATACTTGGAGATTTTTTTCTTTTGGGATTGGAAGGAAAATTTCGAATAGTCGTTTACCTATGGTATCGATGATGTCTCTGGTAAACTGCTTCGCACGCATTTGTTGACGCACAATAGGAGTATTAAGAAGTGCCAAAAGCAGATAAGGGTCAAGACGGTTGAACTGCACCCATCTAGCTAGACAGAAGAGGGCGGAAATAAGTACATAGCCTGGGAGTTAGTAGTTAGGGCCTCGTACTCAGCGGGTGGCAGGTAACCCAGTGCTGAGTGGAGGCGTTTCTGGTTGTAAACGATTTCCA
>DATKXY010000121.1:0-16078 GCA_035528795.1 archaeon | reverse complement strand
AGCGGAGTAAAGGACTTAAGTGCCAGGATTAACTTTTGTTTCTTTTTGTTTAAAAAGAAATGGTTTTGCTTCTTTTGCCACCAAAAGAAGAATAAAACTACCTTTACGGACAGATGTAAACAATTTTATGACCTGAGTAGTAAAGGAGGTAAAGATAGAAAAGTTCGATCTAGATCAAGTGATCAAGCTGGCGTATGCCGCAGGCGAAGTGGCACTCGGGTATTTCGGCAGGGTGGGAGCGAGCCGCAAGCCTGATCGAAGCTTTGTTACGGAGGCAGACAACGAGATTGAAAAGCTCGTGCGGCGCAAATTAGCGGTCCTTACCCCCGGATTCGGGATTCTGGGCGAGGAGCAGGGAGCCGAACGGGGCGCAGGCGGGGATGAGCCTTACTGGGTGGTTGACCCTTTGGATGGTACGAGTTCTTTTGTGAGCGGCCTTCCCTGCTGGGCTTTCTCTCTGGGCCTTGTAGAAAGAGAGGAGGCGGAATTCGGACTGGTCTATCTGCCCCTGCTGGATGAGCTTTACTATACCGGCGCTGATAACCGTGTTTACCGCAACGCCAAACCTTACCAGCCCGCGCAGCCGGCTGTCCTGGACAGTGAAGCTGTACTCTACACCCCTTCGGATGCCCACCGGCGGTTTTTGATAAACTTCCCCGGAAAGGTGCGTTCTTTGGGAAGCGCAGCTTATCACGGGCTTTTAACTGCCCGCGCCACCACAGCCGGAGTGCTGCAGAGCGGAATTTACCTTTGGGATGCGGCGGCCATCCTGGCCATCAACCGCGCCTGGGGCATACAGATAGCGAGCCTGGAGGGTAAGCCGGTGAGGATTTCCCAATGGGGAAAGGGTTGCGCCCTGGAAGAATCGATTTTGTTATCCCATCCGGAGAACTTTGAAACAGTGGCTTCAACGATTAAGATTCTTTGAGGTATAATAGCTGCATAGTATCTCAGGGTTCCGGTCTGGCCGACATGTTTGTTTTTATCAGCAATCCATCTGGGTGCATTGCGCGCCGCCCAGATGTGATTTGTATCGAGTGTTTTTGGAGTGCACTCAACCCCCGGGTTAACACTAAACCGGATTCAGCGGGAAGATAACAAGGGAAAATAAAGAGATCCGGGAGATTGTCTGCTGTTTTACTGCAGGTAAGATCTAGCTGCCGGATTTCGAAAAATGCCGGTACAAGAGCCAGGTCAGCAGAGTGGCTAAAAGGAAAACGGCAAGAGGAATTATTATTCCTAAGATAGGAGAGCCAATAGGTTTGAGCACTTCAAGATCCATCAGACATTCAGCTTTCCGAATCAGAGGTGGATTTCCATTCGATGATTTTGTCCAGTTCTTCTAGATAACCTTTCTGTTTTTTCTCAAAATCGGCGCTTAGGGCTTTCAACTTGGGATCAATTACATAAAACATTGCCGCTGAAAGCGCCAATCCGGCGAATGTCAACAAATAGCCTGTCCACTGATTCAGCAGAAGCAGAGCCACCCCAGCAGTGATAGTAAAGTAAGCCAGCGGAGAAAGAATGCAGGCCCACAGGTCCTCGCTGGACCATTCCTTGTATGATTTTTGGCTTACCGTGCTCATGGCCTGCTTACCCACCAGAACCTCCATCAACTGAAAATAAATTTAGAGGATATCTTCTTTTTTAGAAATATACGCAACAGGAAGTTCTGTGTAAAGAAAAATATAATTTTTATTATTTGCTTGCAGACTTATCCAATAAACTTTATCTTAATAGACCTGTCTGAAGAGGCTAAATTGCAGTCTGGATGCGCAGGGAGTCGGCTTTTAAGGGCCAGACAGTCTGACTTCGCCAGGCTTGAGATTCGGATCCTGAAAGATTGTATTTTTGTTGTTGTCCATGGCTGATCGGTGATTGATCTGTTGATATTTCTAAGAACGGGAGGAGTCAGGAAAGAGATTTACAGGTTTAGCATGGCTGTAATAAACTTGTGCATTTTTAAACAAATGGAGAACCGATGAGTACAAAAAATAGCTACGATTTTTTCAAGAATGATCTTTTCCGCCTGGGAGCGTTCCGCGCAACCATTGAGACCGCTTTTTACGGCAATAATGTGGAATCTATGACCCATGCCCAGATTTACGAGCTTGCCCGCAGGCAGCCCGGAGTTATTGAACTGGATGTTCCCATGTACCGGCCGGAGCAGTTTGGCATAAAAAGCGGGAGTCCGGCTCTTTTCTCCTGTGATGGCAGTGTGGTGGGCAGAACCGCCCGGGCCAGGGGTATAATTAGCCGGACAGATGAGGCCGGGCGCAAACGTTATCTCAGCGTGCTCCGGGAAGCCGTTTTCCGCCTGGGTGAGAAAGAGTGTATTGTTACCTCGGCTATCGGCGGTCTTACAGAGGAGTTCATGTTGAAAATGAACTTTCTTATCCCTAAACGGCACGCAAAAAACGCTTCCGACTGGCTGACAAATTTTCAGGCCTTCGAGGGAGAGGCGGCTGAGCGTTACAAGCACAGCCAGCCGCTCGAGGAGCCTGATATCCTGGTACTTGCCGACCCGGAATGGCGGCACCCGGATTATCCCGATGGGCTGGTGATTATTGATGACAATACCAATGCCATCGCCATTCTGGGCCTGAGGTATTTCGGCGAGATGAAAAAAGGCACCCTGACCCTTATCTGGAGAGCTGCAGTGCGCCAGAACATGGTGGCCTGCCATGGAGGAATTCGCCAGGACACCCATAACGGCAAGACAAGGATCACTGCCAATTTCGGCCTCTCTGGCAGCGGCAAGAGCGCGCTTACAAACCGCAAAGGCGGGGTGATAATCCATGACGATGCTTTTGTAATCGATCTCGAGCGCGATTGCTCGATGGCCCTCGAACCCAATCTGTTCGATAAAACAGACCGCGGCTGGACCGAAGAAATGGTTTTCAGCTTTATGAACTGTGGGTTGGTTATTATTGACGGGAAAAAAATCCCGCTTCTCAATGATGTGCGCAATGGAAACGGCCGCTGCCTTAAAAGCCGCGATGTGCTTGACACAGTGGCCGATAAAACAGGCAAGCCCGATATGGTTGTCTGGTTGATGAAGGATTCCACCCTGCCCCCGATAGTCCGTCTGGATGACCCTGTGCTCGCTGTTTCTATGGGTGCTACCCTGATGACCAAACGCACCGCGGCTGAGAATGTGCCGGCCGAGGAGATGAAACGGCTGGTGTTCGAGCCCTTCGCTAATCCTTTCCGCTGTCACTACTTGAGTACCGACTGCGAGATTTTCCTGAAACTTTTCAAAACCGGCACTGTCTGCTATGTGTTCAATACCGGGGGTTACTGGAAAAGCAGTGACAAGGATCTTGTAGATGTGCCCAAGGAGCTGTCCCTGAAACTGCAGCAGGCCATAGTGGCGGATGAAATCGAGTTTGTCCCCTGGAAAATTTTACCCGGGGCAAATGTTCCCAAAACCGGAGCCATGGAAAATATCTGGCCCAATTACGACCAGCTTTTTGATCCGCTGCGCCCGCAGAAGCAGGTTGAATGCCGGGATGAGATGTTCGACCGTTTCGGCCAGCGGATCAGTTTCCTGGAACATGAAATGGTCAAAAACCTCGATCTCAGGCAGGAAATGGTGAGAAGCTTGATGCTGCCTTATGAAAATTTCAAGAGCTAAGCCGCCTCTGCCTGACAGCACCTTTATATAAAAGGCCTTTCCCGCGTTTTTAAGGGAAAGGCCTTTTTTCAGTGAATGATTAGCCTGGCTGACACTTGGCTTTCAACCTTCAGAGACTACTTTCTGTGGCGCTTTTCCTTTCGCTTAAGCTGCTCTTCCCTGTATTCCCGGTAATAAAAACCCACTCTCCTGGGTTCCAGTTTCTCGAGCTCAGCCACTGAGGGGATTTTACGAATTTGCACCTGGCGCAATTGCTCATCCTCTTTAAGGAGAATCTCTTTGATCTCGCCGGGTTCGAGTTCCCCGCGGCGGACATCCTTCCACATTTCCAGGCGGTCTTCAATGCGGCGGCGCAGCAAGGTAACCTCAACCAGCTTGCTCTCGGGAAGGGTTCTGCGCTGGATCAACTGGTCAAGGCGTTTATTCCCGTTTTGCAGGTTGTAGGAGACCGCACCGCTCTTTGGGGCGCGCAGAAAAAAGCGGTTAGCCAGGCTCAACTGGGCTCTGGAGAGGTTGATTTTGGGGAGCGGATCTTTGGGATCAATATTCTCGGCTCTCCGGAGCAGGACAATTGAAAGAATCTGGAATCCCAGTCTGAGGCTCAATTCGCCCAGACTGTTAAAAAGGCGGGACATCGGGGCTTTGAGCTTTAATAGGTTCCGGCTGCGCTCCAATGTTTCCCGGTAGCGTCCTGATTTTTCAGGCGGAAGCGGCATTTCAATGAGCCTCAAGAGGCCTTTCTCGACCCGCGACTGCCAGCGTTGAAAAACATTCCCGTTGGACAAAGAGGACTCCGTGAAAAGGTAACAGATTTTTCAGGGTATTATTAATAACGGCAAGGAACAAAAAAGGCAAGAATATGGTAATTCAGCTAGGACCAGGAGGAAACATATCACTCGCTGCCCAGTTCGCCGATCAGCTCGTTGCATCTGAGAATCCATCCTTGGGCCGTTTGCTGCAGCTCGGGATTTTTGAGCAGGTAGCTGAACTCTGTGATCGATCTTCTCAGCTCGATAACTGCTCTCTTTCGGCCTTCAATATCAAGTTCCGCCCTGAGAGCGGCGCCGCGGACTCTCGCCGTCTCGTCAAGCGAGGAGTCAGGCGGCAGGGGAGTGCCCGCTTTCAGCGCTATTTGATAATGTGACATGGCCTTGATATAGTGCAGGTACTGGGTAGGGCCCATTCGCACCACCCGGAGCCCTTCTCCTGCAACAGTGGCTGTCTGGGGGTACTCTTCGATAATATAGTGCAGGTATCCCAGATTATAATAATCTTTGACCCTGGATGGACGGCCCAGGCTTTTGCGCTCTGCGATCACCTGACGGTATTTATCCATGGAGCGCTTGATCAGGCTGTGGTCACCCGGGGTTCTCGAAAGCGCATCCCGCAGGGCGGATAGCTCGGCCTCGAGGCTCCAAAGCTTTGCTGAATCGGCTTTCTCCCCGGCCGTAATAGCCTGCATCTCTGGAGGTTCTTCCCCAAGGTTCAGTTTTTTGAAAATGTCTTGCGGAGTTACCCCTTGAGACTGTTCGCCCTCTGCGGTAGGGGCCGAGGGGATAACGGCTTCCGAAGGGATTGGTTTTGCCGGGCCGGCGGGGACAGAATCCGGCCTGGGAGTCTCCTGTGCAGTGGGAGATGTCGTGATAGACTTCTTACCGGCCCCGAACTCGCCGATTATTCCCAGGCTGCTGAGAATGAGAACGGCTGAGGCTCCTGCTGCGGCGGCTATAAAAAAACCTGCGCTTATCTTGATCAGCAGGCGGCGTATATTTACCCGACTGCTTTTTTTGGCCTCCTCAGCGGTTTCCCAGCGCATTTTGCGGCCAGTCAAATGGGAGAGATAGGCAAGGTAATGGTCCTTGTGTGGATCGCCATAAACGGTTTTTTCCAGGATTCGCTCAATTTGAAGAAATTTGTTCAGGGCGGCCTGACAAGTCCGGCACTCTTCCAGGTGGGCTTCGAAAAGCTGGCGTACTTTGACAGGCACAATGTTGCCCTCAATGCCTGCGATCAGTTTATCAAGTTCAGGACAATCCATTGCTCGACCTGGGTTTAAACAGGAGAGTATCTCCAATGTCAGAAAACGGAATTTGTTGATATTGTCGTTTTATATTATGGATGATAACCTCATTGCTGTCAAGCCGGAAAAGGAAAACAGGTCACTTTTTGACGCTTTACGATTGATTTTGGCAAATACCGGAATTTATCTTCAAATAGCCTTTGCACTGAATTATTGGCCCTGTTTGCCAAGGATAGTAAGACTGGATCGGGTTCAAGAAACAATGCCTTGAAGGTAAAATGTGTTGACACTTTAAATCTGTATGTTTAACTTTTTTTGATAAATATATTTACGGTTCGCTGAGTTCGCCCCGGCGATGTTTCGGTCTTTGCAGATAATTTCGGCGGCTTTTTCGCTTCCTTTAAGCTTGATAGTCAATTCAGGCGAAAACAAGCATGGTCTCTTCTTTGAGATTAAAACTTTTAATAATATTCCTCATTCTTTCAGCCTCCTGCATGCGCGTGTCCACAAATTACGAGGAACGCGGAGACTATTATTACAGGTACGGCTATTACGATGACTCCCTGGCAGAGTACCTGATGGCGCAGAAGACCCAAGGAGTGACTACCAGCCTCCTGCGCAAGATCGGCAAGGTATATGTAATGAAGGGCGATTTCTTTCAGGCCAAAAATTACTATGATCGCTACTTTAATGCTAGCGATAAGGCGCCTGATGCTGAAGTGCTTCTGGACTATTTGCAGATCGCGGTCGAGCGAGGTAAAGCCGGTGATAACACCACCATGGTTCACGCCCTGGAGGAAATATTGCACATAGATCCGTCGTACAGTCTGGGCAGATACTTTTTCGATCTGGGGGAATTCTATTTCCAGCAAGCTGACTACCGCAAGGCCATTACTTATTTTCTGCGGGGACTTCCATTGCAACTGGAGGTGGAAAACAGGGCCGACTACCTTTTCCATCTGGCGCAGAGTTATGAGAAACTCGAGGACTATTTTGACGCTTTCCTTTATTTCGATCAATTTATCGTACTCTATCCGGATCATCCGCAAATCGAGCAGGTGCGCTGGCATCGAGGGAGCTGCTGCTACCCGCTGGCTCAGAAGATGTTCTCTGACGGGGATATCGAAGGGGCTCTTTTTTACCTGGATGAAATAATCTCCAAAGGACAGCCGCAGCATCTTTTGGATGATGCTTATTTTTTACGGGGAGAGTTCCTGCTCGCCAGTGACCGCCCGGAAGAAGCTGAAGATGCTTACCGCCAGGTGATGAAACTGAACCGTTATTACTGGAAAGAAAAGATTGTCGAACAGGCCAGGAGGAGGATTCAGGAACTAGAACTGAACAAGAGAGTAAAATGAGATAAATCGATTTATCGGAAAGAATAATTTCTAACCTGGATTTTTCACAAAATTTAGTAAAAAGGAATAGGCTTTCGGTCTTTCAAGCATTTACTATAGACCGGCCAAGAAGTCAGAAGTCAGAATACAGGAGTCAGAAGGTTAAAAACCTCTGGTTATCATTTCAAAAAAATATTCTGAATTCTGACTCCGGACTCCTGAATTACTAAATGGTTATTATAAAAAGTTACGGATATCGTTTATTCATAATAGTATGGAGTAGCGATCAGTTATATGAATAATGCGGACTATACATCACAGTCCGAGTTTATTAGCCGAGGGGAATGGATTTTCCGGTGCTGGCTTTGAGTTTGAAACACCGCTATAATTTTTTCAATTTTAAGGCTTGAAACAGCCCGCTGGTAAGAGAAAGAGTATAAAGCTGGCCCAAGTCATTCTGACAGAATGTTATTTTATGGGAGGATTGTTGCAAAGGCGAAATATTTATCATTGCTCGGTGATGTATCTGCTGGTGTTCAGCCTGATCCTGGGCTCGGGTGCTTGCGGGCCGCGGAAACAGTTTGCGCCTACGCCTGAAGGTGAGTTCGAGGCGGCTTACGATGCTTACCAGCGGAAAAAATACCCGTCCGCTATCGAAAGCTTCAAACAATTGATCTATAAGTATCCGGGATCGGATCTCGTAGAGCAGGCCAGGTTTTACCTGGCTGATTCCTACTTTTCAAGCGGCGAAAGCCTGCTGGCCGCCAATGAGTTCGAACGCCTGAACCGCGAATTCCCCCAGGGCAGGTTTGCGGATATATCCCTTTTCAAAGCCGGCCTGGCTTATGGGCAGATGAGCAAGCGCCCCGAGCGGGACCAGACAGAAACAACAAAAGCCCTGGAGCTGCTGGAGACTCTTCTGGCCAAGTATCCGAATACCAAATATGTGGACACGGTAAGAGTGAATATCCGGATTTTTAAAGATCAACTGGCAGAGAAAGAGTTGATCACAGCCAAGTTCTATTTCAAGCGCAAGCTTTATGATTCGGCTATTATTTATCTCAAAAGCATTCTGGAGAATTACCCCGAATCCACCAGCATGCCGTCCGCCCTCTATCATCTGTACCTGGCCAGTGAAAAAATGGGTTATCCGGATGATGCAAAGGATGCCAGGAATTGGCTCTGCAAGGATTATGCTGATACAGAGTACGGTGAGAAATTGTGCGGAAGCTCCCCGGAGGTGGCAAGCGACTCGACCGCTGGAAAGTAAGGAACATTAAAAATCGGATTTTTTAACTTGTTCTTGAGAGAAACAGATCAGCCTTGACGCGGAATGTCTTTCGAGAGCGGCGATTATTTCGTTTATTGAGTCAGCAGATTATAGAATATCTGCTTGCTGAGATCAGGCTTAACTGGGCGATGCTGGTATGGTGTTGTAAAAACCTTTGGTTTTGATATAATTAAACAGGGGGTAATTTGAAAATTGCATTAATGGGCGGAACATTCGATCCTGTCCATATCGGGCATTTGATAGGAGCCGAGACCGCTGCGAATGAGCTGGGGCTCGATCAGGTGCTGTTCGTCCCGGCTGCGAATCCGCCGCATAAATTGGAAGTGCCGATAACCAGCGCTGTGCACAGGGTGGCGATGTTGCGAGAGGCGCTGGCCGGAAATGGTCGTTTCGGCATCTGCCTGGAAGAGCTCGAGAGGGGAGGGAACTCTTACACAATTGATACTTTACGCTCGTTTAAAAAGAGATTAAAGGCCGGGGATGAACTTTTTTTTATCCTTGGAGCGGATAATCTGAACGATCTGCATACGTGGAAAAACTGGGAGGATATCTATCGGGAGGCCAGAATAGTGGCGCTTGCCAGAGAGGGTTCAAACCTGGGTCAGCAGGCGATAGAGAAAAAGCCTGGCGGAAAGGACATAATTTTTGTTAGAATGCCTTTGATCAGCATATCGGCGACAGGCATTCGCCAGGCGTGCGAAGCGGGAAAATCCATCCGGTATATGGTTCCCGAACCTGTGGCCGGTTATATCGAGGCCCACGGATTGTATCGGAAAAGCAGGAGTTGATTTTAAGTTACGTTAAAATTAGTATTTAAATAAGGAACATTTTTAAATTAATTCGGGTTGCTTTAACTGTTGAATTATTGAAGCGGGAAAATGTTTACAGGTCTGTTGAAAAAAATAATCGGCGACAAGCACCAGCGGGAGATGAAAAAGATCATGCCGCTGGTTGAAGAGATCAACCGGCTCTATGCCGAACTTGAACCCTTGAGCGATGAAGAATTACGGGCAAAAAGCCTGGCCCTTAAGGAAAGGATCAGCTCGATCAAGGATCCCGAAAAGCAGGAGAAAGCCTGCGATGAGGCAATGGTCGAAGCTTTTGCTATCGTCAAGGATGCATGCCGCCGCAATATGGGTCGCGATATCAGTGTCTGCGAGCAGCCGATGGTCTGGGATATGATCCCTTACGATGTACAGCTTGTCGGAGCGGTGGTCCTGCACCAGGGTAAGATCACAGAGATGGCCACCGGTGAAGGTAAAACTCTGGTGGCTGTCATGCCTCTTTATCTCAATGCCCTCAAAGGACGCGGGGTGCATCTGGTTACTGTGAACGATTATCTCGCCCGGCGTGATTCCGAGTGGATGGGTACGATCTTCTCATTTATAGGGATCAGTGTGGGGTGCATCCAGCACGATATGGAGCCCGAGGAACGCAAGATCGCTTACAACTTCGATGTGACTTATGGTACCAACAATGAATTCGGTTTCGATTACCTGCGTGACAACATGACCTTGCGCCTGGAAGACCGGGTCCAGCGGGAACACCATTACGCCATTGTAGATGAGGTAGACAGCGTGCTGATTGATGAGGCGCGCACTCCGCTTATCATCTCTGGACCGGTGCAGGGCACTGGGCCAAAATTCAAGCAATTCAAGCCCCTGGTGGAGGAACTTGTCCGGGTCCAGGTCAAACAGGTGAATAATATTATCGGCGAGGCAGCCGACCTGTTGAAGAAAGCCGAAACCGAAGAGGATGATCGAAAGGCTATGGAGATCAACTCCGAGGCAGGCAAGAAAATCCTGCAGGCTGCTCGTGGCGTACCCAAAAATAAACGCCTGCTCAAGATACTCAACGAGGTGGGTACCAAGAAACTGATGCAGCGGGTCGAGGCCGATTACATGCGCGAAAAACGAATCCCCGAACTGGATGAAGAGCTCTATTTCTCGATGGATGAAAAGGGCAATCAGGTTCAGTTTTCGGATAAAGGGATTGACTTTATGAGCCCCAATGATCCCAACTTGTTCGTGATCCCGGACCTGAGTGTGGAAATTAACGAGATTCAGACCGATACGACTTTGAGTCCTTCCCGTAGGCTTGAGAAAATCAAGGCCGTGGAGCGTGACTACCTTGAAAAAAGCGATAAAATCCACACCATTCAACAGCTTTTGAAAGCTTACATCCTGTTCGAGCGCGATGTGGATTATGTGGTACAGGAAGGGAAAGTGTTGATAGTGGACGAGTTTACCGGAAGGCTGATGCCGGGAAGAAGGTACAGTGAGGGACTGCACCAGGCGCTCGAGGCTAAAGAGGGAGTAAAAATCGAGGGCGAAACCCAGACTCTGGCCACTATCACCCTGCAGAATTATTTCCGCCTCTATAAAAAACTGGCCGGGATGACCGGTACGGCGGAAACCGAAGCTGACGAGTTCTGGCAGATTTACAAACTGGATGTGATCGTTATCCCGACCAACCGTAAAGTGATCCGCAAAGATATGGAAGATAAGATTTATCGTACGCGCAGGGAGAAATTTAAAGCCATTATCGATGAGGTTGAGGAATTGCATGAAGAAGGCCGGCCTGTTCTGGTGGGTACGATCAGTGTGGAGGTTTCCGAAACTCTCAGCCGCATGTTAAAGAGGCGGGGTATCAAACATCACGTACTTAACGCCAAGTATCACCAGCAGGAAGCGGAAATCGTGGCCACTGCAGGTCAGAAAGAAGCAGCAACCATAGCCACCAACATGGCCGGCCGCGGCACGGATATCAAGCTTGGTTCCGGTGTCACTGGTTTGGGCGGTCTGGCCATCGTAGGCACCGAACGGCATGAGGCGCGCCGGATCGACCGCCAGCTCAGGGGCCGCAGCGGCAGGCAGGGCGATCCCGGCTCTTCCCAGTTTTTCCTCTCCCTCGAGGACGACCTGATGCGCCTTTTCGGCAGTGAACGGATTGCCGGGGTCATGGACCGGCTGGGTTTGCAAGAGGGCGAGGTGATCACTCATCCCCTGGTCTCCCGGTCAATCGGACGGGCCCAGAAAAAAGTCGAGGGCAATAACTTTCAAATCAGAAAACATCTGCTTGAATACGATGACGTGATGAACCAGCAGCGCGAGGTGATTTATGACCTGCGCCTGTTTGCCCAGGAGGGCAAGGACCTGGAAAAAGAGTTCAAGGAAATGATCGATGAATCGGTGAATTTCAAATTGGATAAGTATATTATCGAGGGTACCGAGCCTGAGAATTGGGATTTGAAAGGGCTGTCGGAAAATCTCCTGAGAACCTACCTGCTCAGTGTGCATTTTGACACAAAAGATCTCGAAGAACTCACCGCCGCAGACTTGCGCGAGCGGATTTTGAAAATAGTCGATCAGCTTTACAATCATAAATGCCAGGAATTTGGTGAGGAGAGGAAGAACTTCCTTATGCAGCAGATCCTGATGCGGGTGATCGATGAAAACTGGCGCGAACATCTGTATATGCTGGATCATCTGAAGGCTGGCATCAATTTCCGCGCTTACGGCCAGAAAGATCCGCTGGTTGAATACAAAAAGGAGGCCTTTGATTCATTTATCGAGTTGATGGACCACATTAAAGAAGAGGTGGCCTCACTCTTTTTCAAGGCACAATTCATCGATGAATCAGAGATCGAGCGGCGGAGACAGCCCGAGAAATTAGCCGTGCACCACGCTACTGTCTCAGCTTTTTCCGGGGCTGAACCATTGGTTGAACCTGGCGATCCGGCTGCCGGCAGGCAAAAGACAATCAGGCGTGATCGGCCCAAGGTAGGGCGGAACGATCCCTGTCCCTGCGGCAGTGGTAAAAAATTCAAACACTGTTGCGGCAGGGCTGGCTGAACTGCTTGTTGCTCCAACCACCTAATCAATTTACGGGGTGCTTATGGTGGAGATAAAAACTCAAAACAGCGACCTGCTGCTTTCCAGGGAGCAGTTGAAAAAGCTCGATAACTTCCAGTCCAGGTTTGGTTCTTTGGAGCGCGAGCTTACCTCATACCAGGATGAATTCCTCAGTATTATGAACCGCCATTATTTCAATCGTGAAAACGGGTTTATTGAGGATCAGCAGGGTAATTTGCGGGAGGTGGTGATTCTTCAGAGCAAGATGGAGAGACTGGCCGGGAAAATGTCCTCTTGCGCAGGAGAGCTCAAGAGTTTCATGATGAGTCTTCAAGACAGCCTGCACGGCGAGATTTTTTCCTCGCCCCGGGCAGAACCGAGCCCGGAAGAAGAGGGAGAGGAGACGACAAGTCAAGCAATCGAAGAGATGCAAACCGAAAAAGGCGAACCGGCAGCCACGCAAGAATTAACCCCGCACGAAGAAAAGGAAATCAAACCCGTCCCGGTCAAGAGCGCCAGTAAAAAATTGAGCTCAAGCCTTCTTGTCGACAGAACCGGAGAAAACCTGTTGGACAACTCTATCGAAGGTGGTGAGGTTTCACTTAAACTGATCTTTGAGGAGCTCAAGCTAACCGATCCGAAAAACAGTGGGATTGTCAACGAGATTAGTACAAATTTGAGAAAGCTGCTTTATGACCGTAAGCTTGTGGGTTACAGCAAAACATCGCTGGTTTTCGGCAAAGACAAGAAACTGGCTGATTTGCTGGAGATTTTGCGATCGATCTTTATTACGGATGCTCTATGCAACCTTTTATTGGAAAAAAAATTGATTGATGTCGATGAGAAGGGAGGGCTGCGATTGGCCTGTAATAAGAACCGGGAGTTGATTTACATTGTTTCCGGTTGAGCTTGCAACCGCCCGATTGCCGATTTGGTGCGAAATTCCGGCAGGCGGCTTGAGGCGAGTTCGAGCGCTCCAGCAGTTTTAGCAAAAAGTTTCCCCCTGACCAGCCTCCACCAAAAAGTCCGCTTTATTCGGGTCGGTTCTATTTTTGTGATCTAATAGTTGAACATTTGGATAAAATAATTATATAATCTTAATAGAGAGAGAAAAGTGCCGAAAGGTATTTCAGGCATAATAGTCTAGGGAGTCGAATTTCAGTTCTCAGGAAGTCAAGAGATTTTATGTCGAAAGAACCGCTCTTTAAATTGCTCGCCGGGATTAAGAACCTCGATTTTAAGCTGATCGAACGGGCGTATGATTTTGGAGCCCAGGCTCACCAGGGGCAGAAGCGGAGTTCCGGCGAAGATTACATTACGCATACGGATTCGACGGTGCGGATACTGCTGGACCTGAAATTGTATGATACAGTCTCGATTGCCAGCGCCCTGATCCACGATGTTATCGAGGACACCCAATGCTCGCTGGCGGATGTAAAAAAGAATTTCGGTGATGAGATCGCCGGTATAGTTGACGGGCTCACCAAGATCAGCAGGATGGACGGTTACGCCTCACGGTCGGCTCAGGAAGAGCAGGTTGAGAACTACCGCAAGCTTATCCTGTCCATGGCTAAAGATGTGAGAGTGATCCTGATCAAGTTCGCTGACCGGCTCCACAATATGCGTACCCTGGACGCCCTGCCCGAGGAGAGAAGGAGGCGCATTGCCAGAGAAACCCTGGACATCTACGCCCCTTTAGCCCATCGTTTCGGTATCGCCTTGATCCGCTGGGAACTCGAGGATCTGGCTTTCAAGTATCTGGAGCCTGAAAAGTACCGCAAGCTGGCCAAACAAGTAGCCCGGAAACGCACGGAGAGAGAAAGCCTGGTCGAACAGTTCAAGAAGCCGCTGCAGAAAGAGATCGACAAAGCCGGAATAATTGCCGAGGTGACCGGCAGACCCAAGCACCTATATAGTATTTTTAAAAAAATGGAACGTCTTTCAAAAACCCTCGAGGAGCTTTATGACCTGATTGGCCTGAGAGTGCTGACCAATTCCGTGGCCGACTGCTACTATATTCTGGGCATCGTTCACTCCACCTGGACTCCGCTGCACGACCGTTTTAAGGATTACATAGCTACTCCGAAAAGTAACATGTACCAGTCCCTGCACACCACGGTCTACGGTCCGAAAGGCCAATTAATAGAGGTGCAAATACGGACCCATGAAATGCACCGCACAGCAGAGTACGGTATTGCCGCGCACTGGAAGTTCAAAGAGCGGCAGTATAAAGAGAGTGAACTGGATAAACGCATGAGTTGGCTGCGGGAAGTGCTGGAGTGGCAGAACGAGACCAAGGACCCCAAGGATTTTATGGAGTTTCTCAAAATCGATCTGTTCCACGACGAGGTGTTTGTTTTCACTCCCAAAGGTCAATTGATAAAATTACCAGCCGGCTCGACAATCATTGATTTCGCTTTTGCAGTGCACACAGAAATCGGCTTGCACTGCGCAGGCGGCAGGATCGACGGGAGGATAGCGCCTCTTAGCACTCGCCTGAAAAGCGGCCAGACTGTCGAGATTATTACAAATCCCAATACCAAACCCGGCAAAGACTGGATCCAGTTCGTGCGTACGGCGAAAGCCAGAAGCAAGATCCGCTCCTGGGTCCGGGAACAGGAATTCGCCGACAGTGTCAAACTTGGCAAAGAGATAATTGGGCGGGAATTCAAAAGACAGCGCCGTCCGAAAATGGATGACGCCCGGTTGAAAGAGCTGGCGGAACATTTCAATGTCACCGGCCCGGTTGACAAACTCTATGAGACGATCGGCCAGGGCCATATCTCCATTGTCCAGGTGATGAGCTATCTGTTCCCGGACAGCGAGCAGGATAAGGCCAAAAAACCCGGCGCCTTCGACCGGCTTGTCGATAAAATCCGCAAGAACACAACAGGCATTCGGTTGCAGGGCATAGGCAATTTGATGGTCACCTATGCCGGTTGCTGCCAACCCGTTCCCGGGGATAAGGTGGTCGGCTATATTACCAGAGGTCGGGGCGTTTCAATCCACCGTGCGGACTGCCCGAATCTCCTGCGGATGAATTCCGATCCGGACAGAAGGGTGCTCATCGACTGGAAAGCCGGGGGCGACCGTGATTATATCGTCCGCCTGCTGGTTACCGGCAACGACCGTAAGGGGGTGCTGGCCGATCTGACCGCGGCGATATCAGAAACCGGAACCAATATTCGCAGCGCCTCGGTTAAATCCAAGGATTTCGAATTTTCCGCAACTTTTGTTGTCGAGATAAAGGACTTGAAACAGCTTAAACGAATAATAGGTACTCTCAAACGGATCCGTGGAGTAGAGCTGGTGCAGAGAAAAGAGTACTTTTCTTCTCAGGCTTTTGAAACCAGCCCCTGATTTTGGTAAGCTAATTTGCCGCTCTTTGTTTAAAGTTTTCTAGCGGAGGCTAAGCGTGGATTATCTACAATTCTTGATTACCGGTCTGGTTAAATTGTGGACCGACGAAACGCTTAATTTTCTGGTACCCAAGGTGCAGCGCTGGAAAGATATCCAAACAGGCTGGACCGAAAGCAGTCCGGCCATTAACGCGGTTATCTGGGCCTTAGGGATTGTACTGGCCGGAGTGATTACTTTTGCCGTCATCAACGCCAGGAGGGAAAAGGCCAAACGCCTCGAAAGAGAACGGATTTATTTCGAGCGCAAGGCTGTAGAAAAGGAACTTGAGCAAAAGCATATCAACCTGCTTTCTGAAGCGATCAAGCTCACCGGCATTTCACAACCTTATCGGGTTCTGGACTCTTTTGACATTTTCCAGCACCTGATACAAAGATACGAGAGTAAACAGAAATTTTCCGAGCAGGAGAGTGGTTATTTTAAACAGCTGGTCGGGGAGATCAAGGATAAAGTCGGATTTAATAAAATCGAAAAGACTCTGCAGCTTGGCTCCACCAGGGATATTCAAAAGGATCAGCCTGT
>DATKXY010000120.1:0-4458 GCA_035528795.1 archaeon | reverse complement strand
GTGCCGGCAACTCATCGAGCAAAGCCCGGATTTGATCTACTGAGAGTCTTACCCTCCTCTTTGGTGCTTCCTTGAGCATTTTAAAGCCCCGTAACTGGCTATGCATAAGAAGCTCTCTCTCGACAGCGAAAGATACCATTTTAGTAATCAGAGCGGCTTCACGGTTGACAGTTGCCGGACTAGCGTTATCTCTCCGTATTCTTTCCATTTGGTAATCTCTCAAAAGTCCCTTTGAAATGGAACCAATCGGAGACAATGCCAATTCAGGGCAACGGCAGATATTCTTGAAGCTGTATATGTAGCTCTGCTGCATGTTCTCGCTTTGTAGATTGCCATGCTTATCGAGAAAGACAGGAAAGAAATCCGTAATGCTGATTCGTCGGGCTTGCTCTTCCTGCCTGGCGCGTTCCATCTCGCGCTCGGGATCTTTGCCATCCAGCAGCCAATCGGTGATTTTTACAGCTAACCGTTGTGCGTTCTGTTTGTCAGACCCCACCGAGAGCCTTCTCCTGTGGCCATCGGGGCTGTAATAGTGAAGTGAGTGAGTGCCGTACTGGGTCTTAACGACCCGTACTGGGATTATCCTTGCCATCGTTACCTCCGCTCCGGGAAGTAATGCATGGCTGCTGCATTACAACGATAATTCCTGGCACTCCGGCGGTCAACTCTAATTCTCGGTAACAGCGTCACTTTTCCCGGAACGTAAGTGGACTCAGGTTTCTTTCCATAATGGAGAGACTCCCGTTTGTAGCACGACTCGAGAAACGCATCGAGATCGGCTCGCCGGATAAACTTCCGGCTTTGCTTCCCTTCTCCCTGGCCCGGTGGGGATTCATACGGAAGCAATCCTTCTCGCAGCCAGTGTTCGATCCATCCCCGGCTGTATCCGCTGTAACGAGCTGCCTCAGAGATGTTCAGGATGCGCTTATTTTCAAGCTGTTCACTCATTGTCGGTAAGTGCAGTCAGTTTTAAGGTCAGCTTAAAACCACTCCCTGCTCCAACTCCGTTCTCAATTGTGCCCTGGCGCTCGGCTTCATTCCGAATTCATCCATTATCCGGCTGGCGATAGCCCGGGCTTTGTCCCTTGCCATGGCCACAGGACTTCTGCGTACCACGTACCAGTCTGCCTCTTGGCTGATTTTCTCTCCGGTCTCAGGATCGACAAACATTTTTGTCTCTTTTCCGTTCTTAATCTTGATAAAAACGCCATTTTTTTTCACTAATTCTGTTAGTTTTCGGTACTCGGAATAGTACTCACAAAAACCGGCCAGGGCGATATCATCCGCCTGCGTCAGCACCCCCATATCGTAAAGCTTCCGGGCCGTTATCTGCCATATCCGTTTTTCTTCCTTATCCAGATATGACGGGCATCTGAGAAGTTTTTTCTGAGGCTCCGGCTCTAGTTTATTGAGCGGTCTCCGGCCTGGATTTCCCTTGACCAATTTCAGTCTGGTCGGCTCAGGTTTTGGTCCTCTTTTACCCATTTTTTACCTTCCTGCCCCCCTCTAAAGGGGGGGGTCAAAACCTGCGACTCACGAAAGATTCCTGGACGTTCGGTCTGGGGAGGCTCAGTCTGGCGTGATTTTACCCCCCTTACCCCTCTTGCATTTTCAATAAACATCTCGTAACATTTTAATAGAGGTTTATCAATCCAGGATAATCCGAAATGCCATATCTTTTATACTTTCTCATTGCTGCTTATCTCATATTTAGAGGTGCCTGGATACTCGCAAACCAAGATGAAATCCGCACCGCAATAATCCCAGTGAAATTTCTTGGAATTGCTCTTATCGCAGGAGGCTTGATTATTTTAATGCTAGCCATCAGCCATTTGCTTTAATTCTAACCAACCTTTTTTTATTGAAATCCTTGCACAACCTGACTATCGCCTGAGCAGGCTCATTGCCCAGGACTGACTTGCTCAGATCGGCCTAATCACCCCTGAAGATGAGCGAGAGCTGGAAAAGCTCGTTCTCCTTCATTTTCATGTTGCGCTCTTCAGTGCTCTTGGCTTCCTTGATTATCTTCTCGCGCTCTCACGTCCTTTGTAGCTTTCTTTGACATTGCAGTGATATGGACCGTGCCGTCCTCGTTGGTCTTCAGTTCATGAGTTGCTCAGGCACCAAGTTACTGAAGGTTCCATAGCTTATCAGCGCATCCATTCCAAACAGTCAGTAAGACCTTTCAGGCTTTAAGACTGGAAAAGACATAAACGAAAAGCTTCCGCCCCCCCCCTGCATACCATGGTAATATCTTAATAATAATGTGATTTTTGCCATTTGAAGGTTGGTAATTTGGGTCAACTGAGATATCTCAATATATTTCAATAAATTAACTCATTATACAGGCTCTTTCCAAATGTGATTTTCTACATTTGAACCTTCAATGCTATTCTATTTCTAAATGTGATTTTTTACATTTGTTTTTCCTTCACAACTGTGATTTTTTACATTTGAAAAATAGCCTGCCTTACAAAGTAATACCTTTAAACCAGTGTCATCCAAACGTATGATATACTGGTCGGCTTTGCCATTGCGCTGCAACAACTCCTTTCTGACAATTTGCTCTGAAATTTGCCAATATACTCTCTGGTTTTTCTCCTTCAGCGGATTCAATACTTCTTCCCGAAAAGTCTGATACAGCATAATCTCGTCCTCGATCCCCTGACAATTGCCTGAACCATAATCCTTTTCCACTTTATTTTGAGTTCCGACTGCCTTTGATGTTTTTTTGTATTGTGCTTTAATTTTCTTTTTTTGTTCATTGAGCTTTTTTAAAGCCAGAACTCCGGACAATGAGATAATTCTCTGTACCTCCTGGTGAATAAAACTTGGACTCCCATAGTCCCGCCAGCGCTCCGAAATAGCATACAGGCTTTCCACACGGCATTTACCGCCACCTGGTCGTACTATATCTATCAATCCTTTATTGCTCAATTCCTTGAACGCCCGACTGATAGTAGATTCACAAAAACCACACCGTCTTTTTATCTCACTATATCGCAAGACTATTTCTCCATTGTTGGCTATATAATATCTCTTCTCACGGCCCTTTTTAGCTGGATACTGCGCAGTAAACCTGGTTCTGGTCCACAACAGGAAATAAATATTTTTAGCCGAACTGCTCAGCGAGAGGAAGGCTTTAGATCTGACTAACTCTTTTTCCACTGGGAAATATTTTGCAAATGGTAGATAAACGGTCTTTTCCATCTTATCTGCCTTTTCTTTGGGGAGTTTCAGTATTTTCACTTGGGAAAGTTGGCCTGGAATGTTCTGCGGCAACCCACTCGGAGAGAATTTGGAAGAATCCAATGAGATTCTCGAATATCTGGCGGCAATCCACACGGTCAAGCAGCCTGGATGTACGCGGCTGCCAGAACTCTCTTGTCCGGTTTATGAATCTTTCTCTGTCCTCTCGCATAGGAAACTCCGAAGACTTGAGCCATGCCTTAATAACCATATGGCTTTAGTCCCCAGCTTCGGAGTCACACCGATAGCGAGAGACAAAGAATATTTTTCTTCTTTAGTGCCCCAGTCACAGGGGTCGCTTAAAAATAAGATCAGTTCAGTTCACGCTCTGAGATTATATAGCTGTAACTCTTCCCGGCCTTGATTACCATTCTGAGTTTTTTCTCCGGAATCTTTTCACAGCTAATACTGTACTCGAAAAAACCATGGCGCAGTCCATCCAGGATGATCTTTTTCAGATCAGCTATGGCAACCTCCAAAACCCGGCTGTCAATACTATTCCGATCCTTCTTTAAGTCTGTCCGGTACATTTGAGCCTCCTATGGTTTTGGCGCTTTGCCGAATCAATTCAAAACCATTGATCCCCATCAAAGCAATGTCATACTCAACCAGGGCGTCTCCCTGCCTGATCCTAATCTTGGGCGCTGGATAGGCAAGAGAGCCAACTTTCAGCTCTTTGCCGATCAGAGAAAAGGCTTTCTCTAATGGCTTAAGAAGCTGAAGAACAACGCGCGAGTTTCCTGCTGCCGGTTTATAGCTGAGCAGGTGGCCCACATAAAAATCCGGAGTGACTTCCAGATTGGTCCCGTCAAACAGCAGGACGGGATTGTAACCGGCATCAAGACACGCAAGCGCCAGATCGAGGCCCTTCTGTTTTTTAAACTTTGCAACCATTAAATTTCTGATGCTTCTATCAGTTATCAAATGCCTAAAATCATCCATTATCACTGCAACAAAAACATCCAACAGGCTTATCTCTTTCCCGCTTTTCAGCTTTACATGTTTTTTATCCAGCTCATCAGAGATCAGCGGTTTTTTTTTAACCTCATCCAATTCTTTTTCGGTAGTCTCGTAATCAATCAGCAAAACCGCATCTTTGACTGAGTACCCTTGCTTTCTCAGCTTGATTATTTTCAGGCAATGATCAAGCACCCAATTCGGCCAGTAAGCCATTTTCCCCCGGCCGGATGGATGAGTCTGAATATAAGG
>DATKXY010000119.1:0-10776 GCA_035528795.1 archaeon | reverse complement strand
TATCTTTTGATTTCCTCGAAAAGGGGTTCTCCGCTGTCTTCGAAAACAGCCTCGGTGATCCACAGGCACTTGTCCTGCGCGCAAACCAGAAGGCCGCGTTTTGCTGATTTGATATAAACCCGTCCCGGCTCTCCATAATATTCGAAATTGTATAGCTCCGAGGACAAGAGTTTAACTTTTCGTCCTTTGAAAAAAGTGAAAGCGCATGGATATGGATCCGTAAGGGCTCGAACGCGGTTGTGAACCTGTTCTGCCGTGCAAGTGTCCCAGAGGATAAAACCATCTTCAGGGAAGCGCAGCGGATAATAAGAAGCTTCGTCTTTATTCTGGGGCTGGGGGATGCATTCGCCTTTCTCGATCCGGGCGAGCACCTCGAGCAGCATTAGCGGGAACTGCTGGTCTGCAGTTTTGTGTAAATCCCGGATGGTATTATCCGGGGAGATCGGGAAAGTCCGCTCGGCTAATATGTCGCCGGTATCGACTCCGGCGTCTACTTTGATCACCGACAGGGTAAAAGAGGGCTCTCCATTGATGAGCGCCCAGTTCAAAGGGGAGGAGCCACGGTATTTCGACAGCTTTCCCGCATGCAGATTGATTGTCATCAATTTGGGGATCTCAATAATGTTCTGCTTTAAGATTTTACCATAGCCGCCCAGGATAAAGAGATCGGGAGTCCTCGCTTTGAGAGCGCGCTCGACTTCCGGAGCATTAGGATCTTCAGGCAGTAAGGTTTTCAAACCCTCTTTCCGGGCCGACTCGACTACAGAACCATACCACTGCCCTTTTTTTTCAGGATGGCCAACAACTAGATCGATGTTATGGCCTTTTTCAAGCAGGGCATGAAGGCAACTAAGCCCTCGATTGCCTTTTCCCCAAAAAATGATCTTCATTTATAACTTCCTTGTACCAGTTTATGTATTCGACGAAACCCTTTTCAAGAGGATATTGTGGGTCATATCCCAGCACCCGCCTGGCTTTTTCAACCGAAAGAGTGCCGCGGCTGGGTGTCAGATCGTCTTTGGGCAGATATCTGATTTCAGCCCCCGGAAAATGCTCTTTTAAAATACCCACCATTCCGGCGATTGAATGCGATTTTCCATAAGTCAGGTTGAAAATTTCGTTCCTGGAATTCTCGTTCGTCAATATCTTGACCACTCCCGAAACCAGGTCTTCTATATAGGTGAAATCGAGACGGTCCGAGCCATCACCGTTGATTGAGATTTCCGCACCGTTCATTGCGTTTTCAATAAAAATCTGTCCCACCCTGCGGCTCACGCAGCGTGGGCCATAGAGCGCTGAAGGGCGCACAATGGTAAAGGCAAGATTAAAAACCTGGTTGTAAGCGATAACCAGCTTTTCACCGGCGTATTTCAGGGCTCCGTAAATCCCGAGCGGTTCGCAGACTGTTTCCTCGGTCACTGACTCGGTTTTGAAATTTCCATAGACCATGCTGGAGGAAAAGTAAATGAAATGTTCTACACTGGTATTCCTGGAACCATCCAGGGCATTTTCCAGGGTTCGCAGACTGTGATCGAAAGTTGAATATGGATCTTTATTGGACTTGCCTGCATGGGCTACTGCAGCAAGGTGAATCAGCGCATCGGGATTAAACGTATTAATAACTCTGCACAGCCCGTGGTAATCTCTCGCGTCGAGCTCATTGAGCGGAATATCGCTATTCTTCAAGAGATTCAGACGCTGCCTGATTATTTTCAGATACAGGTCCGCATTAGGCTCGACACCGAGCTGTTTCTTGAAACTGTAATAGTTATTGATATTCAGGCTGTCGACAATCAAAACCTCTGCATCCAACTCCTTAAATTTCAGCGCCAGGTGATGTCCGATAAAGCCTGCGCCTCCCACCAGAAGAATCCGGCGGCCCGATAACTCTTTCATTTACTTGACCTCCATTATAGCAGCTTTAATGGTCTCAAGGATGTAATCAATATCTTCCGCATCCACATGCGGGCCCACAGGCAGGGCAATAGAGCTTACACTGATCCTCGAGGCGACCGGACAGCAGTTCTCCGGGTAACCGTATTTATTTCTGTAATATGTCATTTCAGGTACCGGCCTGGGATAATAGATGCTGGTACCCACGCCGTGTCCTTTGAGATATTCGATAATTTCAAGGCGTTTTTTCTGCAAGGGTTCTTTAAGCATAACCGAATGGCAATAATAGCTGCTTTGATACTGGCCATGACTAGAGGAGAAGAGCTCCAGCTCCTCGATCTCCCTGAGGCCCCGGCTGAGCATTTCGTAATTTTCCCGGCGCTTTTTCAGGAACTCCGGGACTCTTTTCATCTGTTCGAGCCCCAGAGCCGCTCCGATCTCGTTAAGGCGGTAATTGAAACCCAGCCCCTGCACATCGTACTGCCCGGGAATGGCTCTCTCGGCAACCACGTTCCGGTCAATGCCGAATGCCCGCTGCCTGGCGATTTCACTCGCCACCCGAGCATGCTTGGTGATCAGCATTCCACCCTCGGCAGTGGTGATATGCTTGACCGGATAGAATGAAAAGCAGCCTGCATCACCGTGAAGGCCCAGATGAATTCCCTTATAACAGGCCCCGATCGCCAGCGCGCAGTCTTCCACCACGAACAGGTTATGCTTTTTTGCTATCTTACACACACGATCCATGTCAACCGGCATCCCGAGATAGTGGACCACAGAAAGGGCCCTGGTGTTTTCGGTAATAGCGTGTTCGAGCTTCTCGAGGTCGAGATTGCCGGTATTTATCTCGGAGTCGACAAAAACCGGTTTCGCTCCGCAGTATTCCACTGCATGGGCAGTGGCCACATGCGTTTGCGCTGGAACAATGACCTCGTCTCCCCTGCCCAACCCAAGATAAAAATAACACAGGTGTAAAGCCGCAGTACAGGATGCCGTAGCTATAGAATGATCCGCGCCGGTAAACCTGGCAAAGGCCGCTTCGAATTCCTTAACCCGCGGACCGTGGGTCAGAACAGGTCCCCTGAGCACCTCCATAACAGCCGCGCGCTCCTCATCACCGATTACCGGCCAGCCGAAAGGTATGGTTCTCACCGACTGTCTCCTAGAAATACTTAACTTTTAGAGATTTTTGCTTTTGGGCGGATTTCTCGATGGCCAGACAAACCGACATTGTCTGGAAAATATCTTCCACCGTAACCTCCGCCGGTGAACCTTTCAATATCGACTCGATAAAGCTGTAGATCAAATCCCCCTTATGGGCGGGCTTGTAAAGCGCTGTTATCTTGCGAAAATCGCGCTCCGGGTCCCTTTTTTCGAAAAGCATGCCGTAATCGAAAGCATTCTGGAATGTGGCCTTAGTACCGTAGAGTGACAGGTTGTGAAAATGCGGGTACACGCAGCCGAAATTCGTGGTAACCTTGCCTACCATTCCAGACTGGAATTTCAACAGGCAGGCCACCAGGTCGTTGTAGCGAAAACCCGTGTCCTGGGTGACGATATTATTTCCATAGGCTGAAACCTCGACCACCTTATCCCCGGTGATCCACAGCAGAAGATCGATGATATGGATCGCTCCCCCATGGACCACCGAATAAAAATCAATCTTGCCGCGCCAGCCCTCTGTTATTTTTTGCAGCCTGCCGTAGTTGTAATCCCCCTCCACATAAAACAGTACACCCAAATCACCATTGCCAACCATCTCGCGCAGGAGCCTGAACCTGGGAGACATGCGCAGGATCAGATTGGAAGATATTTTAAGCGCGGGATTCTGGAGCAGCAGGGAGCGAATCCTTTCCGCCTGATATTCATAGAGGCATAACGGTTTTTCCGCAAATACATGCTTCCCGTTTTTGAGCGCCCTTTCCACCTGTTCGAAATGATAATTATCGTAAGAAGCAACTGACACTACATCGATTTCCCCGTCTTCGAGCAACTCCTCGGCCCGACTTACAGCCTTCAGATGGGGATATTTTTTTCTAGCCAGCTCGATTTTTTCTTCCGAAAAGTCGCAGAGTGCCACTACCTCACAATGCGGGTGTTTTTCATATCCTGCAATATGCTGCTCCCCGACTCCCAGACCGATAATACCCGCTTTCAATTTCTTCATGGCTTGCGCCCTTGCTTCTGATAACTTAAATAAAGTCGAAAAATCTCCGACAGGTCGTATTCCCAGTGTGGCCTGTCCATTGCGGCCAGAATAGCGCTGAATGTCTGGAGATCCTCAAAGGTATCGACCGCCAGATGAATACCTTTAAAATCCTGCCCGGCCTGGATATTGTAGATCCTGAATCCGGAAGGATCCCGGTAGAAAAACCTGGTTACATGCTCGAGGTCATCATTCTCCTGCATGAGCGGATAAGTCTCGAGATAAGTCTCGCTGCGTATCACCTCTACCGATTGTCCCCTGGGGAAAGTGCGTTGTAAAATGTTGGTTACCAGATCGTAATCGCCCTCCCGGTAGATTTCGACTGCCTTGTCGACCAATCTCTGGTCTAATAAAGGGCTGTCAGCACTCAGCCGGACAAAAGCATCAAACCGGTATTTATCCAGAACTTCTTTAAACCGTCGAGCCACATTCAAATGCGGCCCACGATAACAGGCAAGTCCGGTCTTATTACAGTATTCGGCTACTGCTTGGTCTCTTTTATCAACTGAGGTGGCGATTACGATTTGGTCAAGATTTCTACACTTTTCAAGCCTTTCAATAAGATAAGACATCAAGGGTTTTCCGGCCACCAGACACATGACCTTGCCGGGCAACCTCTGCGAGCCCATCCGGGCCTGTATTATAGCACCAATTGGCAATCAGGCATTCCTTTCAGACATTTTTCTTGGATCCCAAATATGCATATTTCGACTGATAATATTGGTTAAAGATGTGTAAGAAATGTGGATTGTCAAAATAACAGTTGGCGCATACCGGAATTGTCGAAAAATCTTTCTTAAGATGTAAGCTTCTCAGATTAACGTATTTATCAGAATTCCATATCGTTTTCAAGGGAACTTCATTGATGTTACCCAGATCAAGCTCATCCAACACATCACGGCAGCAAGGCTTAACGCTTCCATCCCAGGAAATTGTAACATTTTTCCATAGGTCTTTACATGTGTTTTTCCTAGTGTGACTTTCTCCGCCAGGCAGGTTTTTGATTATTTGCAAAACTTTATTTTTAGCGAAATAATCATTTTCTACAAGTCCATGCCAATAGTTAAGCAGGTGAAGTATTATCATCCCGCTGTTTCCGAGTATCGGGGTAAAAATCTTGTAAAATAAATCAATTTGATTGTAATTATCTTTCTGCAATGTCACTTTTACCTTTAAAATGCATGGACTTCCCAACTCTTCGTTAACTTCAGCAAAGTTCTTTAAATTCTGGACTAAAATGTCAAAATCACCACCTCTTCTAAGTTTGTTATATGTCTGACTGTCAGCTCCATCCACTGAAACACGCATCTGTTTAAGACCTGCTTCGATCAACTTTCTTGAGAGATCTTTTGTCAATAGTTGTCCATTTGAAAGAATATTTACATTTAAGCCTTTATCTGAAGCGTATTTTACACAATCGACAATTCTTGGGTGCAATAATGATTCACCACGATTGTGCAGTCCTACATTTCCCATTCTCGGGTTCAGTTCAATAATCTGATCCACAGCCTTACGAAACGTATCAAATTCCATAAAGCCTTTATGACCCATCTTTTCATTATTAAAACAAAATTCACAACGCAGATTACAACGATTTGTCAATTCGATTAACGCGCTTACAGGAGGACTGTCTGTTACGGCTTCATAATTTTTCTCTTTTTTTAAAAACCTTTTTCCTGTGTCATAAAGGTATCTGCCGGCTAATTTGGAAAATTTGTACAAGTAACCAATGCGCATAATAATACCTTTCCATATATAAGATAATCCTTAGCTCAGGCCGGATAGAAATTCTTTTCTATTTCTTTTCTTCTCCGGGCAGAGGGATATTACATTCTGTTTAACCTGTAAACAGTTGTATTATTAAATATGCATCTGTGTGGTCAATATTTTAAGACGCCTTTTAACCACCTCTGCCCAGCGAGAGGGTTGAAAGATCAAACGGACAAGCCGTTCCACGAATAAATAACTCGGTAGTAAAAAATCCGGGGACCAACTGGGAAACCATTTTGGCGCCCAGGCTTCACGTTTAGCCTTTTCTCTAAGTTCAATAAGCTGAGTATCAGTTAATCTTGTCATATTCAAACGAAATTCTGATGCATTTCCCAGTGAAGAAAAAAAACTATCTTTGCTGCCGTATTTTTCTTCTATCCGTTTCTGAACTTCAGGCTGATAATATAGTTCACATCCTGGATACGGAGTGGCAAAATGGAAGCCACAGGCTGATTTCCACTTACGATTTTTTCTGATCCAGCGGATAGTTTCCTTGATTGTATCTTTTGTTTCGCCTGGCATGCCAATCACAAAATTAAGGCCTGCGGAAATGCCTGCTTTCCCGGCATTGGATACTGCAATCGATGCCTGCTGGGGAGAGGCGTTTTTTTTCATTTCTTTAAGGATTTTCGGGCTGCCGCTTTCGATACCAAAATTTGCAAAGACACAACCTGATTGCCGTAAGATTCTTGCAAACTCTTCATCAAAATTATCCACCCGGCTGCTAGCTCCCCATGGAGCATCGAAACCTCTTTCAATTAGTTTCGTAGCAAATTCGATTGATCGCTTGCGATTGGCGTTAAAACATTCATCCATAAAACCATAGGAGTCCACCCCATAGTTAGAACGCAGGAAAGCGATTTCTTCCAGCACTAAATCTAAGGATCGATAACGGATTGTTCTACCAGCCATCCGCCAGCAAAAAGTACATTGGTTGGGACATCCTCTGCTCGTAATGAGAGGTGCGCGCCGCTTGGCATCGAGTCCCATATTACGGAACATTGCTCCGTAATTATGCATATATATTTCGGTTGGAAATAAATCATAGGCAGGCATTGGAAACTGATCAATATCTCTCTCTATTGGTCTCGGCTTTGTTCTTACCAGCTTCTCATTCTCAACATAGCTTATCCCTAAAATTTGAGAAAAATCTGCTTGTCGAGCCTCTATCGCTTTACACAATTCGAGAAAAGTTATTTCACCCTCAGCATGAACGCAGTAATCAACCTGCATATTCTTAAAAATTACATCAGGTTCTATGGTAACACCACCTCCTAAAACAATCTTTGCATGTGGGAATTGCTCTCTTAAAGCCGGTACTATTTTTTTGATATTATTGTAAACAGTGATTAAGCCACCAAGGCCAATAACACTCACATCCTTGATCTTCCTCAGCTCTCTTAACATTTGGTTAATCGAAACTCTTAACGCATTCTTGTCGTAAACATGGATCTCGTGCCCTTCCTGCACCATGACGGCAGCAATAATTGCCAGGCCTACAGGCAAAACCTGAGGAGGGGAATTTTCTCTTATTTCAGGATTTATTAATAAAATTTTCATCGCCTAAATTCTGCTTAATTGACAAAACAAATTGTTAAGATTTGAAGATTAATGAAAGATGATAAAATCACTCGAGAGGTGTTTTGGTGTATAAATCAAATTTTTTCTCTTTCCAGAATTCTTTGCATTTCTTCCTTTTTCAAAGGGTACGAATCATCGTTGCTGGTGTATTCGAAGTCATCAGCAACTGGCTCACTGCCTGTTTTCCGGGCATATTCGACCACATTGGTGTAATCTGGAAGTACTACGTAATAATCCTTAAATTTGACTGTCTGGCGAGCCTCATGTCTTGAGATCAATATCTCATCTATCTTCTCACCCGGCCTGATTCCGGTTACCTCCACCTCACATCCCGGCGCCACAGTTTCTAAAAGCTCGGTCAGCTTCATTGTCGGGGTCCGGGGCACGAATATTTCGCCTCCCTGCATGTCCTGTAAGCGGGCGAGCACGAAATCCACCGACTGGTCCAGGGTTAACCAGAATCTCGACATCCGGGGGTCCGTAATTGTCACCTTACCGCTTTTACTCATCTCCCTGATTACCGGTATCACACTTCCCCGGCTGCCAATGAGATTGCCCATTCGGACACAGGCGAAACGGATATTGTACTCCGACATGTAATAGTTGGCGGCGATAAACAGCTTGTCAGCGCATAATTTGGTTGCCCCGTAATGATTGAGCGGGTTCACCGCTTTATCCGTGCTTGTAGTTATCACTCTGTCAACGCCCGCCTCGCAAGCTACCTCGATCACATTTTGCGTGCCCAGAATATTTGTCTTCACATACTCGAATGGGTTATATTCCGCCTGGGGTACCTGTTTCAGAGCAGCCGCATGAATAATCGCATCCACCCCATGAGCGGCTTCCAGCAATCTCCTCCCGTCCCGCACATCGCCAATGACGAATCTCACTCGGCCATTATTGAAGTGCGACATCATTTTAAACTGTTTGCTCTCATCACGGCTGAAAATGATCAGCTTTTTCAGATCGTATCTGCGGTAAAGGGCCTGACAGCAACGCTGGCCAAACGAACCGGTACCCCCGGTTACCAGAATAGTTTTACCATTTAAATCCATCATAAGACTTCGATATTCACTCCATGGCAGATGACTGAAAAGTTTATTAATAAAAATACGAGAACAGGAAGATAAAAAAAGTCAAGTTACAATGAAATTAACAAAGCAATTTTTGTACCGAATATCCCTATCTGAGATGTGATTTAGCAGATAGATGAAAAAAACCAGGATTTAAGTTTTCCAACATCTTTAAACCACGATTACTTTTTTTCAAAGAGTAGACAAAAATATGCTCTCAAAATACTCGCGGTATTACATACGAATTATTAAACAAGATTCAGGATATTTCCCAATGCCCAGGCTTTAAATAAAATGCTGAATGAAAAGCTATTCCGGGCTTGAGATTATAAATGTTTAATAAATTTCCCTAGAAGCGGGTTTATTTCTGTCAGCTTAGCTTTATCCTGTTCACTGAAAATCCTCAGTAACCTGAAAAAAAACAAAACCAAGACCAAAAACACCACGCCTTCAAAAAACAACCCCCTTATTCTTTCTGCAGCAATCCAAATCGTAGGAATTGCGGCAAGCGAAAGTCCGAGTATCAGGCGGATTACAAAATCAAAGGGATAGAAAAAGCCCACCTTGCGCCAGAATATCACTGCCAGCATAAGATGAGCAAAAAGAACACTGAAAGAAGTAGCTATCACGGCACCCACCGCTCCAATTAAAGGAATAAGGGCCAGATCCAAAAACATGTTCAACAGACCGCTCAAAATCATTATGTTCAGGACTGTTCTCTGCTTGCCGAGGACAAGTAAACCATGGATGTTCAATGATGGGCCAAGTAACATTGTAATAGTGTGGATGGAGACAAAAATATAAAACATCATTATACTTTCCTTAACTACAGCGGTATACAATATATCAATAATCTCACCTGCGTTAGCTATGGTAAAAGCCATTACCGGCATAATTGTAATTAGATTTATCTTCATAAGTTTAGTCCAATTTTCACACAATCCTTTTGCTCCCGAAACCGTATAACTTTCTGATATACTGCTTAAAGTCAATAGCCCTGTACCTTGGGCAAAAAATTCAATTTTGTTATTCAACTCAAAAGCAATATTATAGCATCCAACAGAGGCCAGGGGGATTTTAAACAATCCCATCAAACTGATATCTGTCTGTTTGCCAAGTGCATAGGAAAAAACATTCTGCAGCCAGACATTCAAGCTGTAAGAACGGACAGGCTTAATGTCCAGGACTTTTGCCTGAGCTTTTACTGCCCGGGGCAGGCGGAAATATTCCGCGGATATATAAGCGAGAACCGCCAGAGAAATCGCGGTGGGGATAATTGTGGCCCACAACAGTCCTGCGATCCCGAACCCGAATCGCAAAGCCAGGTAGATCAGGGCAAGATTAAGCGCCTGAGTGAATATCCCCAGCTTGACTACTCCCCTGGTATGGACTTTAGCCGTGAAGATGCTCTTGAAAACTGCGGTAAAATACTCCAGTCCAATTACCAGGATCCCCAACCTGATATAGGAAACCAGATCAGTCACCTCGAAACCCAAAGCGATCAGGGGAGCGCCGAAAAAGAGTACCAGAGCCGTAATGCCGAAATAAAGCAACCTTTTGGCAAGAATATAGCGCAAAAGCTGACTGACCTTACCCTGTTCTTCCTCCCGGGCGAGAAACTTTGGCAGGTAAGTGTTGATAGTAACTTCATGGCCGAATGAAATGCCGAACTGGACCAGCTTGATCACGCTCAAAACAATAGCGTAAGCGCCGTATTTATCCACTCCGAGAAGCCGCACCACCAGAACCGATCCCAGGACCATCATTACGACGCCGGCTATTTTGCCGATTATATGCCAGATATAGCTCTGGAAAAACCGCTGGGATAATTTCACCGGGTGTCCTTTTTGTATTGTTGCATTGTATCTTAAGACAAAGGTCTCTTCTATGCTCAAAGCCTTTCAGGAAAACAGGCTCAATCCAATCGGGGCAGTTTGTATCCGATCTGTAAGCCCTTTACGGCAAAAGGCAAGCCGAATATACGACTGAACTCCAGTTCAACTACTTCCCGTTCAAAAACCGTACCGCACCAGACGAGATCATATCCGGCGGCACTTGTATTCTTGTCTCTTGGCAGGGAATGGAATTTATCCGCGGACAATAAAGAGGTAAATTCAGATGGCCCGTGCTCTCTGGAATAACTGTTCTGCAACCAGTATTCTCAACTATTCCCACCCGGGTGAGCGCCTAGTCAAGCAGATCATCTTCCGGCTTAAAATCGGCTTCGATTGTCAGGTATCCCTGTTCTTCCCA
>DATKXY010000118.1:0-8351 GCA_035528795.1 archaeon | reverse complement strand
GATACGCGCAATCATCCCGCCGCGGATCATTTCGCGCAAGTTATCCAGCTCGAATTCGCAGGGGAAGGTGCGGCTTGCCTCGTGAGCGCTCGAGGAGACAAAGACGAGCCGGGCTGTGAAAACCGTATCAGGCAGGGCGTCAAAATGCACCTCTGCGGCAATGCCGGGTTTGAAAGTGGAAACATCCAGCTCGGCAAACTCGCTCTTGATTTTAATTTTCCGGCGGTCTGCCAGGCGAAAGAGCCGGCCTCCCGGAGGGACCATCTCGCCTATATCGATAAATCGGTCCTCGATTTTTCCGCTTATCGGAGCCTTGATTACAGCCCGATCAAGACGGCTTTTGGCGATCTCGACATTGGCCGCTGCTGCATCGTATTCCACCTGAGCCTGCAGCCTGTTCATGGCCGTGATACTGCCGCGCTCGTAAAGAGCCGCGGCTTTCTTTAGCCCCGCTTCCTTAAGCCGCAAGTTCGCTTCAGCCTCGGCCAGTTGGGCTTTGTATATATCGTCGCTCACCCTGCAGAGCACCTGGCCGGCGGTGACCCGGTCACCACGGTCAAAAAGAAGCTCCAGCACGGTTCCACCCTGTTCCGAGGAGATAATTATATCGTGTGCGGCTTCTGTATGGCCGGTCAGTGTCAGATACTCTTCGAGCTCTGTGGAATGGACTGTCTGAACCTCCACATTGGTGAGCTTTACAGGCCGGGCCGTCACCTGGCCGGGATCCTGGGCCTCGCTTTTCTGGCAGCCGGCTAAAGCCAGGGTCAGTGAGAACAGTGTCAGTAACGGGTATTTAAGAATCTCGTTTTTTGTCATGGCAATCTCCAGCAGGTAATTTTTAGCGTTTTCTAACCATTATTTGAGAAAAGTGCGTCAACAGGAATTCCCATCACTCTTTTCAGGGCGGCTATTTCCCGCAGCAGATTGTAACGGGCGTCGAGGTAGTTGATTCTCGTCTCGATAACTCTGCGGTTTGAGTCAAGCAGTTCGTACATGGTGGCCAGTCCCTGTTCGAATTGATCGGCGGTAACGCGCTCCTCTTCCTCGACACTTTCGAGTGAGATTTTGCGGGCCCTGTAGACCTCTGCCGCAGAGCTGCAGGCATCGATACTCTGGAGGGCATCGAGCCTGATTTGTTCGGCCAGTTTTGCACTGGCAATCTCTGTCTGGCTTTGCCGGGATTTGTACTGCATGATCACCCCGCGGTTCTTGAAACCGTCGAACACCGGGACACTGACCTGTAGTGCAATGCGCCAGGACTCGAAGTTGCGGTCGAACAGGTCCTGGGTCCGGATGGTCGAAAAGCCGTAAGAACCGAACAGGTCCGCCCGGGGCCTGAAATCGGCCTTGAAAACATTGATTGTCTTATCGTACATTTCAACCTGAAGGTTAAGCCGTCTCAGGTCGGGCCGGTTGGCTGCCGCCCGGACTATCACCTCCTCGAGCGAGGGCGGGGAATAATCCTCCATTACTTTGACATCGGCAGTGTAGAGCTCTGAGTCCAGGGGACGGCCCAGGAGAAAGTTGAGGTTTTTCTGGGCCTGGATCAGGCTGTTGTTTGCCTCCAGCAGGCCGGGTTCCGTGGCGGCAAGTTGCGCCTCTGCACGCAGGACATCCAGGCGGGTCGCGTCACCCAGCTCGAAAAAATCCCTGGTCTGCCGGAGGTACCTTTTCTGGGTTTCGATGGACTTTTCATACATGGCAATGGTCTCTTGTGCGAGCAGCACATCGTAATAGGCGCTGGTCACCTGATAGGCCACATCCTGCCGCATCGCCTCGAGGCTGAGGTCAATATCGTTTATTCCCATTTTGGCCAGTTGGACTGCGTTTGAGACTTTGCCCCAGGTAAAAATTGGCTGGCTGACATTCATGACCATATCGTAATAGGTTATCGGCCTGGGCATGATCGCCTCGATGGGGAAGGGCATGCCGCCATTTTCACCATCCCCGGAAATGCTTTCGCCTTTCAGGAGCGCCTGCCCGAAAGTGCTGTTCAGGAATCCGGGATCCCTCATTCTAAAAGAGGATATCGAGAGATTCAACTGTGGAAAAGCGTCGGCCCTGGCCTCGATGACCTGGCCCCGCCTTTCAGCGATCTGCTGCTTAACGGCCAGGATATCCCGGTTGTGCTCCATGGCGAAAGAGACCGTCTCGGCCACGGTTATAGCCGGACAGGCTTGGACAAATAACAGGATTGAACCGATAGTCAAACCTGCAGCAGCGTGGAAATACCTTTTTACCATCACTCAATAGCTCCTGTCCATATTGGATGATATTCTACTGATTCCGGATTTATTGACTGTTGAAACGAAATCCCCCGTGTCAGGGTTGAGCTTGCCGAATGCCCGGCGGAAGGATTCTATTATCTGGTCCGCCTTGCGGTTGATCACTTCCTGGGGCTGCTGGTAGAGTCCGAAGCCGTGATCCAGATAAGGCATTGTCGTACCGTCGTGAAAACGGTCGGTTACACTTTCAATAACAAAACCCGCTGCATCCAGATCGATGTCTTCCCGGATCTCGCCCCGGGCAATGCCGCGCTGAAGAACGAGTCTTGTGTACTGGGTTGTGAGCTTGCCAAACTTGGCCAGCACTTCTCCTTTGAATTCCAGTTCTTCCTGATACAGGATGTTACAGAGGACTTGCTGATGCACGGAAAATCTTTTATAAAGCTCATGAATTGAGACCATATGGTCACGAAAAGTTTCAAAAGCATTGTTCGTACTATGGCTTTCTATAAATTCCTGTGCATATCGGTCAATATCGTCGACCAGATTATCCACGACCAGCATATAAAGGTCTTTTTTGCTGGTGAAATAGCGATACAACGCGCCTTTGGCCACTTTTGCGCATTCAGCTACCGAGTCCATGCTGGTGCCTGTATAGCCGTTGTGGGCAAAATTCTCGATTGCGCAGCGGATTATTTTTTGTTTTTTATCAGGATTGAGCTTATGAAAGGTTTCAGTTGGCATATTTATGACCTCCCAAAATTGTGACTGAATAGTCACATTATAATATTTTGGGATTTCGATGTCAAGGGAAAGACAAAAAAACGCAATAGTAAACTCCAGGTGCGTATCAAATCTGGAACAAGTATTGACAACACTAAAGGGGCTAAGGTTTCAAGTCGATTGCGATCTCCTTTTCCAGCGCAGTGGAAATGTGGCGAAAGGCGACTCTGTACTGACCGGCCGGGTCGTTTACTGCAAAAGGCAGGCAGAATTTTGCTTCCGTACCGGTAAAACCAAAGTTTGAGTCGTAGTGATAGAGCCTCAGGCCATGGGGACCGGTCACCCGGACATTGATTATGTTATTTATCTCGCTGGTCGGGTCAGCTCCCTTGAGATCGATCGAAAAACTGACCGGACGGCCGGACTCTATTTCTTTTACAGATGGTGTGACATCCAGGGAAGAGATGTGCCGGGAAGAGACAGTTAAAATAGTCGGGCGCCAAGGGTCGAGAGTGAGTTTGAACACAGAGCCGCGGCCCAGGTATTTTTCACCGGTACCGCCTCCGCGGACATTGTAGACATGCGCCGGAGCGGGAAGTTTTACGCTTACTGTTTCGGTTTTCTCGAAAGCGCTGTTGTCCACCTTTTCAGTGCCACCTGTACCGATCACCCGCATCTGAGGGTTTCTAAACAGGGCTAAAACAGTCTGCTCTCCGTTTTGGTAGCGCACCAGCTCGGTACCGGGGAGGCGGCTGCCATCGGCGCAGCTCACGCGCACTGCGGGTTTGACTCCTGCGCGCGCCAGCACGGCTCCGAATAAATTATAAAGCTCGGCGTCCTTTCCGGGTTTTGTACGAAGCATGTAGTAATCATCCAGCGAGCGGTCGAGATAGATCGCTTTCCCTTTACCGTAACTGTTAATGTAGATCGGAACTCCGGCAAGCTTCTCTTTGACAGCGCCAGAGTCCGTTACCCGGTTCACTATGCCGGTTCCACCTTCTGCGCAACAGATACCGAATATTTTGTCAAGTGCCCCCACCTTTCGGCATTTGCCGCTTTCGTCCGTGAGCCCCAGGCGGCAGTCCGCGACCACAGTGCCACCGCGGGCCACAAAGCGCTCGACAGCCCGGGCCTCGCAGTCCGAGACAGCGATTGTCTGCGGCAGAAAGAGGATGTCGTATTCGCCTTCATCGAGTTTACCTTCCTCCACCTGCTTGTAGCTGACAAAGTCGTACTGCAGAAAGTGGTCTTCGATGAGCTTGAGCAGCGAGCTGTGCACCTGGTTGAAATAGAGTTCTCGAAATTCGTGCCAGCTTTCCCTGAGCGTCCATTCCCGGCCCAGATGCAAGTGCTGGATCATCCAGTGCACCCGGATCGAGGGATGGGAGTAGAGCACCGCGATCCGGTCGTGCATTCTCTCCGACCCGAGGATGAGCTTGCCGATCCCCCCGGTGAGCTCGTGAAGGTCCGGCTGGAAGACCCGCGCGCGGTTGGTGAGTTCACCGGTTTTTTTATCGATAAACTTGTTCTGCGGTTCATCATTATCCCAGAAAATCACGCCGTGGTCGTTGTGGAAAAACTGGTACCACAGCGTACGCACCCCCCTTTCGTCCGTGCCCCAGGTCGGGGATAGAAGAATTAGCTTTTTATTCAGGGAACGCAGTATCTCGACATCATCGGCCAGATTGTAAGGCACCTGTAGATCTACCACGCGGCTTAAAAATTCCAGGTTATAGCCGGCAAAGGCCCCGGGACTGTGGCCACCGGTAAAGCCGAACACACCCTCCGGATCTGCCTGGCGGGCGTATTCGTAAGCTTTGCCGAGCGCGCGGGCCATGCTCCTGTCCATAAAGTCCTTGTGGTCTGCCCACGGGCTCAGGTTCCAGTCCCGCGGGTTGGAAACCGACAGGCCGGTCGTCCATTCGTGGAATTTACCTGCAAATGCGGCAAGCTCCTCTGCGGTTACAGAAGAAAGATTGAATTCCGATTTCAGCCTGGGCAGGAGCCTCTCTATTTCTTCGACTGATTTGGGCGGCGTGCTTTTGAGGAGCGCATTGAGAGCCACGTAATCCTCTAAACTACCCAGGTGCACTCCGAAGCGCTCCCGGGCCTCTTCCACTCTTGCGAAAGCCTTGGGCAGCTCTTTCTCCCAGATCCGGTCCATAGCCCGGTCAGTGAGAGTCTCCGTGCTCCCGGCTGCCTCATAGAAAGAGATAAACTCGGTTTCCCACTGGCGGTTCAGGGCATCCACGGTAGCATATTTGTTCCTTAGGTAGTCGATAAAAGCGTTCCTGGCGAATACCGTGTGGTCGAAATCGATCACCCCGCTCTGGTCGCCGATGCCGATCTCATCAGCCAGGTTATAGAAGATAGGCCGGTGTGGCTTATGGTAATTGACAATCTGCTGCACAGTGGAGCGGATAGCCTCCTCGGTGGCCGGGTCTTCGAAAGACGGTATGCGGGTCAGCAGGGTCATGTTGTAGGGGGAGGCGGCCACTTGTTTTTTTATCGCATTCCAGCGGTAGCGCCACTTGTGGTAGGGTGCAAAGACCCGCCAGCAGATATTATCCACGTAAGTATCAAAATCGCGGGCCACAACCTGCTCGTAATAGGGAAAATCCTTGTAAACCATGTGGGTGTTGATACCTGCCTGGCGAAGGGCCGGGAAATATTCGTACTGGTAGCCCGCCCAGACTGCGCTGTAATAATCGTCCCACCGGCGGCTGGCCGGCCGGATGTTGAACTCGACACTCGCGGTTTGCATTACACCATCCAGAGCGGACTCGAGCCTGTTGTAAAAGCTGAGCGGGTTCTGGAGAGCGATACTGAAATCAGCGGAGAACACCGGCGGGCCGACCTGCACCGTATCGGCTCCGGAGATTCGGCCGTAGGCGTCGAGCCAGAAAATACAGACAGTGTGGCTTCCGGAAGCTTCCTCCACACTCACATGGCCGCGGCAGACCTGTCCCGGCTCGTATATTTTATGGGGCAGATATTCCTGGAGGGGAGCTATGTCAATGTAGGCCACACGGGGCGCCGCCAGGGCATGACCGGCAAAGGAAAGGTAAAAAACGCATAAAACCGAACTCAGCAGTAGAGTCGTCTTTTTCATGTCCTCTCCTCCTTTGTTCTGCTAGGGGTGTAGAGATGCAAGATTATTAAGTTCGAGCACTGCTATACCGCGGCTTTCGGCGAGACGGCGTTCCTGGGAGCCGTTGTAACCCCAGGCTGAAAGATAAAGGCGTATGCCGAGATCTTGGCAGTCGATCAGGTGGGCTACTTTATCATCTATAAATGTGATCTCCCGGAAAGAACAGCCGAATATTTCACGCAAGGCGCCCAGGTGGGCTCTTTTGGAAGCGCCGGTCTCCTTATCCAGAATCAAGCCGGGCTTGAAAAGGGGAGAGACGCCATAGTGCTCGAGAAGCGCGCGGACTGTCTTTGCATCTTTGGAGGTCACGACACTCAGCGCAAATCTTTCAGAAAGCTCTCCGAGAGCCGCCTTGACCCCTGGAAAAGGTTCGTTCAACCGGAGCCAGCCCTCCCTGTCCCGGGCCTCGAGCGAATATCTTTCCCTGTAGAACTCCTCGTGAAAAGCTTCCAGATCCTCAGCTTTCAGACTGCTGGAGCAGAAAGAGTCAAAATCCTCCTGGGTGCTCAGGTTGCGTTTCAGGGACACGGCTTTCTGGATAACCAGATAACCCTCGGCGCGGTTGGCGAAAGGGACGATACTGATGAAGTGCTGCCAGTGCCCGGGGTTGCAGTCCCGGAATTTCTGGATATCTGTCAGAGTGGGAGTCCAGTTTTGCGCCGGAGCGAGAGAGGGGTCGAATTTCGGTGCGATCCGACAGGTGAGAAGGTAAGCTTCGAGGAGACTGTCGCAGATTACGCCGTCGAAATCAAGAGCCAATACGTGGGGCATTTAAATCTTCAGATCCTGGTTTAAATCTTTAAAGGAGGTTTCCAGTGCTCTGACAAGTCAGTTTTGCCGGGTCGAGACTTTTTACCTGATCTGTTTATGCTCTATAAGCTATAAGGCAAGGCTGGAGGACCACCCTGCCCGAGCCCAATATTCTCTTACGAGCCGGTGGTGGGGTGAAGGGACCTATAGCCCATAGCCTATAGCCTGTTCAAGTATGACTCAAACCTTTTTAGTCATTTGATCTGCGCAAGTTATCAGGCATTTCTAAGTCGTCAAAGCACTAGCTTTCGTTTAAGTTGAGTTCGATCATCGCCATGGCAGCCGCACCCACCATACCTGCCTCAAAACCGAGCTTGGCAGGGACAATAGGGGCTATGCGGATTTCCTTGTAAAACAGATAGCGCTTGTAGGCCTCGAGTACAGGATCGAAAAGGATCTTTCCGGCCAGGGCAATTCCGCCGGAAAGGACTATCATCTCCGGATCGAAGACCATGGAAAAGCCGGCGAGGGCCATGCCCAGGTAATGGAAAGAGAGGTTGACGACTTCCAAAGCGAGCTGATCGCCCAGCCTGGCTGCATCGAGCACCATTTTGGCGGTCAGTTTTTCCAGCTCGCTGCCGACCCATTCGGTGACCAGGGACTTTCTTCCTGCGTTAAGGGCGTCACGGACCTGTCCGACAAGACCTTTTGCAGAGGCGTAGGCCTCGAGATGGCCATCCAGGCCGCAGGCACAGCGCCTTCCATTTATCTGCACGGCTGAGTGGCCGATTTCCCCGGCGCAGAAAAAAGCGCCCCGGTGGATCCGCCCGTCGAGCACCACACCTCCGCCGATCCCTGTGCCGAGAGTGACCACAAAAAGGTACCGCTTGCCGGCGCCGGCTCCGAAAGTCGCTTCCCCGATCACGGCCATCTTGGCGTCATTGTCCACGAACGTGGGCAGACCGAAACGCTCGGCGATCGGTTCTCTGATCTGACGGCCGCTCCAGTTCGGGATATTGGGAGCGCACTGGATCACCTGGCCGCGATCGGTATTAATGCTGCCCGGTGAGCCGAGACCGATCCCGTTTACCCGGTATTCGCCCGAGTCAGCTAAAATATCGTCGATACCTTTCAAAATGTTCTCCATTACCTTGTCAGGCCCTTTGTGCGGCTCAGTGGGACGGTCGAAATGGTAAAGCAATTCCCCTTTCGGGGAGACCAGGCCGAAGACAATATTTGTCCCGCCGAGGTCGATACCGAGAGTGCAAGTTTTTTCAGCCATAGAATCCAATCAGGAGTTTGAGTTTATCCAGTTGCATTGCATTGACGGATTATAAAGCCGGCTCACAGGGGCCTAAGCCTAATACTGTTCACTTAAAGCGACAACACTCTCTTTTTGTCACCCCCGCGAAAGCGGGGGTCCAGAAAATCGGCTTAAAAACCTGGATTCCCGCTTGAGCGGGAATGACATCGTTTGCCTTTCCCGCCTAAAGTGAACAACA
>DATKXY010000117.1:0-3368 GCA_035528795.1 archaeon | reverse complement strand
GAGATGCGTAAGAAAGCTCCTTCAGTGCTATGATGAAACCGGTAAATGTGCCCCCAACCCCATCATACGCTTCTGGAAAAAAAGTCCTGAGCAACCCAAGGGCAATAAATTTTTCTTTGATTCCTGGGGGAAGCTCCCCTTTCTCATCGACCTCTCTGCATATTGGGAGGAGGTCGTTTCTCACAAACTTTCTAACACTCCTCTGAATCTCGAGCTCTTCGTAAGTATACTTGATTTCCATAGTTCCCCCTTAAATTTCCCGGTGAAAATGCCAGCCCGGTCCAGGCCCTTTTCGGATAAGCTCGAGAGATAACACAGAAGAGATAGCCTGTAAATTGGGAAAATCGGATCACCTACCCTGATTGCACAAAAGGCGAGGCTTACGCGGGTGAGGGTCTCACAAATCGTGAAATTAACGTTCGGGAGGATCTGCGGTCCATAGCAATATCTGTAACCTGAGGCCAACTTGATCCAGGCCACGGGGAAGGCGTCAAGTTCAGCGCTTTTTCCTGTTTCTACTTAGTTCGGTTTATCTAAAGGCTCTAACTTATAACCGGGTTTGAGTTCCAACCTAAATTCTCCAGTCGCAGTTCTGAGCATTTTCCTGAAACCATAAAGTCTTCCCTCAACATTCTTCACAAGATCTATACTCGCTTCTCGAAAGCCATTAAGACTGTCTTTTCTCGCTTGTTCTGATAAACCGATCGGAGTCGCACTGGTCTTTATATGGTTGATGCCGGAAGCTCTAAATAGCATTTTACGACTCTGAATGTGAAAGAGAGCAGCATCTATCAAGGTATGCGTGTCATTCTTCTCTCCTTTCACGACGTAAGCACCTATTAGTGTCCAATAAGTTATGGATAATGCCCCGGTATCCTTAAATTGTGATTGGTCATAGGAAAGCAACATAATGACATCCGTACCAAACAGTTGTCGTAGCTTATCCAAATTTGAGAATCCTCCTTCTTCCTCCAGGTACAGTGAGGGAATTAGTTCAATTGATTGAATAAAACTATATTTTTCAAATTGCGAGCCTATTTTTTGCATCAGGCTCATTCTTTCTCTTTCAGGGAAACCTTCAGCAGCCGCAGAGGGCACAAATGCAATTCCTGCCTTTAGTGGCACAGTTATTGTTGGTTTCACTGCTTCTTGTTTTTTGGCGGTATTTTCTTCGGGATAAAGAAACTTAACAATACTGGTTTTATAGTGACTATAGTGCTTTGGAGCAGAAGTAGTACAGCTTCCTGTAAAGGCAATTAACCCCAAAAGGCATGTGGTCATGATTAAACGAAATTTCATGGTGCTTACCTCCTGTTAAAAAGGGGGACGTCCATTTGTAAATCAGTAACTGCAGATATAAGATGGTTTATAAAGTTAAAGTCCCGGTATTTTTCCGATATCAAGCCCCCAAAAAGTAATGATATCTTTGATTGTCAGCGCCTCTTTTTCACGATCGGTTTTCCGTCCAGGCCATTCAGGATCTCTATCAGACGGCGTTTGCGGAGGTGCTGTTCCCTCAACTCTTTCAAATAGCTTTCCCACTCTGCCAGCTTTTTTTCCCGACGCATCACCTTAGAGGCTTTTCGCAGGTACTTGGCCGCCTCCTGGTACGCGCTGGGCTTGACCTGCGCAATCAGTCGTTCCGCCTTGTTTTTCCAGATGGCCACCGCCCGATCCGGCGCGTGGGCTTGAACGGCGGTGGCGATGGCGTCGTCATCAACCCCGTACCACCCAACACGGCCTTTAGGTCGCTGATCGTACCATCTCAGCACCTGGTCGGGCTTTTTCTCAAGGATAGCGATGTCAATCAGATCGCCAACCAAGGGAAATCGATTACGCTGATCCGCATCGGGTCGGTCCAGGCCGGACTCCGGAAGCGGCCAGTCCTTCTGCTTCCAGGGCAGCTCACCTTTTTCGAGGTAGCGCAATAGAGATTCACGCACGTTGGGCCAGGTCTTGACCCTGCCGGAGGCTTTCTGGCAGTCTGTAAAAGCCTGCCTCGAGGGACGGCGCACGAATTCTTCGGCCTGCATCGCCGCCACCGCGGGCCAGTTCTTTTCAAGAGTGCGGATTTCCCGCAGTTTATCACGCAGGCCGGCGGCGATGCCGGGCAATTTTTCTTTCGTGGCCTGAATTCCCTCCTGAATCCAGTGTTCGGCGTCTTCATAGCAACGCGCCGCAACCAGCCGTTTGACCAGACGGTCATAGCTGCCCGTCCGTTTGACCTCAGCGATGCACAGGGGGATGATCTCGTCCTTTCGGGCGGCTAGCTCCATGGCATGGATCGTCCAGTCGCTGAGCCGGTCACGTTCGTAGTTGAGGCTGAATTCATCGGCGCCTTTGGCACTTTTCAGCCCGTTCAAACGCACCAGCAGCCGGTCCGCCAGCGTATGCCAGGCCGATTTGGAGTGCCGCCGGTGGAGGTATTCCGCAAAGGCCTCGCAAACCTCAAACTGATCCTTGAGCAAGGCATCCAGCGCCCAGCTCAGCTTGTCGGCCGAATCAAGCGACGACTGATCCAGGGCCTCGACGATCACCGGCATACAGTCGGCAATTTCCATTTGGGTTTCGCCCTCGTCGTGGCTCTCCTCCACCTGGCGGGTACCGGTCGTCACCAGCTCCTGGCCCAGGGTCAGCACCTCGTCGGCATGTCCCGCCTTGAGCAGCGTTTCAAGTTTCTTGCGAATCCCGGAATAATCGGGCGTAAAGCCCTCGCCCTGCCAGTAATTCTGCCAGCCGGGCTCATCGCCGATGTCACGGATCTCCCCGCGCAAACGTGTCACCAGAGCCTTGATATTTCCCGTGTTTAAGTGCCGACGGTCGACCAGATCCTGCGCGATTTCCGGGTGCTCTTGCGCGATTTCATGGATCAGGTCGATGAGTTGCGCTTTGGTCTTGCCTTTCAGAAAACTGTCGCTATCCTTCCCTATATCCTCGGACACGGCGTTTTCGTAATCATCCGGTTCATCCTCCCGGTCTTCATCTTCCAACAGTTCCAGGCGATCGTCATCCTGCTCTGCTTTGGGAACACGCCGGTTGTTTTCGATCCGTTCCAGATATTCAAGCACCACGGCCACCCCGTGCTTGCAGTCCAATTTGTAAGGGCAGGTACAGATCGAATCCGGCAGGCCGTTTTCATCCATGACCACCCTGGTGGCATAGCGCTCCGTACCGTCCACCCAGGCAATCAGGCTGCCGTCGTCCGTTACGGCCAGATCGGAAACACGTCCCTGGCGTTGATAACTTTTGCCCCGGGAGACAATTTTCCCGCCGGCCCATTCTTCGATATCGTTCCAAGTCAGATCTGAAAACCGATCCAGTCGTGTTTTCTTTTTCGGCATTGCTTTACATTCCTGGTGTTCCTGTGT
>DATKXY010000116.1:0-3691 GCA_035528795.1 archaeon | reverse complement strand
TGCTGGAGTTTATCAAGGACTTCTTTCAGTTGGGCAGTAGTCACTTCCTGCATAAGCTGCTGCACCTGAGCCAGCTTCTGGATGATTTCCGTGGAAACAGTCTCCCCTTTTTCCAACTGGGTGATACTCTGCTGGAGCTGATTCGCCAGCTTTTTCACCTGCTCGACCATTTCCATCTGCTGCTTGATTGCAGCATCGAGCCTGCGCCCCTCTTCCCATTCCATTTTCTGTCCGCGCTCGATTGCCTCGGACATCTCTTTCACCTGATCCCGGATTTTCTGGCCCTTCTCTTCCAGTTGCTCGAGCTCTTGGGCTATCTCCTGCTGATGTTCCTGTTCCTGCTCGAAAATTTCCTCGATAGAGGGAAAACGGATGCGGTATTCCCCAGTCGAGGCGGATTTCGGACCTGTGACACGGTCATTGTCGAAAACCGCCAGACTGTAAACCACCTCATCCTGTGGCAGGAGAGACAATTCCTTCAAATCCCAAAGGTATTGAGCCAGAATATGCGTCTCGGGCTTGCGGTAAAGGGCCAGGGTGCGTTTCTGTCGAGCGGTGCTCTGGCCTGTCGATTTTTCCTTCCGGAACACCAGCTCGACCCTGGAGATCCCGAAATCATCTGCAGCCTCGAAAACAAGCGGCTGTTTCATGCTTTCATCCATCTGGGCCTTGTCGCCCGGAAATTTCAAGACAATTACCGGCTGCCCATCCGGGATAACTGTGATCGGATAGATCAGGGTATCCGTATTGGTCAGTCCCCAACAGTCTTCCAGCCTGATCCTGTAGCCGCCATCCCGCTCGAGAGTCAGGGTATCGGTAAAGTTTCTCTCCGCGTCAAGTTTCATCTGGCGCGGGCTGCCGGCTCCGAGCAACAGCTCGGCTGACTTAAGCGGATTGCTGGAGCGGCCTGAGATTATCAATCGGGTTCCGCGCAGGGCCCTGATAGATTTGTCTCTGAAAGTTTCGTAAGGCGGAAGTCCCGTGTAGGCTGGGTATTCATAGCGCAGATGAAGCTCTGTAATAAAGGGGTTATTGGTCACCTGAATGCGAAAAGTATCCGTGAGCGTCTTGCCTTGCTGCAAATAATAGTCGATATCGTTTTCTATGTTTTGGAAAGAGTAGCAATATTCGAACTGATCCGGCTGGTAAGGCATGGAGTGAATCTGCTTGCCCTCACCTGCCTGCCAGTATTGGATCATCATTTCCTCAGGACGGTAAATAGAGCCTATGCCTTTTATTCTCAGGGAATCTCCACGCAGGATTGTCTTGTTCCCAGGACGAACGAAAATGCGAAAGTCGCGTTCCTGCTGGAGCAGGTAAAAAGGATGCGTGTAATTTTGATAAATCCTGTAGAATCCGAAAGGATCGGCGATCAGATAAAGTAAAAAGAGAGCCGCCAGGCCTGAAAAAAAGTATTCTTCGAGGCGGACTTTTTTCTGAAAGCCTTCCAGTACCTGAGTGACCAGGCTGCGCACTGTCGAGCTGTCTTTGACCAGTCCTGCGGCCTGTTCTACCGCTGCACGGGCCAGCTCCTGGGAATAGAGCTGTTCTTCAACCCCGGCGCTGGAGAATTCCAGGGCTGTCTCAAGACGGTTTTTAAAATGGGGGAACCGGCAATCGATGGCCCGGGCAACATTGTACAGGCTGCCGTAGTCTCTCACAGCGCGCCACAGACCATAGAGCAGAACCGCTGCCAGCAAGCAAAAGGCAGCAGCAAGAAGAGCGATCCGCCAGGCTGCGGGCAGGTAAAAATTTTTTTCGACAGTAATAAGGGCCAGGCAGGCAACGAGAGCCAGAATCAATATCCGCAGCAGGGTTCTCCAGAAAAAGAGCCTGAAAACCCGCCACCGGGCTTCTTTGAGCGCCTTCCTTATCCTTTGAGCTTCTTTTTTAAAACCGCCGTTTTTCAAAAACGCCTATCCTATTGCCTGGTGAGAGAATACACAAAAATGTTAACACCCATTTTTAAGGCCGTCTGGCGGACTGGTTCCGGGTCGTGATGTACCTCGGGATCCTCCCATCCATCCCCCAGGTCTGTATTCAGGCTGTAGAAAACTACCAGCCTTCCTCCGGAGAATATTCCCAGCCCTTTTGGCGGACCGCCGTCATGCTCGTGCACCTTGGGCAGCCCCTCGGGAAAATTGAAGACCGAATGGTAGATAGGAAAATCAAAGGGCAGTGCAACCAATTCGGCCTCAGGGAACACCTTTTTCATCTCCCTGCGGAAACTTTCATCCATGCCGTAGTTGTCGTCCGCATGAAGGAACCCGCCTTCCTCGAGGTACTTGCGCAGCCGCACCACCTCTTCATCGTCGAACTTTATATTACCGTGACCGTTGACATACAGGTACGGATAATCGAAAAGCTCGGAGCTTTTCAAACTGACCTGCACCTCCTGGTCATCCACAGGCAGGCCGGTTTCTTTTCGAATCGCCCGCAGCAGGTTGCGCAGGGATGATGGATTGGAGTACCAGTCACCACCCCCCTCGTAAATAACATGGGCGATAGTAAGTCTTTTATCCACAGAGGATCGGGCCGCTGTAAGAGACGCTGGGTAAAGCTGAACCATCAGGCTTGAAGCGAAAAAGACAGCGGGAATCCATTTTTTCAAAACCGGACGGGATATTTTCACTATTTATACTCCCCAGGATAAATCTTCTTTTCCGGAAGAAAGCTTTTATTATATATTAACCTAATTTCAATTTAAGTTACTGTTATTTTTCAGCGGGCTTATTATACCCATGGAACCTTACAGCAGAAAACTCAAACTGCTTGCCCTGCTGCTGGCTGTTTATACGGGAATAAGCTTCTGGGTTCCTTACAGCAAGACATGGTTTATGCAGGATGTGATGGAAACCCAGGCCCGTCTTTTTTTTGCCATTCAGTCAACAGAAAGGTTGCGCGATTATCTGATCAGCAGAGCTGAAAATCTGGATATTCCAGTCAAGCGTGAAAAAGTGACTGTGCAAAATATTAACGGGGAAATAGTCTATATTGAACTGCAATACGATCTTCCCCTGGATATTTTATTTTACCATTCAACCCTTCACTTTGAGCCAAAAATTTTCAGCCTTATCCGCAGTTTCGATATGAAAGGAACAAATGCATCGAAAATAATGGATGTAAATGAAACCCTGGCCGCGCTCTCTGACAGCACCAAACAATTTTTAAGCGGAAAGGGAGTCAAGGACTATTTCTTGAACTTTTTCGCCAAATAAGCCTGCCCCACCCTGCCCCAAGCTATAAAATAGAATAAATAAACGGATATATCAAGCAACCTCAATCCAGTGCTTGCCTGATAAGCTTTCACCTCACCTTCTTAATCCCATGAAAATGAGGCAGATCACGCATAATGTGCCTGGATCGTCAGGTGCGATTCCGTCCAGTTAGCAGCACTTAAACCTATTTTCGGCAGTTGTAGAGAAGCTTTGCTCTCGGAGTATTTTAATCGTTGTTATTTTAAACCAGCTGCCGGCGTTTTAAATGTCAAAATTGGTACATACTACTCAGGTCATAAAATTGTTTGCATCTATCCGTAAAGGAAATTTCTTTCTTCTTTTGGTGGCAAAAGAAGCAAAACCATTTCTTTTTAAACAAAAAGAAACAAAAGTTAATCCTGGCATTTAAGTCCTTTACTCCGCTTCGCCAAGCTCGCCTGGCGCGATAATGCTGCGCAAAGGCCTGCCTGGGC
>DATKXY010000115.1:0-16202 GCA_035528795.1 archaeon | reverse complement strand
TTGCTGCCGTGCCGTTAAAAAGCAAAAAGGATGCCCGGCCCGCCCCCGGTTTAAGATCCCCCAGAATGACAGGCATAAAATATTTAATCCTCCTCTGGCTCAAAAATTTCTGAAAGCTCAGGAATAATCCGGGTTATATAGAAACATTTCGACCAGCCGGCGAACAAAAGAAAAGCTTTCTTTTTGGGGAAATTTCATCTCAGACGCGCTTTACTTACTCATCCAAATCAGTCGTTTTCAATCCAGCTCCTGGATAGTTTTCGACCAGATTGCTAAATTAACGGCCTTTCTTTTAAAGTATCGGACACTTCCCCAGAACCGAGACTATGATGGAGAACCGGAAATGATTAAAAAATTCGGAAAAACGGCAGTCGTATGTGCTCTTGCGTTCTCTTTTCTCTGTGTTTGCGCTGCCGCCTCCCCGGCCGGAGAGACAGAGGCGAGACTCGAGCTCGAAGCCCCGCTAAATAAAACCCTTTCCCCGTATACCGGTTATACGCGCGAGCACTGGATCGAGATTGCCGGCCGCATAATCTCAGGCTTCCTGCCCTATTTCGATCAGGAGACCGGCATGCCGGACTTTCGAGGGACAGATGCAGAAAGCGGCCATTTCCGGTACACACCCGGTTTTACGGATGAATCCCGCAATGCGTTCGGCCGCACAATGATCCTGACCTCGATCTACTCGGCCGCCACTGGCAGGAACACAGTACCCGGGTATGACGGCCCGGTCAACGGCCCGTATCTCAAGGGCATTATCCGCGGCACCGACCCTTCGGACCCAGTCTGCTGGGGACCCACCGGGCCGTACGGGGCATTCGGCAACCAGATCGCCCAGGCGATCATGTACTGCCCGCAATACTACTGGGACCCGCTGAGCCAGGAACAGAAAAAGCGCCTTGCCGATTGGCTTGCGGCCCTTGTGCACGGCATAGGCTACGAATGCAACTGCTGGTTTTTCAACACTGCCCCTGTGCCTGTGCTCAAGCGCTACGGTTACCCTTACGATTACGATTATATCACCGAAAAAATGGCGCGCGTGTTGAGCTGGTACTCAGGCAGCGGGTTCTTTATCGATGGCGGCAACTGCGCTTACGATTACTATAATTTCTGGGGCTTCCAGATGTTCAACCTCTACCATTACCGCTATACCGACCCCTGGCGCCAGAAATTCGGCCGGCTGATCCGCAAGAGCACTGAAGAGTTCATGGAAAATTTCCCCTATTTCTTCGGCTCGGACGGCGCGCCTGTGCCTTTCGGCCGCTCCCTGACCTACCGTGTCGCCGCGGTGTGCCCTGTGGGCTATGCCGAGGCTGCCGGACTCGGGTTCCTGCCCCCGGGCCAGGAGCGGCGTATTGCCTCGGCCTGCCTCAAACATTTCTGGGAAGGCGGCGTGCTGAGCGAAAACGGGCTCGTGCAGCCCGGGTGGCTCGGACCCAACGCTATCGTGGCCGAGCAGTACTGCCACCGGGGAGCGCCCTACTGGATTGCGGTGGGATTCAGTCCCCTTCTCCTGCCTGAAGACCATCCTTTCTGGAAGGATACCGAGCATCCGTGCCCGGCGGATATAGTGGATCAAGTCAAGGTTGTGCCCGGCGCGCAAATGGTCCTGAAAACCAACAGGCGCCGCGGCGAGGCACGGCTCTATCCCATCGGCAGCCCACGCTACAACCAGCCCACCTGGCAGACCGGGATCAAGTATTACCAGCACACCTATTCAAGCGCCATAGGCTGGGCCGCTCCCGGAGAGGCGGGCCCGGACCTGGCCCAGGGACGCAGCGGGGTGTCGCCAGACGGGAAAAACTGGAGCTACCGCACCCAGCCCTCACCAATCTTCCTGGGCCAGCGCCACAACTCAAGCTACTATTTCGCGGATTTAGGGAAAAAGGGTTACGCCCGGGTGGTAACCAACACCCTGATCGGCGCGGATGGAGAGGCGCATTGTGTTTACCACACCTACCCTGAGCCGCTGTACATTCGCGTGGCAGGCTATGGGATTACCGTAAAGCATGGAGAAAAAGCCTCCGAGGCTATCGATAAAGAGAACCGCATCTTGCGTATCGAAGCCGCTCCTTATGAAAGCGTGTTGAGAATTATCGAGGCGCCGGAGGGCAGGTTCGAGACTGTATCTCTCGCCCCCAGGGCAGGCTGGAACCACAGCCACCTGTTCGGCGGGACCGCAGCGTTCGGGCAGTGGACAAGCAGCAAGCCCGTGCCGCCGAAAACTCTGGTCATATTTTACACCGATGCCGCGCGTGATGAAAAAATCCGCCTGCCAGAATTCTCCGTGCGCAAGGACGGCCTGGAGCTCGGGTCATGGGTCAGGTTCGAGGGAGTGGAGAATCTGGTGGAGATTTTCTGACTGCAGGAGCAGTAAAAGGCTGCGGATTTTTCACAAACTCTCATGCCCGCTTTGATTCCACAACGAAGCATGAAAATCAAGAAGACACACCCCGTGCGCTTTGCGCCCCACCCCTCTCAAGAGGGGACTTTCATGTGACACTGGAATTGTTTATCGCAAGGTCAAAGCTGAAAGTGCGGTCAAGCGCAGTGGGAGCGGGCCGGGCATCCTTTTTGCCATCGCCACCAGCGGCGGAAATCACTACCCCTCGATAGAAAGCAAAAAGGATGCCCGGCCCGCCTTGCAAGGCGCCAGAGGAAACCCCTATCTCCCTGACAAGGCATACATCTCATCCCTTCTGGTTTATGCAATCGTGCAGCTCGAGTGTTTTTTTCCCTGAAGAATGTTTCAAACAGATCCATAGTTCTTGATATCCGCTTGCACCTACCTCTCGTTCAGCCGCTCGCTGGCCCTGATATATTGAAAAGGATGCTGATCCAGCCAATCCGCGTAATGTGACAGTTTCGCCAGGATGGGCGCAAGGAAGTCCGCGCATTTCTCGAGCACCTCGACAGCCATGTCCACATCCAGCCGGCCCTTGTACACAATCCCCGCAGTGCCGTGGTTCCCGTGGTTGCCCTCCTCGTAGTACTTGAAACCGACCTGGCCCCATGTGCGCAGGGCGACTACATCATTGCGTATCTCATCGGGCTGGTCTCCCTTGCCGTCCCGCTTGGATTCGATCTCGCGGGCCCATTCAGGAGCAGGGATCGGGCGCTCGCATCCCAGAATCTTCATGGCAGCCAGGCAAAGCAGCGTTTCTCCGAAATTGCCTGGATAACCCTCATAGACCGCTTTGACCTCCGGGGCGCTGAGCACCCTTTCGCCCTCGATAAACCAGAACGGTTTCCCGGTCTCGTCAAACAGCTCCCGGACCGCAACTATTCCCCCGGTGTTTTCAGGGGTTGTCCCACCAACCAGCACTACTCGCCGGAAGCCGGCATCATTCAGGCTGCGGGCAATCCGCTTTAAAATGGAGACCTGCTCTCCAACCGGGAAATGGACCGTGCCCCGGAAGGTTTGCGTTGCCCCGGCCATGACTGTATAAGTAGGCGGAAAAACGAGGCCATCCGCCTTCTCGGCCATCAGGACGCTCAGCGCAGTGGCCCAGAGAGCGTGCATACCCATTGGAATAAAGGCTCCATGGCCGCTCACCGGTCCGAACGGGATAAAGACCAGACCTCCTCCATCCTTGAGGTAGAACTCCACCTCCCGGCTGGTCATCTCTTCCATCCGCCGGGTGAACCGCTTGCCGGGACTGCCTTGTGCCCCACTAGCAGGGGCTGCCGAGGATTTCCCGGAAGGCAATGCACCTGAAACAGAGGACGCTCCTAAAGCAGCGCTCCCGCCGATCGCTCCGGCCAGAAAATTCCGCCTGGTAACTCTTTCCATAACATCTCCCTGAAAAAGTTCCTCACCACATGTATAACTCGTAGCTTCAGTCTTCGAGTCTCTCCCCGGCCAGGCCCTGAACCGGAACATTGTGCCTGGCCGCGTATTCTTTGATTGTTTTCACCAGTCCAGCGCGCCAGCCTGGTAGCTCCATCCTCTCGAAAGGCGCAATCATGTACTCAAGGCCCGGTCTGCGGTCTGCCAGAAGGTCCTTGGTATCGTTCAGGATATGCACGAAATGCTTCCCTCCCACACTCCTGCCCTTTGGATAGCGGCTCTTCTCCCAGGTATCTTTGAATTTTTTACACATCCAGTCACCCCAATCAAGCAGCTCTTTCACCCTGGCGCTGGCCTCGACCAGGTGGGCCACTGCAATGGCCGGGTCGCCCCCGGAGTCAGCCCTGGCCGCCTCAAGCAGGGATTCCTCGGCCCGGGCGAGCTCGAGCATGGTCTTAATGAAATACCTCTCCATATAGGCAATTGTAAGAAACACCTCCAGGTTGTAGCGGTTGCGCTCGACCTGGGTTATAGAGCGCGAGAGCAGGGCAATCAGCCGGTCGTTCTCCATTTTCATCCGGGCTGCTTCATCGAGAAGTTTCCCGTATTTCCTGCTGAATGCAGGCTCCAGGGAAAGGTTGTCCGCTGAAGGCAGAGGGGGTGTATCAAGCGTGAGGTCAATCCGGCGGGTGCCGATTCCCTTGCCGCGGGAATTGCCGTAGGCGGGCCCCCTCTCCTTTGAGGTGACCCGGTCCCAGCCGTCCTCGAAAAAGCGCGCGCCCTCGAGCAGCAGCTTGTAAATCTCGACCATCTCGGGGCTCGAGTGGCCGTAGAAAAAATCCATGAAATCGGCCACGCTCTGCTCGAGCGCCGGGGTCTGGTAAGTCCAGGCATACTGGATCACAGTGATCCAGCCCAGCCAGAATGTCTCCTCGTGCAGTCCCGAGGCATCCCAGGCTGCGGCGAACGAGCCAATAGGATCGGCTCCCATCTCCAGCCCCTCCCTGACAGTCCGCTCAGCATCCCGCAGCCGGCCTTCGGTCTTCTCTCCATTGTATGTGGTGGGAAAATAATTGGGGAAAAGAAGCTCTACGCCCTGCATGGAGGTGTAGGCAAGCTGACGGATGCCGACTCCCTTTTCGGCGCGAATGAATTCCGGGTCCGAGCCCATTACTCCGTCGATAATGTCCGGCGGCAGCTCGAGGATATGCTTCGGCAGGAGCGGGTACTCCACCCAGACCAGCATCCTGCGCCCGCGCTCAGAGAGCCAGCGGTGCATGCCAAGCACGTACTCCAGCCATGTCAGGCTGCGGTTCTCGTCATTGTAAGGCCTCTTGCATTTCTCGCAAATCCCGGCGTAGTAAACCTCATCCATCGAAGCATGGAAATATTTCACCCCCGGAGTGGCGTCGATCAGGTCCTGAAACAAGTCGCGGATCAACTGCACCGCCTCCTTGTCACACAGGCAGGCCTGGTAATTGTTGCCATCCGCGCGAAGGTGGGCGAACTCAGGGTGCTTGAGCGCGTAGGCCATGTGTGCCGGAGACTGAAGATCCGGCACGAACTCGATATGACGCTCCCTGGCGTAGGCTGTGAACTCCTGCATCTCCTCTTTTGTATATGCGCCAGGTATGCCGACAATCGGGTGGCTCGGGTACTCGTAGCGGTCATCCAGGTCAAAGGCGATATAGTTGACCTTGAAAAAGGCCAGCCAGTCCATCTCCCGTTTCAGGGTCTCAGGGCGCGACTGGTGGAGCTTGGTGTCCCAGTGGACAAAGCGCATCTCAAGGTCCGGCCAATCGGTGATAGTCCCTTCAGGCAGGGTGAGCGCGCCGTTTGGGTTGCGGCGCAAAAGCTGGATCAGGCTCTGCACCCCGTAAAAAAGTCCTGTCTCCGAGTTGCCGGTTATCTCGATCTTTCCAGAGGTAATCTCGATCCTGTAGCCCTGCTCATTGAGAGCCGGATCGTTTGTGCCCTGTACAGTGCCGGGCACATTCTGAAGCACTAGTTTGGAGGAGCCCGTGCCTCTGAACCCTAGTCCGTGAAACTCCCCGGCCCACCGGATGAGCCACTGCGCAGTGAAATTATCCACTCCAGGACGGGCTTCCAGTCTCCAGGAGGAGTCGACAACGATATCCTGTTCTCCAAGCTCCACTATTTGCGGAGCCGGGATGAGGCTGTAGCCGCGCTCCCGCAGCTCGGTCAATAAGCTCAGGGCTGGAGAAGGAATAGAAAAAAACACTGCCACTAACGCAGGAAAAAGGATCCAGCGCACTCTTTTTCTCATCTGGGCTCCTTTGCTCTCAGGTTTATCGTGAAGTTGTCTCCGGAGATCTATTCAAGAGTGACCACAATTATCGTATCGTAAAGATCCGGCTTTTGCGCAGGCATTTTCAGCACAGTACCGAATGGGGATGACCTGTATTCGACCGGGCTGCCGCCATCAAGCAGCGCAGCGGAGCGGACCGCTCTCGCGATCTCAGGCAGTATGACAGCGGCATCCGGCTCGAGCACGTGGACAAAGACCCGGCCGTTTTTTTGCGTGGACACGCCCCAGCTTTGCGGCGGGAACGGCCCTCCGCGGGTACCGTAGATAGTTTCTCCATACTTGCGCAGCCACTGGCCCATCTCAAGAAGCCGGTTCACGTGATCCTGCTGGATTGTTCCATCCGGCATCGGCCCTACATTCAGCAGAAAGTTGGCGTTGTTCCCGGCGGCCCGGATAAGGTAATGCAGGAGGACCCTGGTGGATTTCGGCCAGTGGTCGTGCTTGTTGTAGCCCCATGAGTTGTTGATAGTCTCGCAGGTCTCAAGCGGCAGGGCTGAGATTCCGGAGCCTTTGTTAAACGGGTCCTGGCCCGGGAGTCCTTTTTCAAACATCTGGAAGTCCTCTCCCGGAAAGGGCTTCACATGGTGGTTGCTGCCGACAAGGGCCTGGGGCTGTAAGGAGTGGATCAGGCGGTAGGTCTGTCCCAGGCGCCAGTCTGCCTCCGGCTTCTCCCACATCCCGTCAAACCAGATCCCGCCGATCTTCCCATAATTTGTACAGAGCTCTTTCAGTTGCGCATCCATGTAGTCCAGGTACCTGTTCCAGTCGCCGCTCTCCGGTCGGCCATGCGCAAAGCTCCCGCCCCGGGGAAAGTAATCCGGGTGGTGCCAGTCTAACTGGGAATGGTAAAAGAACAATTTGAGCCCGTGCCGCTGGCAGGCCCCGGCCAGGGCTTTCAGCACATCCTTGCCATAGGGCGTGCGGTCGACAATATCATAGTCTGAGACCTGGCTGTCGAACATCGCAAAACCATCGTGGTGCTTGCTTGTAATCGTGATATACCGTATTCCTGCGTCCCTGGCCATCTGGCACCACTGGTCAGGGTCAAATTTGACAGGGTTGAACTGCGGCGGCAGTTTCTCATACTCCTCGATCGGGATATTCTCATTATGCATTACCCATTCGCCCCGGCCCAGGATACTGTAGACTCCCCAGTGGATAAATAATCCGAACCTGGCATCCTGAAACCACTGGCGGGCCTCGAGGTTCTCCGGCACCGGTTTGTACCCGGGATCACCCTGCCCGGCTGAAAAGCAGGAGGCCGCTAAAAGAAGCAGGCCTGCAGCCGCTACCGGTAATCTTTTAAGGCTCAGCATCGCAGATCCTCCTGAAGTGAATATTAAAAGACCATTTATAAAATCATGAGTCGAAAGGATAATAGTCGACCTGATAAGGGCGGTTCGCGAACCGCCCCTACAATAATCCATTGATTTTTATAGCGGTATGAAAAGCAATCAATGTTCTTAGGGTAAAATGAATATTTCCCGAAGGCTTATATTATTAGTGACAAGCCGGGCCTGGTAAAAATAACCCGGCCTCAGTCCTCGAGCCGCTCCTCGGCCAGTCCCTGGATCGGCACATTATGTTTGGCTGCATAATCCTTGATGCACTTGACCAGACCGGCGCGCCACTCAGGGAGCTGCATGCGCTCGAAAGGCGCAATCATGTATTCAAGGCCCGGCCTGCGGTCTGCGAAATGGTCTTTCACATCATCCATGATATGCACGAAATTACGCCCTCCAACACTCCTGCCCTTCTCATACCGGCTTTTCTCCCAGGTCTTCTTGAGCTCTTTCCACATCCAGTCGCCCCAGGCCAGGAGGCTGTTCACCCTGTTATTGGCCTCAGTCAGGTGGGCCACCGCGGTTGACGGATTCCCCCCGGCATCAGCCTTGGCTGCCGCAAGGATCGATTCCTCGGCTTGAGCGAGATCAAGCAGGGTCCTGATAAAATATCTTTCCATATTGGCAATGGAGAGAAACACTTCCAGGTTGTAGCGGTTGCGCTCGACATGAGAAATGTTACGCGAGAGAAGGTAAGTCAGCCGGTCGTTTTCCTTTTTCATCCGGGCGGCTTGCTGGAGCAATTCCTCATACTTTTTGCTGAACGCAGGCTCCACAGCAAGGTTATCCGCGGTGGGCAAAGATGGTGTCTGGAGTGTGAGGTCTGTTCTGCCGGTGCCGATCCCCTTGCCCCTGGAATTGCCGTAAGAGGGGCCTCTTTCCTTTGAACTGACCCGGTCCCAGCCGTGCTCGAAAAAGCGCGCTCCCTGGATCAGCATCTGGTAAACTTCCACCATCTCAGGGCTGGAGAGGCCGTAAAAAACATCCATAAAATCGGCCACGCTCTGCTCCACAGTGGGAAAGCGGTATGTCCAGGCATACTGGGTTACCGTAACCCAGCCGAGCCAGAATGTCTCCTCGTGCAGGCCGGAATCATCCCAGGCAGCACAGAAAGAGCCGATAGGATTGGCCCCCATGGCCAGGCCTTGTCTTACGGTCTGCGAAGCGTCGACCAGCCTGCCTTCATTCTCCCGTCCGCGGTATTCAGTGGGGAAATAGTTCGGGAAAAGAAGCTCCCCGCCTTGGATAGGTGTGTAGGCTAACTGCCTGATGCCTATTTTTTTCTCGTTGTCAATAAAGTCCTGCTCAGATCCCATTACCCCGTCGATTAGATCCGGCGGCAACTGGAGAATATGCTTGGGCAGCAGCGGATATTCGACCCAGGCCAGCATCCTCCGGCCCCGCTCGGCAAGCCATTGGTGGGCGCGGAGGACATAATCTACCCAGGCCTGGCTGCGGTTCTCATCATTGTAAGGCTTCTTGCATTTCTTGCAAATCCCGGCGTAGTAAACCTCATCTGTCGAGACGTGGAAATATTTCACCCCTGGAGTGGCATCGATCATGTCCTGGTACATGTCGAAAATGAGCTTGATTGCTTCCTCATCGCACATGCAGGCCTGGTAGTTGCTCCCGTCAGCCCGCAGGTGGGCGAACTCTTTGTGTTTCAAGACATAGGCAAAGTGCGCTGGGGACTGGATCACAGGCACGAGCTGGATCTGGCGCTCCAGGGCGTAGCGGGTGAGCTCCTGCATCTGTGCTTTTGTGTAAGCCCCCGGCGCGCCGATAATCGGGTGGCTCGGGTACTCGTACTTGTCCTCCATTTCAAAGCCGATGCAGTTGACCTTGAAAAAGGCGGCCCAATCGAGGATCCGCTTGAGTGTCTCGACCCGTTTCTGGTTGTGCTTGGTGTCCCAGTGGATAAAACGCAGCTCCAGATCGGGCCAGTCGTAAATCTTCCCTGCGGGAAGAGTTATCTCTCCATTTGCGTTGCGCCGCATAAGCTGAAGCAGGCTCTGCACACCGTAGAAAAGCCCTTTTTCGGACCCACCGGAAATCTCGATTCTCTTATCGGTAATCGTAAGCCTGTAGCCCTGTTCGTTGAGCGCAGGATCATCCGTATATTTCGCTGCAGAAGGATCGACAATCAGCACTATTTTTGCCGGCCCGAGATTACTGAATTTCAACCCGTGAAGTCTGGCGGCCCATTCATTCAGCCAATTCCCGGTGAACTGTCCCGCTCCGCTTGCTGGTTCAACTCCCCAGGAGCCGTCAATCACAATATCGTTTGCCTCGAGCTCCACTTTTTGCGGAGCCGGTATCAAACTGTACCCGCGGGTTCGCAGCTCGGTAAGAAAACCGGCGGCTGAAGAGAATTGCATAAAAAAGGCCCCTAAAACCGCGATGAGAATCAGTCTCAAGCTTTTCATCGGGTGTGCTCCTTTGGAAACAGGTTGGAAAAGTGCGATCAGAAAAGAAGGTTCGAAATTGACCTGATAAAATATTCTCGATCCGCAAGACGCTATTTTCAGCTTGATGATCATATATCATTTTTTGTCAATAAACGCAATGCAAAAAATCTCTTATAACTTGCTTTATTAGCGCTTGAGGACTATCATAGCATATAGCGTTTCTTTTCGTTATACTTATTACAATTTCCTTTCATCATTTCTTTTCCATTTCACACTGCTCAGGGGGGTATTGGATGAAAACTCTTATCCCGGCATGCTCGTTAATTTTTCTGCTTTGCGTTTTGACTGGCCTGCAGGCTCCGGCTGCTGAATCCAAGGCCGATCTGACAGGTTTCGTGGACCTGTTCGATGGAAAAACACTCAATGGCTGGCACAAGCTCACCTCGTATAATGATTATGGCCAATGGGAAGTGATCGGCGGGGCGATCGCCGGGGACCAATGGCCTGAAGGCGAGGGCGGCCTGCTGGTTACAGAAAAATCATTTTCCGATTTCGAGGTTTACGCCGAGGTCAAGACCACCTATCCCCAGGACTCGGGGCTTTTCCTGCGTGTGCAGCCGAATGTCCTCTCCTACCAGATCACGATCGATCACCGTCCGACCGGTGAAATCGGCGGGGTTTATACCCCCCTCGGCGGCGGTTTCGTGGCCCACTGCGATTCCGGGTTCACTTACTGGAACCCTTATGATTACAACAAAATCAGGGCCCGTATTGAGGGACAGCCGCCGCATATCCAGGTCTGGATCGGGGATCAGAAAGTAAACGATTACCAGGATGTCATGGTCGAGGGAAAATACCGGGTACCTGAATCCGGGGTGCTCGGCATCCAGGTGCATCCCGGGGAAAACTGGAAAAAGGGGAGTAAGGTGCTGTTCCGCAAAATCATGGTCAAGGAGCTCAAAAAGTGAGCGCCTTTGGAAACCCCCATGCCTTACCCCGATTAAAAGGCTGATATAAGTCGGGGATTCTTCTTATTCAATATTTTATCCTGTCCTGGGGGGAGATAAATGAAAAAATCCATCCTGAATTACGCGCTTTCGCTGCTGATCTGCGGCGTTTTCGCCAGAGTTCCCGCCTATGGGACCGATCTGACTGGTTTCGTGCCCCTGTTCGACGGTAAGACTCTCAATGGCTGGCACAAGTTCGCCGAAATGGAAGGCGAAGGCACAGGCAAATGGGAGGTTGTCGATGGTGCGATAGTCGGCGGCCAGTATCCAGAGGGTAAAGGCGGCCTGCTGGTTACAGATAAACAGTACTCCGACTACGAGCTTTACGCCGAGGTATATACGACCTGGCCCTTAGATACCGGACTTTTCCTGCGCATACTTCCCGAAGGGCAATTCTTCCAGGTAACGATCGATTTCCGCCCCACCGGGGAAGTCGGTGCATTGCACGGCCCGTTCCCGGGAAGCGGCGGGGGCTTTTTCCAGCACTGTTTCGAGGGGTTTTCCTGGTGGAACCCCTATGAATACAACCCGATCCTGGTGCGGATGGAAGGCCAGCCGCCGCGGATCCAGGTCTGGATCCATGACCACCTGGTCACCGATTACCAGGACACCCTGGTCGACGGCAAGCCACGGTTCACGGAAAAAGGTCATATCGGGATCCAGGTCCACCCTGGGGAAAGCTGGGGCAAGGGAAGCAAGGTCGCTTTCCGGAAGATCATGATCAAGGAACTGGAATAATAACTGCGGGAGAAGTCTCTCGCTTTGAGGCTGACAAATACCCGGCCTCTTTGAAGATTCACCTGATTCTCTTTTGAAGAGAGAATTGAGGGATAATCAGTAAGCCTGACCCTGCCCGCTTCCCCGGGGCAGGCCCGATAACATGAGATCAGCACTCATCGTTATTATCATTATGCCCGTAAATCTATCTGTCATTTAATTCCCCGGGCCAGGCTGATCTGTAAAGTCCAGCGCCGATTCGAAAAGGAAAGAGCGGCCAATGAACCGGCCAAAAGGGAAAAGTGTTTTCGAACAGTTGGACCAGGCGCGAAAAACGCTCCAACTGCCCGAGAGGGCAAGCATAAAGAAGATAAAAGAGAAATACAGGGAGCTTTCCAAAATCTGGCACCCGGACCTGTGCAAAAAGGACCCCGAGGCCTGCCGGCAAATGCAGCAGCGCCTGAACGAAGCCTATGCCATCCTGATTGATTACTGCAGCAGTTTCGAATATTCTTTCCGCAAGGAGGATGTTGAAGCCCACCCTACCGGAGAGGATTTCTGGTGGGAGCACTTCGGAAATATCTAGTGCGCTTTCTTAAACACCAAATGTTCCTCGAAAAGGAGAGACTGACCGAAAAATCGATTTCTGCCCGCCATTTTATCAGAATTCGCTCTCTGCTTAAAAATGGAGGTACTATGCGCTATTTTAAGCGGTTCCCGTATACTCTGGCTCCCTTATCAGCCGCCGCCCTGGTGTTGCTTCTCTTTTGTGCCTCTCCTCTTGCAGCGCGCATGCGGATCATAATCGACACGGATGCAGGCGTGTGGAAGGATGACCAGTATGCTATCGCCTATGCCCTGCTGAGCCCGGAATTTTTCGAGATCGAGGGATTTACCGCCGTGCACAGCGGTCCTGGGACAATGGAGACCCATTTCCTGGAAATTCACAATGTAATGGCTATGGCCGGTGCAGGCGGGATACCGGTTTACAAAGGCGCGGACAGGCCTCTGCCGGCGCCCGGCAAACCGGTGGAGAGCGATGCTGCGCGTTTCATTATCGAGCGCTCTAAGGTCAATACCGGAAGCCCCCTGGTAATCCTTGGCATCGGCGCGGCCACTAACCTGGCCTCAGCGATTCTCCTTGACCCCTCGATTAAGGACCGGGCAGTCTTCGCCTGGTTCGGGGGCCAGAACTGGCCGAACGGCAAAAAAGGGGAATACAACAGCCTGGGAGATATCGAAGCCCAACGGGTGCTGTTCAGCGCAGGAGTGAATCTTAAATATATCCCCTGCGGCAATAACGAAATGTTCCAGACCAAATATCACAGCGTCAAAAACCTGCGTGGAGTCAGCCCCCTGGGAGACTACCTTCACCTGCTGATGATGGCTAATAAGCATCCGATGTATGAGCCTTTCAATATCGCCGATCTCATCCCGGTGGGAGTTCTCGCGCATCCCGAATACGCTCACTGGCTCGCCTCCCCTGCTCCGGCAATAGATGACAGCGGCGGATACGACTGGTCAAAAACGTTCGGCGGGATCTCAGTGGCCACGGGTCTTGTGGAACATGTCTACGGCGGCCCGATCCCCTTGTGGGATGAATTCTACCGTAAAGTCCATGAGGCCGCGCCCGGAGAACCCACCACCATGGCCGAGGAGCTCTGCCGCCTGCTCAATATCCACCCCGCCCCGCCTGATGTCCAGGCAGTTGAGGGCAAGGTGGAAAAGTTCAAGGGCTTTACCCGCCAGGATTTGCGCTGGCCCTCGATCATGCGGGAGGAGGTGCTCGCCTATGTCTGCAAGCCACTAAACGCCGGAGACAAAAAGCTTCCTGCGCTGATCTGCCTCAGCGGCACGAACGGGGACAGGATCGCCCTGACAACGGAGTTTTTCGGCATAGGAGAATATACGAGCCTGGGCCTTGATCCCCCTCCTAAACCGCGCACCCGGATGCTCGGCTGGGCTGCGGAGCTTGCCCGGCGCGGTTACCTCACCCTGGCGATGACCCAGCGCGGCCTGGGCGACCGCGGACGGACCGGCGAAAAACAGAGCAAGACAGCCATGCTCCAGGGCTTTCACGCCCAGGGCTTCCACGCGCATGAGATCAGGCAGGCGCTCACCTACCTCTCCCGCCGCCCGGATGTCGATCCCCAGCGGATCGGCTGCACGGGCATGTCATTCGGCGGGATCACGACATTCTATACCACAGCCTGCGACCCGCGTTTCAAGGTCGCCGCTCCTCTCTGCGGAGGCGTGGGTTCCCTGCGCGTGATGACAGAGATCGGCTCGACCGGCTACCACGGCCATTACTGGTGGATCCCGGGAATCCTGCTTCACTTTGACCAGGGAGACCTGGTCGCTGCCCAAGCTCCCAGACCCTACTTTATCGCCGCTCCCCTGGATGATATCGGCATGCCCAGGGAAGGAGTGGATGAACTGCTGGCCAAGGCAAAGCCTGCCTACGAGCGTGCAGGCCGTCCGGATGCTCTGGTGGCCTTTCGTCCCCCGGGACAGCATTCTTTCACCATGGAGATGTTCGAGGAACTGGTCAGGTTTCTGGATAAATACCTTTAACCATAAGCTTCTGAAGGAGTAATTAAATGATTCCGTTTTCTCGCAGTCGGTTTAAAAAATATCTTTACTCGGCAAGTTTTTTGATTATTTTTCTCCTTTTTAGTTCAGCCCGGGCTGCCGAGAAAATGAAAATAATTTTCGACACAGATATCGCCGGGGATATAGATGACGCTTTTGCCCACGCCCTGGTGCAGATAAGCCCCGAGTTCGAGGTTTTAGGGATTACCGTGGCCGACGGCCCTACCGATCTCAGGGCGCGGGTGAGCTGCCGCATGCTCTATCTCGCCGGCCAGGAGCAAATTCCAGTGGCCGTGGGCAGGCCCACCCGACAGGGCAGCGAGCCGCCGCCGCAAACGCACTGGGGAGAAGGCTTCGAGCTCTACAAACCGCTCAAACAGCCGGCAGCCGATTTCATTATCCAGACCTTGCGCAAGTATCCCGGCCAGGTGACCGTTATCAGCGTGGGACCGGTGACTAACCTGGGCGATGTGATCGACAAGGATCCCGAAGCCTGGAAAATGGTAAAACAGGTTTACTCCATGTTCGGCTCTTTCTACCTTGGCTACGGCGGTGACCCTGTCCCGAGCGCGGAATGGAACGTGGTCGCGGATGTGGAAAGCGCAAAGAAATACATGACCTCAGGGGTCCCGGTCACCCTGGCAGGCCTGGATGTAACCACTCTGGTCAAGTTCAATGCCGAGAGGAGGCTCCAGATCCAGATGAGAAACTCTCCGCTGACCGATGCGCTGTGCGGGCTTTACACTCTCTGGTCGATCAACCGTTTCGGCAGCGACCCGGTCCTTTATGACCCGGTGGCCGTGAGCATGGCCATAACCGATAAATTTGTGAATACACGGAAAGCCCATGTGCGGGTAACGGATAAGGGATACACGGTGATCGACGAGAGCAAGGCGCCAAATTGCCAAATCGGCATGCATATAGACAAAGAGGCTTTTATCGACTGGCTCACCGGAAGGCTGCTCAAACAAAACCTGACTCGCTGGTAGCAACACCTGGAGTAATGCCAAAGAATTCCGGCAAGTATTCACCGCAGGCTGGCTGTCAGCAGCCGGGAGTGCCTGAAGCTTGAAGTGAATAGGTCCAACGTTTCAAGGAGATCGAGATATGCGTTCTGTTACCGGATTTCTTTTACTGTTATTGCTGATCCCTGGCCTGGCTTTGGCCAGGCTTGAGACCGGAGCCGGGCTTTCGCTCGCCTGGCCGCACGGCGAGTTCAAGGAGCATGTCGATTTCGCCTGGGGCGGTGGCGTCCGGGTGGGCTGGGAATTCGGTGAGCAAGCCGCAGCCGGGGTCTCCCTTTTTGCCGATCTCAACTACCTGAACTACGGCCGGGAGCGGCGGGTCGAGCCTTTCAGCCTTACTATCCCGGATGTGGTTGTCAATGTGATCACGGATAATTACATGATGATGGTGAGCCCAGGGGTTTCATTCGGGCTCCGCCGGGGCGTTGTCAGGCCTTACGGCGAATTATTCGGCGGGCTCACCTATATCGCCACCAAAACCAAAATCGAAAACAGGGGCCTTCCCAGTGAACCAATCGCCGAATCCACCAATTTCAGCGATTTCACTTACAATTTCGGCTTTGGAGGCGGCGTAAAAATTCTCGTCTGGCACAAGAATATCGAAGGCCGGCAGGCCGAGTTGAGAGAAGCCCTGATCGATATAAAATTCGACTATGTCATGGGCGGCGAGGCTGAGTACCTGAAAAAAGGCTCGATCAGCCGTGACTTGGGTTATATCTCTTATGACACCATCCTCTCGAAAACCGGTCTTTTTCAGCTGCGCATTGGAATGTCTTTCGGGTTTTAGCCAGTAGAAAAGATTTACTACTCAGGTCATAAAATTGTTTGGGTAACGTAAAGGAAATTTTTATTCTTCTTTTGGTGGCAAAAGAAGCAAAACCATTTCTTTTTAAACAAAAAGAAACAAAAGTTAATCCTGGCATTTAAGTCCTTTACTCCGCTTCGCCAAGCTCGCCTGGCGCGATAATGCTGCGCAAAGGCCTGCCTGGGC
>DATKXY010000114.1:0-27256 GCA_035528795.1 archaeon | reverse complement strand
GAGCTGGTCTTTTGCTTTATGCTGGCCGCAGCACGCCGCCTGCCTTATGCGGACAGCTCAGTCAAGCGGGGCTTGTGGGAGAAATCGAGGCTGATGGGCCGGGAGCTCCAGGGGAAAGTCCTGGGGATCGTGGGCCTCGGCAATATCGGCTCTCTGGTGGCCGGTAAAGCCAAGGGATTCGGAATGGAGGTGATCGGTTTTGACCCGTTGATCTCGGAAGCCAAAGCGGCTGAGCTGGGGGTCCAGCTTAAACCTCTCGGGGAGATATTCTCGCAGGCCGATTATATCACCCTGCATGTGCCGCTCAATGACAAGACCCGGGGGATGGTCAATGCCGAACTTTTAGGGGCGTTAAAAAACGGAGCCGTCCTTATCAACACTGCCCGGGCTGAGGTGATCGACCGCCAATCCTTGATCGAGCTTTTGGAAAAGCGCGAGGATGTGGTTCTGGGTGCCGATGTGTTTTTCGAGGGAGACAAGGAAGGGGAAAAAGAGGTTGCCCGCTTCGCCGACCGGCTGGTCGGCACACCGCATCTCGGAGCGAGCACCTTTGAGGCCAACAGGCGCGCGGCATCCGCAGCCGCCGAGGGAATGAGGGATTTCCTCACCAAGCGCATGGTCCGCTATCCTGTTAACAACCTCGAGATCCCGCCGGATTTGAATCCGCGTTTCCTCGAGCTGACCCGCCTGATCGGGGAGGTAGCATATTACAATATCGGCGGTTATCAGCCCCACGAAGTCAGGATAACCTGTTACGGCAGGTTGAACAAGCATATCGACCTCTTGACCGGCTACCTGCTCAAGGGGCTGATGGATATTTACCAGATGGAGGTTCTCTCACCCAGTGAAGCCGCCAGGCGGGCCGCGGAGTACGGTATCAACGTGGTCAAACGTATTCCGGATGACAGTAAGGGTTACGGGCAGTCGATGACTATCGACATTCTTTCCAAAAAGGAGGGCTACAGGGATACCAGTATCAGGGGAACCATTACACCGGAAAGCGAGCTGAAGATCAACCGTATCGACACTTTTGTGAACCTGGATCTCATTCCGAGCGGATACATGCTCTTTACTTATCAGAAAGACCGGGTCGGTCTGATAAACGACATAAGCTCAACCCTTTCAAAAGGGGGCATAAACATTCTGAATATTCGTTTCACTACTGATAAAGAGGGCTGTTCGATCGCGGTTCTGCAAACCGAACACCCGGTTTCAGAGAAGATTTTCGCGGAGATAAAAAATAAAGTCTCACCCTATAAAGCCTTCAAGATGGAATTCTGAATAGGCAGGTAATCGCTGATTCAGATCCGCTGATCCGGACTGCCGCTCTGGTTGATCAGGATGTGATCTCGAAAGAGCTTTGTCCCCGGGTCGGCTGGATTTGGAACCTTAAAAATTAACCACGTTTAAAGGGTTTTGGGGAACAATGAAGCGGAAAAGCAGGAAAAGACATTTCGATAAACAAGCCGGCGGTTCTGACAGCCGGGGCAGGCATACAGGGCAAAACCAGCGGGGAAAACCGGAGAATCAGAAAGATGCCGAACCGCAGAAGGGAGACAACCGGCATTCAAGGGCTAACATGGTGGTTCTGGTGGATGATGACCCGGCTTATGTGGAGATGGAATCCCTGGCCGTAGTGAATTATATCTCCGGCTTCAATCCGATGGGATTTACAGGACCGGGGCGGGCGCTCAATTATATTACCAATCCACGCAACGAGGGCAGAATAGGCCTGGTGCTTCTGAATATGGAGATTCCCCCGGTGGATGGGCGCTCTGTGGATAACATTCTCGAGATATTGAAGCAGAAGAGGAATATCCAGCTCGCTCTGGTCAGCTCGTCCAATACCTCGGAAAATGTGGCACGGGCGCTCAAGCTGGGAGCGGTGGGCTTTCTGCCCAAAGTTTTTACCATGGAAGTTTTTGTGCGCTTTGTCAAGAATATTCTCAGAAACGGCTATTCCAAGGTCTGGCAGTGCTGTGCCTGCGGAAAGCTGGTGCCTGGGGATCTGATCGACATGCTGAATATGAGGCCGCTTAAGTGTACGGATAAGAACTGTGAATCATCCGAGATAAAGGAAGTGTTTTTCGGGACCCTGCCGGAAAAACAGAGCCGGGAATGATCTCCTCTCCATGGGCAAGCCGGTTTCTTCAGCGGGAGCAAGGAGGAGGCATCCTCCGCTTTCGTTTACGGAGAAATCGGCTTTTTTTCACTTTTTCATGAATGGTCATCCGGGATTGTTTTTGAAAAAGCCCGACCCTCCTTCCCGAAAACTGACAGAACTGCTGAAAGATTTTTCCTTTCCAATTGGTAAAAAGCAAATGTTACCGGAGTTCTGGTGATCATTTCAGGGATCAGAATTTCCTGCTTGTACCCGCCTGAATCGCCTCTGCTATTTCTACTGACTGCAGGCAATCCTCGAAAGAGGGATGCGGAGTGCGGCCTGTTTCCAGGCAATCTATGAAATGTGAGCTTTCTCCCAGAAATCCCGTGATTTCGAGCCTGTCACGCATCGGCTCCGAGAGAATGCGGTTGTCCTGGATGAAATGGTTTTCCCGGCCCTTGAAAAAAAGCAGCCGGCCCGGGTAATCTACGGTCCATTCCAGGGGGGCCTCGAGCCGGACAGTGAAATCATGGCCGTGAACAGTGTAGCGCTCGGCTTCGAATCCCACCTCTGGGAGGATTGAGAGAGACCCGAGCAGTCCGGATTTGAAAACGAAATCAACCAGGTAGGAAAAAGAGCTGTTGCCGGCAAGCGAGAGCTTTTTCACCTGGACCTCCTTCACATCTCCCCCCAGATAGCGCATCAGGTCCACTGCATGCACTGCTGTACCGTAGGCGAACTCCTCTTCAGTCCGCTTGCAGCGCAGCATTTCCCCGATCATGAGCTGGGCCGGGGACCCGGCCTCCTCGAGCAGCTTTTTTGTCCGCTCGACCAGAGGGATAAACCTTCTGTTGAGCGCTACCAGGCAGGGCACCCTGTTTTGCGCAGCCGCCTCTTTAAGCTCACGCACCTCCCCGCTTGTCCTGCCCGGCGGTTTTTCCACCAGCAGAGGAATGCCGCGCCCGATAAACTCGAGCGCCATCTCTTTTATATGGCCTGGATCGATCAGAATATAGGCCCCGTCAAGAGTCTCCTTCTCGAGCATCTCTGATAGATCGGTGTAGCAGGAGGTAAAGCCGAAGCTTGAGGCCAGTTCCCTGGCGCGGGACTGATCGAGATCGCAGATTGCCGCAAGGGTGATCCGGGGATTTTTTTGCCTCAGGCGTTTCAGGGCCGGGCAGTGGTAGCTCTGGCTGATATAACCCGCGCCGACCACTCCAATGTTCAGGCTCTTCAAATTTGTCCCCCGTTCTGATGGGAAAAATCAGCTGTTACACTTGATAAAGTAACTTATGGAACGGTTGTAAGTGCGCTCCTGCTCATTGGTAAAATAACAGGCTGGCAGTTCTCCCATGCGCTTATGATAGGCAATGCATTCGCAGCATCTGCCCTTGCGGCTGCAGGGCTCGTAAGAGCAGTTGCAGACTGACATATTGATCTCGTGACGCTCGCAGTTCACTAAAGCCTCCCAGCTTGTAGAGAAAGGTTCAGTTTTTCAAGTCTAAGGAGCAGTTGGAAAAACCAATCTAATGGTCTTGAGGGGAATTGGCAAGACAGAGCTTTCCACTCGGTTTCATCCTTACCAGGCTTCACTTGCATATCCACCGCCGGTTGTGTAAATTCTTCTTTTATTTCGCAGTTTGAATATTCCCACAATAATTGCCAGAGGGGTTCAAAGTGGAGAATCTTCGGCTTGGCGACTGGGTGATGATATTAATTTACAGTGTGCTGATGATTGTTATCGGATTTTACTGCATCAGGTACGCCCGCAAGGGAGTGAGTTATTTCGCTGGCGGAAGAAAGATTCCCTGGTGGCTTTCCGGGATCTCGAGCTGGATGAGTGCATTCAGCGCCTATGTGTTCGTGGGCCTGGCCTCGGTGATTTATGAGGTCGGCGCGGCCCCGCTTTACCATATCCTCTATGCCATGTCTTTCGCCTGGTTCGCAGGAGCATTACTCTGGGCCGAAAGATGGCGCAAGACCGGGATCATTACAGTGCCCGAGTATATGGAGAAACGCTTCAATCTCGCCACCCGCCAGGTCTTCGCCTGGGTGGTGACCCCGTTCCGGATAGCGGATGACGGGGTTAAATGCTATGCCACGGCAAAAATTATCGCCTTTGTTTTCGGGATTCCCTCCTGGCTGAGCATCATCGGTCTGTCCCTGGTAACCATTCTCTACACCATGATCGGCGGGCTTTGGGCCGTGATGATCACCGATATGGTGCAGTTCGTGATCCTCATCCTGGTAATTTTCGTGGTTCTGCCTGTAGGTTTGGCCAAGGTCGGCTGGCTCTCCGGCTTGACCGCCGGGGCGCCGGAGCACTTTTTCCGGATCTTCCAGGCCCCCCAAAGCTTTAACGGCGATTTTACTGTCTGGTTTTTCGTGGCCATGTGGATCATGCACCCGTTCCTGTATAATGGTAGTTTCTCCCTGGTTCAGCGCTACACGACCGTGCCCACTCCCCGGGATGCCCGCAAGAGCGCCTGGCTCTCCATGTGGCTGGGTCTGATCTTTTTCCCATTGATCCTGGGCCCGCCCCTGATCAGCCGTATCCTCTACGGTGATCTGCTCATGGGCAGCAAAGCCCTGATGGAGACGAGCTATATCAAGCTTTGTGTCGACCTTCTCCCGGTGGGGATGATCGGAGTGGTGGTGGTCGCCCTGATGGCCGCCACCATGAGTTCGCTGGCCGGTGATTATAATATCTACGGCGCAGTGCTGACCAATGACCTGTACCACCGCCTGCTGAATCCCAAGGCGTCGCAGCGGCGGCTGGCTGTGGTGGGCCGGTTCAATACTTTGATCGTGGGCGCGCTTGCGCTGGTCGTGGCGCTTGGTGTCGAGTCCATGGGCGGTGCGTTTGCAGTGATGATGACCATCCTCGGCATGATCGGCGGACCCACCACTATCCCGATCTTGCTTGGATTGTGGATCCGCAGGCCGTCCCCTGCTGCGGCCATCGCCGCCTGCACCTGCGGCGTCGCTTTCGGCGCGCTTGCCAAATGGGTCTGGGGATTTTCTTACGCCCCCTTCGTGCTGGGCAATATTGCGGTAACCGCGGTGGTTTTTCTGGCCTGGGGCTGGCTCTTTCCGGCGCGGGGGAAATTAAAGGAAAAAATAGACCTTTTATTCGACCGGGTACTCAAAGGGCCTGAAAGCTTGGGGGCAGGCCCGGCGGCTGATGAAGAGGACACAGACAAGGTACCGTCGCCATTTACAATTGTCGGTGTGATTCTCGGCGTGATCGGCCTGGCTCTCGGGCTGGTCGGGATTCTGGCCGGTTCTTCCGCTTCTGCGGTAAAGATCGACGGGATCGTGTCCCTTGTTCTCTTAGTCCTGGGAGCGGTGCTGGTCCGTTCCGGCAGGTTGATTGCAAGAGGAAAGTGAACCCGGTGGTTTTGGGGGAGATTCTTTAGTCCACCAATATAAACTGATCGCTGCTTCAGACCATTATGAACAAACGGCAACCGGAAGTTTTTATAATAACCTTTTGGAATTCAGGAGCCAGGAGTCAGGAGTCAGAATATTTTTGGAAATGATCACCAGAGTTTTTAAACTTCTGACTCCTGTCTACTGACTTCTGACTTCTGACTTCTTGTCCGGTCTGGAGCAAATGCTTGAAAGACCGAAAGCCTGTTCCTTTTTTACTAAATTTTGTTAATTATACAGGTCAATGCAGATGGGCGTATTCATGGCAGAGCCAGCAGGTATGCTTATACGCTCCCCAGTGTCTTTTCTCGTCAACCTGCATTACCCCGCTCAACGGGTTCCCGTGGCACCGTAAACACAGCGCGCTCGTAGGGCTTTTAAGCATCGCGGGATTACCGGCCTTTCCATGGGGCTCGTGGCAGTCAGTGCAGAGCTGGTCCGAATAGGGCCGGGGCGAATGAACAAAGGTCGAGTATTCCGCGCCCCTGGTAACAATTACAGGGTTATCATCCACAAATCCCAGAGTCAGATCATCGCCCGGCTTAAAAGGCTCCCCGCCAGTCATGACCGGGAAGGGATGCTGTCCGGAAGGGTCTTTTCCCAGGGAATGGCACTGGCCGCAAACCATCCGGTTGCCCTCAGGCGGAAGCCTGGAAGGATTCACGATAGTCCCCTTCGAGCCTCCGGAGTCAAGATGTTTCTTCCCGGGACCATGGCAAGCCTCGCACGCCACGCCCGGCTCGGCATATTTCTTTCGTGATACAGAATACCCGGTGGCATGGCAGCCGAAACAGAGCCGGCCTGCATCCGTCTTTTCCCCTTCCCTCCCGATTTCATCATGCGGCGGAAACGGCTCCTTTATCCCGAATCCCTCTGATTGAAACACCTGGAAATCAGTTCCGACAAATGCATACACGCTGTCTTCATGGCCGATAACCGCTGAAATGTCCTTTTTTTCGAGAGCAGGATCAATACTCGGATTTGACGAAAGATCTTTACCCGGCGAACCAGCTTTCATTGTCCTGTGATGGGTGCTGGCCTGCCACTCATTGACAATACCTGGATGCAGGCCGGCATGACAGGAACAGCATTGTTCCGAGCCAATATAGCCTGCATCACCCTGGACCGGCTCCGGGGCCCCGGGAGTCAGTCCAGTGAAGACTGCAAGTAAAACAGCTCCAATAACTGAAACCGGCAGGATCGATTTCTTTTTCACAAGCAGCTCAATGGTTCATCATCCTGGCGCGGAGATCGGACAATCTTTCGTGCGCTTCCGCCATCCCAGTACGGAGAGCGAACTTTTGCGGACAGGCCTTTTCACACTCTCCGCAGTTTTCACAGTCCAGATAATCGTGCGGAAGCACTGCATAGATATCGCTCATCCGGCGGGTATCGTAGAGAAACCTGCGGTCAAGCTGGTTGTTGGAAAGCAGGAAACTGATCGGGACCTGTTTCGGACAGGCCTGTTCACAAGGTTTCTGGCAAATCCCGCATGTTCCGCCGGCCAGACGGCGGGCGCGGGCGGTAATGTCCTCCCGCTCGCTGGGGCTGAGTGGTTTGAATGTCGCGGCTAACGCCACGTTCCGCTTCAGATATTCAAGCGTGCCCGAGCCTGGAATGGCAATTGTCACCCCGGGATTGGAGAGCACGAACCGCAGGCATTCTTCATCAGTCAACACTTCGGGTATTTGATAAGGGTCTCCGGGATCGTAGTTCAAGAGACCTATTCCGGTATCGCCGCACCCGAAAGGCTTCATATTGAAAACCGCAGCCCCCAATTTATGCGCCAGGGCAAGGCCACGCTCGAACTCAAGGCTCATGGCATTGTGCGGAATGACATGGATATCGAATATCCCGGAGCGCAGGGCGGTCATAAACGCCTGGCAGGAGTGTGTCGTGATCCCGATAAATCTGGTTTTCCCTTCTTTCTGGGCCTGTTTCAACCCTTCAACTGATCCATTCTCGGCCAAGGCGAGGTTCAGCTCCGTTATCGAGGAACAATTATGGAGCTGGAAACAGTCGAGATGATCAGTGTTCAGGGTTTGGAGAGAGATTTCAAGGTCCCTGAGCACGCCTTCCTTGCCGGCTTTCAGCTTCAATGACTTGCTGGTGATAAACACCTCCTCCCGCCGCTTGGATAAAACTCTGCCGATCATCGCTTCGGCATCATTATATGCCCGGCCTGTCTCCCAGGTGTTGATCCCCAGGTCAAGAGCCGTATTCAACAGGCGATCGGATTGGGCCTCGGATATGGTGGATTTCCGGCCCCCCTCATAAGTCTTCGCATAGAACATAGTCCCCAATCCGATAATCGGCGTTTTCCAGCCGGTCCTTCCCAGCACTGTCATCGGCATGTGTTCCGCCAGTTTCTCAACCGGCTGCTCCATTGCCTCGGCCAGGCTCATTCCGGATAACCCGCCGGCAAGAATAGTCCCCATAGAGGCCAGGAATTCCCTGCGCGATAAATTATCCATAACTGTACCTCCCTGATAAAGTTGGTTTTATTTCCTGCTTGACAATTTGCCTGGTTCAGGCTTTCTCGCTGCAGCCTGCCGGATGAGTGGATAAAAGAGTTTTAGAGCATGAAAAAAGGTCCGGTGGCTGAAGAGGAGAGGGAATTGACCGGGATCACAATTCAAATGTCTGTTGCTCACCGCTACTTGATGGGCACTCATAAGCCATCCGGCCAGCGCCTAGGAAAAGGATAATCTCGAGATGATTTTTCAGTGGAAAACAGGCCCGGGATTCCCCGGGAGTAAGAAGAAATTCTCCTGCGCCCCATTATACTACATGCCTGGATTATATCAGTCAAGTGGATATTCCATTATCATACTCAATTCTCCACCAAAGCTGCAAATATCAGGCTTACTCTTTCATCGGATTCGGAGGCCCAACCTCTATAGGATTGCGTCAATCGGTTTTGTGGTTATATTAGGCCTTATTCATTTGCCTGGATAAAAATTTCTGTTCACTGAACCGGGATCTGAAATGAAAACAGTCCGGGGATCTATCAGGAAATTGATATTGATCCTCGTGCCGGCTTTGGGATGGGCCGCAGAACAGCAGGATTTTGACTCCAGGTTAAGTGAAATAAAAAATGTCGTCTCCAGAGATTATAAAAATTTTTATTCCCTTGATAATCTCGCCTGGTTAGGGGCGGGATTGGGCGCAGCCGCATTATTTTCTCACACTCATGCCGATCAGGGAATTCGTGACTGGTACCAGGGCTCTTTGAGAAATTGCGGCACGGACGACTTTTCGAGAGTGGTTAAAACATTTGGCGACAGGAAATCTGCCATTCCGGTATATGCTGGTGTCGCCCTTCTTGGGGAATTAGCAGGAGATAACCGGTACTTGTCCTATACCGGGGAATGGGGGAAAAGGTCTTTAAGGACTCTTCTTGCAGGAGGCCCTCCGGTGCTTTTCCTCCAGGAGTCCCTTGGAGGCAACAGGCCTGAAGAAGGAGACTCTCACTGGCATTTTTTTAAGAACAATCATGCTGTCAGCGGCCATAGTTTCCTGGGGGCTGTCCCGTTTTTAACTGCTGCCATGATGGTGGAAAGCCCGTACTTGAAAATACCTCTCTACCTGGCTTCGACTTTGACAGGGCTTTCCAGGATAAACGACGACGCGCATTACTTTTCGCAGGCCTTTTTGGGCTGGTGGCTGGCATATTCTGCCGCGGCCAGTGTAGAGAAAAGTAATGTTGAAAAAAAGCTCACGCTCGCTCCGTCTTACAGGCTCGATGGAATGGCTGTGGCAGCGAACATCAAATTTTAATATCCGGTCTGGACCCGGTGTCTGTAAAGGCTCACATCCTGCCTCTACTGACTGAAAAAGGAGATTCGATGCTAGACGCCGAGCTAATGGCCGCCCTTTTGGATAGTCTTAAAGATCCCCTGCTGTTCGCCGATACAGAACACAAAATCCGCTATATGAATAAGGCCGCAGTCGCTTACTACAGCGAGGGAGAAAGCCTGCTCAACACTTCTTTGCTGGATTGCCATAATGAGCAATCGCAGGGGATTATCAAAGAGATACTGGCCGCTATGCACCAGGGAGTGGATGAGCGGCTGATCACCGATAACGAAAAACACCGGATTTACATGCGGGTGGTCAGGGGAGCGAACAGCCAGGTTTTGGGCTACTATGAGCGGTATGAGCCGCCGGCTAAATGAAATTTTTACCCGGCAGCTAGAAAAGCCGCTGATATAACGCATGAAAAAGTAATTCCGGTTAAGTTGTTTTCTGGTTCGTGAAAGAACGATAGAAAGTCCAGGATGGCTTAAAGTGCATTGGCTCGACTGGGGAGTGATAATCGCCTACATGCTGGGAGTGGCCGGCATCGGGTTCTGGACCATGCGCTCGATCCGGAGCACTGAGGATTTTTTCCTGGGCGGCAGGCGTTTCGGAAAAATATTTTCCCTGTTCCTGCAGTTCGGTTCAGGCACCAATTCGGATATGCCGGTAAGTGCGTCCCGCGAGACTTTCCGCAATGGGATGAGCGGTATCTGGGCGCTGATGCTCTGGCTCTTTATCACTCCCTTTTACTGGATTATTGGCCCCTGGTACAGGAGATTGCGCCTGGTGACACTCGGGGATTATTTCACCGAGCGCTTCCAGTCCAAAGCCATGGGGGCGGCTTATGCGATATTTTCCATTTTTTACTTTATGTATTACAGCGCTATCGGCCTGACCGCAGTGGGCAAGACAGTGGAGATTCTCACGCCGCGTCCGGAAAGCACCTATTCTGCCGAGGAAGCCCAAAGCGTAGCTCTCTACCGTCGTTATGCAGAGCTTGAAAGGCTGTATCTGGCTGGAAAAGAATTGACCCCGCAGGAGGAAAAAGAGCACCAGAACCTTCGGGATAAGCGTTTGCAAGGGGAAATCAGGAGCGACTACTCTTATTTTCCGAGCAGGCTCGCAGTCCTGGTGATTGCCCTGGTAGTGTTAATCTATTCCATGATGGGAGGGCTCAAGGCTGCTGTAATCACCGATTTTGTCCAGGGTGTCCTGATCGTCGTTCTTTCCTTTATAATTATTCCATTCGGCCTGAAAGCCACCGGTGGATTAAGCGGACTGCACCAGCGGGTGCCGGAACACATGTTCAGCCTGCTGGGAAGTCCCCAGACTAGCGATTACAGCGCCCTGTTCATTTTCTCGATAATTCTTATCAACCTGGTGGGTATCATAGCGCAGCCTGTCTTGATCACTTCATGCGGCGCGGCCAGGGATGATTTCAGTGCACGGGTCGGTTTGTGTTATGGCAACTATCTCAAGCGCTTCTGCACTATCGGCTGGGCCATGGTGGGAGTCCTGGGCTATGCTCTTTTTGCGCACGAGGTTTCGGACCCCGATATGATCTGGGGCTATGCCACAAGGCAACTGCTTCCTGTGGGCCTGGTGGGCTTGATGATCGCAGCCATGCTGGCGGCGATCATGTCCAGTGCGGATGCCGATCTGATAAGCGGTTCCGCCCTTTTCACCATGAACCTCTATAAGCCTTTCCGGCCCCGGAGTTCCGACTCCCACCTGGTCCGGGTCGGCAGGCTGACCACCGCGGTGATTATTCTCGGCGGCGTGCTGCTCTCGCAGGCTTTTCACAACGTGATAGAACTGCTGAAATATATCTGGACCCTGCCGGTTATTTTCGGGGCGAGTTTCTGGCTCAGTTATCTCTGGCGCAGGGTCACCAAAACCGCTGCCTGGAGCGCGGCGATTTTTTCACTTCTTTTCTCTTTCATCCTCCCGCTGGTGGTGCCGGGCTTCGAGAGTGCGGCTACCTCCCCGGGCCTGCTTTCAGAAACCGAGCCAGCCTTGTTGGAAGTGCAGGTGGGTGCGGATTCGGCAGATCTGTCCGCAGGCTTGGCCCTGAGAATGGGCCAGGTGATCACAAAAAAGAGGCCGGTCGCTTCCACGCCGATCTATTTTGAAGAAAAAGTACTGATCCGGTCCGGTGAGCCGGAATCAGGTTTCCGGGGCAGCGGAAAATTCAGGGTCTGGGTCTGGTTTTTGTCAGGCCTGGGAACGGATTTTTCCCGCAGTACGCGTTCCACGCTGGATGCAGTCGGGTTTTTGGCGGATGCCCTGCTGCCGTTTGTTGTGCTCGCAGTGCTGAGTCTGTATACTGCTCCGGTCTCCAGGGATGCTCTGAGCCGATTCTACGCCAGAATCCATACACCGGTCAACCGGGACCCGGCCGCTGACAGGCGGGAGGTGGAGCTTTCCTATGCCAACCCCGGACGGTTCGATTCCATGCTTTTGTTCCCGGGTACGGGCTGGGAGATACTGAAACCCGACCGCACCGATATCGTGGGATTTATTCTGGCTGTAGTCTCGGCAGTTTTGATTGTCGGCCTGGTCTTCACTGTTTCCTGGCTCAGGTGGCCCTGAAAATTACTTTTCCCCAGGCTGATTTTACGGCTGGTTTTAAAATCAAGGATAGTCACAAAGGTAAAGCTGTTACTACTCAGGTAATAAAATTGTTTGCATCTATCCGTAAAGGAATTTTTTTTTCTTCTTTTGAAGGCAAAAGAAGCAAAACCATTTCTTTTTAAACAAAAAGAAACAAAAGTTAATCCTGGCATTAAAGTCCTTTACTCCGCTTCGCCGAGCTCGCCTGGTGCGCAGGAAGCCTGCGCAAAGGCCTGCCTGGGCGTTGTACATCTAATATGGCGATGATGGAAATTACTTGTCTTCTACACGCTCCAAAAACAGGGTTCCCGGACTTCAGGGCTTCTTATGGCCTATGGTTTCACTTGGGATGATCTACCATCCCAGGTAGTTGCACTTAAACTTTTTTCGGTAGTTGTAAAAGTTTTTCTATCGGAATATTTCAATCGTAGTTACATAAAGTAAACCGCAAGCGCCTTAAATTTAAAAATTGACACCTGGTAAATCATTCCTGCTGACTTGACTTTTATGAATAACCAAGGCTGAAGCATATAAACAATAATACAAATGGAAACTATTTAATGCCCCCTGTAGTAAGCGAGGTTTGATAAAAGAATTCTTTTCAGGTTTATTCTGCTTCACGATAGAACGACAGAACTCCAGGAGGGTTCAAAGTGCATTGGCTCGACTTGGGAGTGATAATCGCCTATATGGTGGGAGTGGCCGCTATCGGGTTCTGGACCATGCGCTTGATCCGGAACACCGAGGATTTTTTCCTGGGCGGCAGGCGTTTCGGAAAAGTGTTTTCCATCTTCCTGCAGTTCGGGGCCGGCACTAGCTCGGACATGCCGGTAAGCGTGGCGCGCGAAAGTTTCCGCAACGGGATGAGCGGCATCTGGGCTGTGCTGCTCTGGCTCTTTATCACCCCTTTTTACTGGATTATCGGGCCGTGGTACAGAAGGCTGCGGCTGGTGACAATCGGAGATTTTTTCACCGAGCGCTTCCAGTCTAAAGCTATGGGGGCAGCTTACGCGGTTTTTTCCATTTTTTACTTTATGTATTATATCGCCATCGGTTTGACCGCAGTCGGCAAAACGGTCGAGATACTCTCCCCGAGGCCTGAAAGCACCTACACTGTCACTGAGCTGGAAAGCACGAGACTTTACCGGCGTTATGCGGAACTTGACAAACTTCACCTGGAAGGCGGCAAATTCACTCCGGAACAGGACAAAGAGTACCGGAGCCTGCGGGACAGATACCTGCAGGGGGAACTGCACAGCGGCTATTCGTATTTCACAAGCAGAACCCTTGTGCCTGTGACCGCTCTGGTAATCCTGGTCTACTCCATGCTGGGAGGGCTGAAAGCAGCGGTGATCACGGATTTTGTCCAGGGGGTGCTGATTATTTTTCTCTCCTTTATTATCATCCCGTTCGGCCTGAAAGCTGTGGGCTGGTTCTCAGGACTGCACGAGCGCGTTCCGGAATATATGTTCAACCTGCTGGGCAGCCCCCAGACAAGCGATTATACCGCCCTGTTTGTCTGTTCGATAATATTGATCAATCTGGTAGGCATAGTGGTCCAGCCGCATATTATCTCCACCGGAGGCGGCGCGGCCAAGGACGAGATGAGCGCGCGGGTGGGCTTGTGCTATGGCAATTATCTCAAGCGCTTTTGCACAATCGGCTGGGCTTTGGTGGGGGTTCTGGGCTTTGCACTCTACGCGCGGGAGGTCTCGGATCCCGATATGATCTGGGGCTATGCGACCAGGCAGTTGCTTCCGGTGGGACTGGTGGGTTTGATGATTGCGGCGATGCTGGCGGCAATCATGTCATCGGCGGATGCTTTTATGGTCTCCGGCTCGGCGCTTTTTACCATGAATCTATACCACCCCCTGCGGCCCCGGAGTTCGGATGCCCATCTGGTCTGGATAGGCAGGCTGACCACAGCCTTGATTATTATTGGCGGTGTGCTGCTCTCGCAGGCTTTTCACAGCGTGATAGTGCTCCTGAAATATATCTGGACTTTGCCGGTTATTTTCGGGGCGAGTTTCTGGCTCAGTTATCTCTGGCGCAGGGTCACTAAAACCGCTGCCTGGAGCGCGGTGATTTTTTCTCTTTTTTTCTCTTTCATCCTCCCGCTGGTGGTGCCGGCCTTCGAGAGTGCGGCCACCTCGCCGGGCCTGCTTTCGGAAACCGAGCCAGCCTTGTTGGAGGTGCGGATGGGTGCGGATTCAGCCGATGTGGCTGCGGGTTTGGCCGGCGCGGCGGGTGAGCTGATCACCAAAAAAAGGCGGCTCCCCTCGGTGCCGATCTATTTCGAAAATAAAATAAACATCCGGCCCGGTGACCCGGAATCAGGCTTTCGCGGTGTGGGCAAATTCAGGATCTGGGTCTGGATCTTTTCCAGGCTGGGAGCCGATTTTAAGCGGAGTTCCCGATCCACGCTGGATGCCGCGGTTTTTCTCGCGGATGCCCTGATACCCTTTCTGGTTCTGCTGGCAGTGAGTTTTTTTACGGCTCCGGTTTCCAGCTCTGCTCTGGATCGCTTCTACGCCAGAATCCACACTCCGGTCAAGCAGGACCGGGCCGCAGATCAGAGAGAGGTGGAGCTTTCCTATGCCAGGCCAGACCGTTTCCGCGACCGGCTTTTATTCCCTGGCACAAACTGGGAGATGCTAAAACCCGACCTCACCGATATTGTAGGGTTTCTCCTGGCTGTTGCCGTGGCGGCGATAATAGTCGGGCTGGTTTTCACTATCTCTTGGATCAGATGGCCTTAAGGAGATTGCCTGACAGTCAGAATCAATTGTCAAGGGAAGTGTTGCCTGATCCCGCAGGACCGGCCGGTCACTGCTGAAATTTGCAATCCGGACCAGGATTCGGGACGATCCCTGCTTATTACATTGAAATCCCTCTGTTTTTCTCGTCCGATTTGAATTTGGAGGCCCTGCAGTTTTAATACATTCTTGCAGGATAAGCTGTATCACAAACTTTGTGCCTCTGCCCCTTTGCCAATTCAGCTTGAGTTACAGGGGAGTTTTCATGTTTCATTGTGCCATCATCTGGAGATGAAAGTCTGTGAATAATCGCCAGGTTAGCGAGAGGGAATTATAAGTGGGGACAGGTTGAAGGTCTAAGCTCTGAGCGGGTCTGTTTTTGGCAAAGAGTCTTAAATGGTGTATCAGTTGGCTAAGCTAAGGCTTTTATCATCCGTTCTTTGATTTTTACTGTCTCCTTAAAATAATTAAGTTCGCTTTCCGCCTGGAATGTCTGCTCTTGCAATAATTTTATCCCTTGTTCGTTTTCCAAGGCCTTTTTTTTAATGCTGTCCACCTCTTCTTGCAATTCGGTAGCCTTGGCTCTCAATTCGGTGAATCTTTCATTGGTGAGATTGAGTCTGTTGTTGAGCAGGTTGCGTTCCTTATCCGAAGGCGCTCCCTGGTCGATTGCTGCCTGGATCGAATCTTTTTCAGCTTCAACCTCTTGCAATTGCTTGGCAAGCTGGATCAACTCTTCTTTTTTTGATTTAAAGAAAAAAGTGTTCTCGTTAAGCTGGTTTTCAGTCTCGTATAACTTTTTCCGCAAATGGTTTAATTTTTCTCGCGATTCTTCCAACCGCCGCTGAGCTGTAAGCAGTTCCATTTGTCTGCGACGTTTCTCTTCTTCTCTTTTTCTCTGAATCAGGAGAATTAAGAAAACAATCAGGCACAGTCCCAATACTGCCATTATTGAATAGTAATATACCATTATCAGCTTATCAGCGGGAAGTCGGTTTATTATACCTGATATTCTATGGCAGAGAGATTTGTATTAATTGAAATAAATCATTTCTGTAGAATAATAGAGCAGGAAAAGAATTTAGTCAAATTAAAATTTGAATAAATAAACCGACGAATCGAGAAGATATTCCAAAAAAGCGGAAAAACCGGAAAAACGTGCAGACAAAGCGACACTGCACCGGTTGGCGGCCTGTCGATTCAAATTTAACTTTTTACTCCCGTTCAAGTTCAACAGCCACTAAAGATCAGAGTACAAAGTCCGCAAAAAACTCGCTCTCATTGAAAGTAGCTGTTATGTCATCATCGATCAACACCATTATTTTCCCGTTTTTACGCTCGAGCACTGTCACCACACCAAATTTGGTGTCGATCTTATCGTACTTTTTGACCTTTTTAAGATTCAATCCGGACATGCCAAACCTCCTGTTCAATCGATTTTAAAAGTCTCAATTCCTGACCAACTCGCTAAGCATGGTTCTATTCGATGATTCACCTGCCCGGGCGGATTGCCTCAGGCTAGTTCAGACAATTACCAGATCAGGCTGTTTTACTGTCGCGGAAAAATGCAATTAGTATACCATATTCTCTGAAGAATGCTGAAAGCTGTAATGGTCGTAAAATTAATAAGTTGGCAAGACCTGGGAGCTTTTGCAGGAGTCAGCGTAAAGGCTTGAGGAGGGTAAAATCTACCGGTCTGGGAAAAAATTATTCTATTGGCAGGAGGAATTAATTTCCCGATTGACCCAGGAGTACGAGATGCTCAGCGCTAGAAATCAGTTTCAAGTAAGGCGCCCTGGAAGTGAGCTCTTCGGCATATCGGTCAATGGTGATTACTGCAAATGGGACATTTAAAGTATCAAGCGCTGCTGTCTCGCCCGGTTCGAGAAACATCACCGGCTTTTCTGAATAGAAAGCAAGGGCCGTTTTGTGGTACCTGTAAGCAGCCAGTCTCCCCCGGTCACCGATAATCTCGTCGGCCTTGTCGATCAATCTGATCTGGGGTTCCTGACGATGGCCCGAGACCAGCGGGAGAACAGAGAAAGCGAGGAGCCAGGTGAACAGTATCTGTCCTGTGATCTGAAGGCTGAATGCTGCGGTGAGCCTGCGGGTCAAAAGGAAACTGAATGCAGCGAGAGGTCCGGCGAGAATAACTGCCGCAGCCGCATAAGGCAGGTTTCCCAGGCTGAAAGGAGCAAGTTTGTTTCCCTCAGCCAGGAGATAGACACCAAGGCCTAAGGCGAAGACAACCCCAAGAATTGCCGGCACAACGAGTCGCAGCGGCCGCCTGCCTGGGGAGACTGCTGTGGTCTGCGCCAGGTAGTCGGCAAGCAAAACAGCCAGTGGCGGAAAGGCGGGGGTTATGTAAGTCGGTAATTTGGCCCGGGAAAGGCTGAAAAAAAGAATGACAAGCAGGGTCCAGACAAGCGGAAAAGCCCCATTGCCTTGGAGAGCCTGAGCTTTGCCAAAGGCGCGGATAAACGGGCGCAATGGGTTAAAAACCGACTGCAGGGCGAAGAAAGTCCAGGGATAGCTTCCAGCCAGCAGCCAGGGGAGATAATAATAGAAAGGCTCGATATGCTGGCCGCCTGGAGCAACCTCGCCGAAAAAGCGCAGAAAGTTGTGCTGAAGGATGAATACGCGAAAGAACTCGAAATCGCTGCGTATGGTCACGAGCACATACCAGGGGAGAGTGATGGCTGCGAAGAGAGAAATGCCGAGAGTAATGGGAATCCGCCTGAGACAGCCGTGGAGCTGACCAGTACTGAAAAGAAACGCAGCGCTGATCGCCGCAGGCAGGACAAGACCCACCGGTCCTTTGGTCAGCACTGAAAACCCTGAGAAAGCGAATGCGCCGAGGAAATAAAGCCTGGCTTTCGAATCATTTCCCTCATTCTGTCCCAAATAAAAAAAGACCAGGCAGCCGGTAAAAAAAAAGCACAGGTGCATATCTGTCAGCACCCAGCGCCCGAGGGCGATAAATTGCAGACAGCATGCGAGAATGGCTCCGGCAGCGAGCCCCCGGCCGGGACTCCGGATCCTGCCGGCTAAAAGACAGGTTAAAAGAACCGTGCCCAGCCCGGCGAGCGCCGAGGGGAGGCGAGCCGCCCATTCTCCCACCCCGAACAGCCGGTAACCGGCCGCAATCAGCCAGTAGGTAAGCACAGGTTTTTCAAAACGATAAGCTCCATTGAATCTCGGCACGATATAGTCGCCGGAAGCGACCATGAAACGCGCCGTTTCAGCATACCGGGGCTCATCGACATCGAACAGCCGGTAGCCGCCGAGATTTGCCAGGTAAAGCAGGCCGCACAGGACAGATAGCAGCAGATAACGATGGCCGATTAGCCGGTTGGTCAATGGATTCTCTATCTTCATATTCGGTTTCAAGTTATAATATCGCCTGGCGTTTGGAGTGAAATTTAAAATTAGTACTGAACGGCTTACTCTGTCAAGCACAGGCTGGAAGGTTTTTATCCAGGCGGCCCCGGCTTGACTTTTCCGGGCCAGGGGAGTATATTCGACAAACTATTGGTTCTATGCTTTTTAGGGGAACTCCGGTCAATGAAAGTATATTTTCGATTACTCTCTTACCTTAAGCCTTATTGGTCGAGGCTTTTTTTTGCGGTTTCCAGTATAGTGATCTTTGCCATCCTCGATGGCGCAACCATGACCCTGGCCATCCCCACTCTCTCAGTTCTTTTTGGCTCCCAGCAAGCCGCAGCGGAAAGCGGTTCCCCGACTGAGGGCTTTTTCGGCTCCTATGAGATACTGCGCTCGATCCAGGAGCGGATCCTGACTGGAGATAAGCTTTTCATTTTAGGCAAGATCGTTGTGCTGATCGTTATCTTATTCATGCTCAAAAGCATTTTCGACTACCTTCAGCGCTACTTGAGCCGCTCACTCGAACAGCTTGCTGTAAGAGACCTGCGCAACGACATCTACAACCACCTCAAAGATCTTTCCCTGAATTTCTTTCATAAGACCAAGACCGGCCAGCTTATCTCCTGTATGTCGAACGATGTCGGCAATGTGCGGGTCGTGCTGACAGACAGCTTTTCCAAGATCCTGCTCTCCGGCTGTCTGGTGTTGGTCTACCTGGGCTTTCTGCTGGTTCTAAGCTGGAAGATGACATTGATGGCCTTTACGCTTATCCCGCCCATGGCCTTGCTGATAAGCTGGGTGGCCAAAAAGTTGAGGCGAAAAAATTTATGGCTGCAAAACGTTCTGGGTGAGATAACATCCATCTTCCAGGAGACAGTTACCGGTATCCGCGTGGTCAAAGCTTTCGGCATGGAGAATTTCGAGAAGCGCAAATTCGAGGGCGAGGCGAACAACTATTACAAGGAATTCATGCGCACCAATAAATACGCCTCTCTTTCCTCGCCGTTGACCGAATTTCTGATGTCAATAATCGGAGGCGTTTTCCTCCTTTACGGCGGCCGTCAGGTGCTGGCTGCCCAGATGCCTGCAGAAGATTTCCTGGTTTTTATCCTGTTCAGCATGCGGATCATGTCTCCGATCAAGGTTTTCGGCAATTTCAACGATATCCTTCAGCAGGGACTTTCATCCTGCGACCGCATTTTCAAAATCCTGGACACGCCGATTCAGATAACCGACAGCCCCGCCAGCCTTCCGAAAAGCTCTTTTGACAAGTCTCTCTGTTATGAGGGTGTGAGTTTCGCCTATACCCAGGACACTTACGTGCTTAAGGATCTAAACCTGAAAATCAAAAAGGGTGAGGCGGTGGCTATTGTCGGTCCCTCGGGAGCCGGCAAGTCTACTCTGGTCGACCTGATACCGCGTTTCTACGATGTGACTGCAGGCCGGATCACCCTGGATGGCCACGATATCCGCGATTACCGGATCGCAGACCTCAGGGCTTTGATCGGGATTGTGACTCAGGAGACAATCTTGTTTAATGATACAGTGCGCAACAACATTGCTTACGGGTTAAAAGAGCTGCCTCTGGAAAAGGTCATCGAGGCTGCCCGCGCAGCCAATGCCCACGAGTTTATCGAAGCCATGGAGGAGGGATACGAGACAGTGATCGGCGACCGGGGGACCCGTCTTTCCGGCGGGCAGCGTCAGAGGATAGCCATAGCCAGGGCCATTCTGAAAAATCCCGATATTTTGATTTTCGACGAGGCCACCTCAGCCCTGGATACCGAGAGCGAACTTCTGGTCCAGGGAGCAATCGAGCGTCTGATGGAAAATCGCACGAGCCTGGTTATTGCCCACCGTTTGTCCACAATCCAGCATTGCGACCGGATAATTGTGATGAACGAGGGCCGGATTGCGCAAACCGGCAGCCACGAAGAGCTGATGCGCCGTGATGGGCTTTACAGGCGGCTCTATGAACTTCAATTCCAAACCACAAGTGTTGCTTGAACTATGAAACCAATGATCCATTTGTTTGTACCCGTATATAACGAGCAAGACACCGTGGGAATCTTGCTCTACCGGGTCAGCGAGATCATGAAAAAACTCCGCCTGGAGTATGAGGTTCTTCTTGTCCTGGACGGCTGTACGGATGATTCCCCGGAGGTCGTGGCCCCTTATTTGAAAATAATGCCGCTGAGGGTTATCCAGTACGAGCGCAGGGCCGGGTATGCCAGGTCTCTTTTTGCAGCAATCAAACGGGTGACAAGACAAAGCAAAAACCCGAAACGTGACTTTTTCCTGATCCTGGATGCCGATTTCAGCTACGACCCCTCCTATCTGGGTAAAATGGCGGCCCAGATCGAACGAAATGTAGACCTTTACTCGGGCAACAGATTTATGGTCGCCGGCGAAAAAGGCCCCCTCCGGAGCAGGCTGGTCCACAAACTGGCCGGACTGATTTTGCGCCTGCGGAAAGTGGACTTGAATCCGGGATTGGATCTTTTGACCACCTTTCGCGGCTGCCGGGTGCATTTATTGCGCAGCAATTTCACCCGTCTCATGGTACTCGAAGAACTGGGCCCGGAGGTACCGCCGGCAGCGTGCGCTCTCGCCTTTTTATGGCTGCTCTATAAGCAGGCGGCAAATTTCGGGCAACTGGAGATCAGCGAAAAGAAAATGCGCCGCCGGAAAAGCCGTCCGGCCTTTTGGAGCCTCTTTCGCTTTCTGCTTTTCAGTAAAAAGCTGACAGCCTCCGCCGAAGAGATTGAAAGACCTCCTGCGGCACGAAGAAAGCCCAGGGGAAGAAGATATTCGAATAAAGCCCGAATCGACTCGTCCAAAGTCTAAGAAGTCAATCTATCCAAAAAAACGTTCCGGTATTATACTGACCCCGGGTCATGCCCTTTTGTATGCCGCCTGATGCCTTTTGGCAAAACAGCCGCAAAACAGGAGACTTGACACCGGGTCAATATGGATCTTCCGCTGAGGGGGACGTTGTGAAATTGTACAGAAAACCGGCAAAATATTTCTGGTTATTGCTCGTTATTTTTCCGGCTCGCATTGCTCTCCTGGCGCAAGATGCGGATTCGCCCGCCAAGGTTCCTTTCCGTGTCGGGGAGAGACTGAACTTCTCGGTGAACTGGACAGTGGGCAATATCGGCACTGCAAACCTGCAGATAACCGCGATTGACACTTTCGACAGTCACCCGTGTTACCGAGTCGAGATGGAAGCCAGGTCCAATAAAACCCTGGACCTGATCTATCCTGTCAGGGATTATTTCCTCTCTTTGATCGATCAGAAGGAGCTTTTCAGCCGAAAATTCGTTAAAAATCAGCAGGAAGGCAGGCAAAAGCGCCAGATCGAGCTGATTTACGACCAGCAGGCAGGGCTTAGATATGACCTGGTCAAAGGGGATACCGTAGAGATCGTTCCCGAGGCCCAGGATGAGCTTTCGATCTTCTATTACTGCAGGACACTCGAGCTCAAGGTCGGAAGTGGGGTACTGCTTGAAAATTTTGTCGATAAAAAGGGAAACCCTCTCAAGGTCGGGATACTGCGCACAGAATGGGTGGAGGTGCCTGCAGGCCGCTTTTACTGCTATGTGGTCGAGCCTTACATAAAAAGCGGCGGATTGTTCGAGCACAAGGGTAACCTGCTGCTCTGGGTGACCAATGATGAACACAGGATACCGGTCAAAATCTCAAGCAATCTCGATTTCGGCAGTATAGTGGTGCTGCTCGAATCTTATTCCCTCGGCGCAGGATAAAAGGGTAAAACAGCAGACCGCGCTCTTTTTTATACGGATTCTCAATAAATTCCTCAAGCACAAGGGGCGAACAGATGTGTCCGCCTGAAGGTTGAAAGGAGGGTTTTTATACATGATTAAGGAGATCACTGCCCAAGAGCTTAACACCGAACGGTTTATCGATGAGAAGGTCAAAGAGATCAAGGACACTGTGGGGGAAGGAACGGCGATCAACGCCCTCTCTGGAGGAGTCGATTCCTCTACGGTCACCATGCTCGGGCACCGGGCCTTGGGGAAGCGCCTTAAGACCGTGTTTATCGAAAACGGCCTGATGCGCGAGGGCGAGCCGTCACAGGTGGCCGGCTTTTTCCGCAAGCTCGGGATCATGGTCGAAGTGATTGATACGCGCAAAGAGTTTTTCGCTGCGCTTAAGGGAATAACGGACCCGGAAGAGAAGCGCGAGGCTATCACCCAGACCTTTTACCGGAACGTATTCGGACGTCTGGTCAGGGAGAGCGGAGCCAAGTTCCTTCTCCAGGGAACTATTTTGACTGATGTCGATGAGACAGTGGCAGGGATCAAGCGGCAGCACAATGTCTTTGAACAGCTCGGGATCGACCCGCAGGAGGCTTTCGGCTACCGGATCATCGAGCCGCTGATCCAGCTTCGGAAGGACGGTGTCAGAAAGGTCGGCCAGGCTCTCGGATTTCCAGCCGAGCTGTTCGAGCGCATCCCGTTCCCGGGTCCGGCGCTCTCGGCGCGCGTAATCGGCGAGGTGACACCGGAGCGCATCGGGACAGTCCGCAGGGCCACTGTGGTTGTCGAGCGGCTGCTCAAGGGCAGCGGTGCGTTCCAGTACATGGCGATCCTTCATGAAGACCGGGTGACCGGCATGCGCGAGGGCAAGCGCGATTTCGGCCAGCAGATCGAGGTCCGCTGCTGGGACAGTGTCGATGCGCGGACCGCCACACCGACCCGGCTCCAGTTCGAAATCCTCGAGAAGCTCGCCGGTGCGATTATCCGCGAGGTTCCCGGCATAGTCAGCGTCACGTACAACATAGCGCCCAAGCCTCCCTCGACAATCGAAGCGGTTTGAAAAGAGCTGAATATTAAGAGATGGGAATGACCCAAATGTTTGCATGTCTTGGCCAGGCAAAAAACCTGAGATGGTCATTCAATCAAGACATTTTTACTGGTAGGGGCGGGTTTCAAACCCGCCCCTGGATTGCCCGAAATAGTGCGGGCGCTTTCGAACTCTAGCACTAAGTTGTTCCTCTAAGCGTAAAAGCAACTCAAGGAGCTAGAAATTGCCGAGCCGCTATCCGCGCCTGGAGCGTGATAAAGTGCGCACAAAATCGATCTCTCAGAGAGCGCACAAGGTTCAAGTAGAGGATTTCGCAAAGCTTGAGGAAGGCTCTTTCCTCGACAGCCTGCCCTCACAGCTCAAGGCAGTGGAGTGGAAAGATTTCTGCCTGAGCCTGGCCGGGGCTTTCCGTGACCGGAGGCCGGTGATTGCCATGCTGGGCGCGCACGTGGTCAAGGTGGGCTGCTCTCCGTTCATTATCGACTGGGTGGAAAAGGGTTATCTCAGCGCAGTGGCTTTCAATGGGGCGACAGCGATCCACGACCTCGAGATCGCCATCTGGGGGGCGACCAGCGAGGATGTGGCCGAGGGCCTCACGGACGGCAGTTTCGGGATGGTGGAGGAGACCCCGCAGCTAGTGGGCCGGGCCGCAGAGCGCGCTCAAAGCGAAGACCTGGGCCTGGGGGAAGCCCTGGGAGAGGAGCTTGCCCGGAGGAAAGCCCCGCACGCAGCCTTGAGCATCATTGCCGCCTGCCACACCCACCGGGTGCCGCTCACAGTACACGTGGCTCTCGGCACGGACACGGTGCACCAGCACCCCGCAGTGGACGGCGCCGCTATCGGGGCCGCCACAATGACCGACTTCGAGATTTTCGCCGCGGCAGTCTCAAAACTCACCCCAGGCTCTGTGGTCATGAACCTGGGCTCGGCTGTGGTCCTGCCCGAAGTTTTTCTCAAGGCCCTCACCCTGGCCCGCAACCTGGGGCACCCCTGCGAGGGCCTGGTGACCGCAGATTTCAGCATGATCCAGCAGTACCGCCCAACAGTGAATGTGGTCGGGCGGCCCACCCGAACCGGCGGCGGCCGGGGCTATACCTTTACCGGCCACCACGAGCTCATGCTGCCCCTGCTCCACAAGTGTGTACAGGAGTGTCTGGCCTGAGTGCGCCCGCCCGTACCCCAGTGGCATCTTAAGCTGCCCTCCTATAGACAGACCGCCCTAGTGCCCTTCCCTGCGGAAATGCAGGAAGGCTTCGATCTTGGCCCGCTCGGAGCGGGTGAGGGTGCCGTCCGAGTCCACGTAAAGCCCGTTGTGCCTGCGGGCTAAGTCTTTGGCCAGGATATTTTTGCTGCAGAAAGTCTGGGCGAAAAAAACAGTCGGCACATCCGGAGGGACCCAGCATTCGGCCTCGATGTCAGCCGGGGTCCGGTTTTCAAAACAGCGCAGCCAGCCCAGGACCTGGGTCCCGGGAGGGAAAAGCCCGTAAATCGAGAGATCGGCGCAGGGGACCCCCCAGAATGCAGCCGGGGGCTTGGCGCAGGGTTTGAGGACTTTTTTGTCTATTGGCGAGATAAGATCGCGAAGGATCAGGTCCACTTTCCCGGGCAGGGGCAGGTAGCTGTCCGAGATAATCGTGTCTCCAGGCACCAGGTTGTCGTTCTGGGTTTTGACGAGTTTTACGCGCGGCAGGAGCTTCTCGAGTACAAGCCCGAGAAACCGGGCGTTGTCGCATTTCGAATAGCCGTCGTCGAATATGATAAGCTCCGGCTTGAGTGCGAGCACATTAGCCAGGATTCTCTTGATAATCGAGCAGGTGTTGGCAGGCAGGTGCTCCTCGGCACTGGAGGCCAGGACACCGGGGAACGCGTTGTCGAGATCAAGGAGCTCCTCGCCCCTGTAGCGCGCGATCACCTCTTCGGGCGGGCAGCCGATAAAACCCACCCTGCGCCTGGGTTTTCCATTCCTTTTCTCAGGACTTGCCATCTTTTGTTTTCTTTCCCTCATCGAGAAGGTACCTGAACCCGTCGCAGCGCGAGCAGAGAACTATCTCCCCCCTTTTGCCCTCGGCCAGGAGCGCCCGGTAGCGGCGGTTGGTTTCCCCGGTCCAGATCTCCTGCACGGTGGACTCCCTGACATCCCCTATAACCCCGCGTTCCTGGCTGTCCCAGCAGCAGAGCACAGCCTTGCCGTCCACCACGAAAAACATCTCCTGGATGATTTTTGGACAGGGCGCGGGAACACAAGATTCCTGGCCGCTCCAGGGCCAGTTGTAAAGGGGTACAACCTTGGCTCTTGCCCCCAGGCTGTTCCAGTATGCTAAATATTCTTTCTGTTCACCCCGGGTGATCTCGCAGTCGAGCATCCGCACCTCGACACTGCACGGGTGGCTTGCCGTTCCGGCCATCCTGATAAATTCCCGGGCGTTTTCCATTGCCTGTCCGAAATCGATCGGGCGCATTTTCTCAGCCACCTCGCGGCTGAACCCATCGATACTGAAACGCACCATATCGAGTCCGGCCTCGAGGAGCTCCGCGCCGCGCTCGGGAGTTAAAAGGCCGCCATTGGTATTGAGCTCGACCCTGGCGGTGGGGTCGAGCCTGATATAGCGCACTATCTCCTCGAGGCGCCTATCCACCAGCGGCTCGTTCTGCAGGAAAGGGCGGTAGGTGATGCCCCGGCCCCTTGTCTGGTCGATAATCCTGCGCCAGATTTGGTCTTTCATGAAATAGGGCCTGCGCTTGACCAGCCTCTGATGGCAAAACTCACAGGAGCTGTTGCAGAGGATAGTGGTTTCAATTTGGATATATTTGGGCCAGGGAGGCATCATTTTTGGCTACCTGCAGCGGGAATTTTCGGGATCGCCTGGGGGAATCTCTCAGCCAGGGCCGCAAGCGTCCTTCCGGTCGCGCCGAGGTTTTCCGTGACCACAGCCCGGGCCGCTTCACCGGCATTGCGGCGCTGGGTTTCATCATCAATCAGGCGTTCCGCCCTCTCGACCAGCTCCCGGGCGCTGGAAACCGGGAAGGCCCCTTCCCTTTGGACCATCAGCCTGGCCTCGTAGCTGTTCAGATAGCGGGGGCCGAAAAGCACAGGCAGCCCGAAACAGGCGGGTTCCATTACATTGTGCACCCCGGTGGAGAAACTTCCGCCCACATAAACGAGATCTGCGGCACGGTAAACTGCAGCGAGAACTCCGACCCTGTCCACAATCACCGCTCTGGTCTGGCGCGGGACCTCTGTGGGACCTGTTTTGCCATCCCGGGCCAAACCGCCTGCCAGCTCTGAATAAAGCCCGCAGGAAAGGGATTGGCTGTCCAGGAAAGAGGTAAGATTCCCGATATGCCCGGCTGACGGTTCATGGGGGGCAAGAATAAAGCGTAAGTTTTGGCGGGTTTTTGCAAGCTCGGCCAGTGCGGGCAGGATGTGCTCCTCATCTGCGGGCCAGATGCTGCCGCAGGCTAACCGGACAAGACCGTCCCAGCCCCTGAAAGGAAGCACGCTGGAATCGTCGCCGGCAACTTTGGAGGCGCGACGGAAAGTCTGGTCGAAGCGGGTATCCCCGGTAACCACGCAGTTTTCGCTTCTCACTCCCAGACGGGTGTAGTTGCGGGCGTCTTCTTTGCTGATTGCACACACCAGGCTCAATTTACCGTAGAAACTCCTGTGGAAAGCAGCGGACACGCCGCGGAGCCTGCCGGAGTCCGGAGATAGAGTGGCGGCGATTACCGCTACCGGTACACCGGCTTCGCTGGCTGCACAGAGTAGGTTCGGCCAGATATCGAATTTTGAGATAACCACGAGGGTAGGATCGAGCAGCCGGATAAGCCTCTGCATGCCGGCCCGTGTGTCTTCGGGAAGATAGAAAGCGAGGTCGGCGAAACGGAAGGCACGCGCTCTCTCCTCTACCGAGGGTGAAAAAAAGGAGAGATACAGCGGGCAATTTTCCTGCACGGCTTTCAGCTCCTCGGCCAGGGGAAGGGCTTGCAGGAACTCGCCCACTGATGAGGCATGAAACAGGATTCCTCCTCCCGGCGCCTTATTTCCAGGCTGCCGGGCGAGATAGCTCCCTATCTCAGCAAAGCTTTTCTTCCTCCCGGCCAGACCCCGGGACACCTTGGGCTTGAAAGGTGCAAATGCACGAGCTCCCGCTCGCGCCAGGGGAAGGGCGATCCAGTTGTAAGCCAGTTGCCAGAGTTCCATTAATCCATCGCTTTTTTTCTGATATAAAGTCTCCAGACAGAGCCATCGCGAAAACAGCCCAGATACTGATGGCCGTAACCGGTGCACCAGGCAGGCAGATCAGCCTCGATCCCGCCGTCATCCGAGACGACTTCG
>DATKXY010000113.1:0-26757 GCA_035528795.1 archaeon | reverse complement strand
GTAAAAGATTTAAGTGCCAGGATTAACTTTTGTTTCTTTTTGTTTAAAAAGAAATGGTTTTGCTTCTTTTGCCACCAAAAGAAGAAAAAATTTACCTTTACGGATAGATGTAAACAATTTTATGACCTGAGTAGTAAAGGTGTTCAATTCATTGTTAACCCTGTAAAAGGAATACCAGGATGAAACAAACAAAAATTCCTATCTATAAATTTATCCTTGCCCTAACTGCAGGCTTTCTGCTTTATCCTGTGGTGTCTCAAGCGGCATCCCCTGAAAACAGGCCGCAGTGGTGGCTCGAGCACGGGATCTGCCTAGCCGGGAACTGGGAGCCCCTGGTCTTCCGGGTAAGAAGAGGACCCATACCCACTAATTACCGCGCCCGCTACGAGTATGAACACAGCCCGGAGGCTGTCCTGGGGCTCAAGGCCTGCGGCGTGAACATGATTATCACCCATTTCTATAAAGGCCTGGGTTTGGAAAACGAGGCGGAAGACCTGGCCTGGACAAAGAAACTCGCCGGGATGCTCCATAAAAACGGCATGTTCGTGGGAGCCTATATCGGAAGCACGCTGTTTAATGAAAACCTGTACCGGGAAATCCCGCAGAGTGAGAGCTGGAAACAGACAGACCTGAGCGGCGAAACGATCAAGTACTCAGCGAGCCAGTATTTCAGGGACCGGGCGGACTTCACCCTCCAGGGGTACCGCGAGCATATCAAGGCCATAGTGACCAGGGCCATAAAAGAGTACGGCATGGACCTGATCCATTTCGACAATTTCAACTCGATGTTCAGCTCCCAGGCCGGACTGACAGAGAACATCAGGCAGCTCTTTCGCCAATACCTGGATGACAAATACACCCCTGAAGAGCGGAAAGAGCTCCTCGGCTTTTCCGATGTCTCCCTGGTCAGTCCCCCGCGCCTTGCGGGAAGCCCCATGTCGCCTGTAACAGACCCATTGGCCCAGGAATGGACTTATTTCAGGGTCGAGGCCATGACCGGATATGTCAGGGAGCTCAGCGAGCATATCCACGCGCTTAACCCGCAAGTAGTTATGGAAACCAACCCGCTGGGGCTTTCGGGAAGGAACAGGCCATACGAGGGCGGGATGGACCATGCGCACATCCTCCCCTATACTGATATTTTCTGGAGCGAGGACCCGGACCATGCCTGTTACTACCCTGAGAGTAACCGGCTGGTGAGCAAGATCCGCTCCTACAAGCTGGCCCGTCATTTCGGCAATGCCCTGTTCAGCTACTCGAACAATCCGCTTGAGATTGCCGAGGCCATGGCGTTTAACCGGATGTGCCTGGGGGATGTCGGATACCGGAACCTGGAAAACTGGCCGGAAAGCCTGGATCTGGATGATGATTACAGGTATTCTTCCTCAGTGGAGACCCTTGACAGCGCGATCAAGGCCGCCAACCGGAAATACATGCAATTTTTCCACGAGCATAAAGAGCTGTTCCGCGGCCTCGAGGTGCTGGCGGATGTGGGGGTGATGCGCGATTTCGAGTCCCTGACATTCGGCGGCTGGGTCCCGTATCTGGCCACTATCCAGGCCGAGCAGGTCCTGATCCAGAACCGGGTGCCGTTCACCCTGCTCTTCCATCAGGACTGGGAACATCTGGAGGATTACAGGATAGTTGTTTTAGCCGCGCAGGAGAACCTGTCCGATAAAGAGATCGGCAGGCTCAAGGATTATATGGAGCGCGGCGGCTCGCTGGCTGTGGCGGGCAGCACCGGGGCTTATGACGAGCGGCGCAGGATGAGAGGCCCGGCAGACAATTTCTGGCGTCTTCTCGGCGCTGAAGCTCCTTTAAGAGAACCCGGCAAGGCAGCGCGAATCAGCCTGGGGAAAGGACGGATATTTTACTTTCCCGGTTTCGAGAGCCACCCGCGAGTACCGGAGTTTGCGAATGAAGTACACCCGGACTACTGGTACCTTCCGCTTAACTGGGAAGAGTTCATGGAGGGACTTTTTTTCCTGCGTGGAGGCGAGTTCACCGTGACAGTGGAGACAAGGCCCCATGTGGCTGCAGCGCATTACAGGAAAGGTGCGGAGCGTCAGGTGCATCTGGTGAACTACTGGCCCGGCCACCCGGCAAAGTATATCCCGGTGATATTTTCGGAGAAAGGCTTGAAACCCAAGAAGGCAACCCTTTATTCCCCTGATCACGATAGATTGTCCCTGGACCTCGCACATTACCGCGATGGCTGGATGGCGCTCGTGCCTGAGGTTAAGACTTATGGGATTGTGGTGCTGGAATAGAAAGGTGTTTTCTGGATATAGATTTTTATAAATTTAAAACTTAGCCGTATTACGAAAATGTTTTAGAACCGTTAACAACCAAGCTTGTTTAGCTTTCGAGCTAGGCTTGAGCAAAGGGAAAACTGTTATAATAAGCCTTTTGAGATTACGTTAAAAATTCAAGAAAAAATCTTTTTCTCTGATTTTAATAATCTAATACTTATATTTTTCTTTAACATTTTATTTTCTTCATAGCTCCATTCACCATTAAAGTCAATTTCTATAATTGCATCAATAGATTTGCAATTTGAAGCCCCAATTTTAAGATTAAAGTTATATCTACCTTTAGGAATTAGATGAAATAAAGAATTAGGTTTTGGATATACTTCAAAACTAAAAATAGTTTTATTTTCTTCAAATCTTGTAGATTTTTCATTTTCATTTGGCAATCTATTTCTCTCTTTTGGATCTATTATTTTACCAATATCACAAAGTTTTTCCATACCCTGTGGAATGCAATCCATGGTTATTTTTTGGTTTGGCTGTTCAAAATCCCTATGAGTCCATTTCAGATTCATTGGTAAGAAATTTGGAACTTTTTTATCAGCATTATCTCTTAAGTTATATATCATTACTTCAACCCTATCTGCCTCTGTTTTTCCTTCATTTTTTACTCTTATTCTGAAATAATAACTATCTATACTATTATTAATAATTTCTTTTTGGCAATCAGGAGGTATAAAATTAAATTCTACTGATAATTTAGGTCTTCTTTTCCAAGCCAAGATACTATCTCTGTATACAGCGTAAAAAGCAGCAAATAAAGCAACAATAGGGGTTAACCATATTGCGTTTTTTGTAATCCATAAAACAACATAATTATAAAAAATCATAAATAGTCTCCCGTTTCTTTTAATCACCAATTTAATGGTTTTAAAAGTAAAATATTACCCTTAAACAGCCTTCTCTCTCTCCTCTTTCCTGATCAGAGAATAGTTGAGCACCTTGTCGGCCCTGCAATGCTGGAGATCGCTGGAAAGAAGAAAGTCATAAAGAATGGCGCCAGAGCAAACACGATGGGACGTTTTGAAACTGATATGGCGACACTGACAGAAGATTTAAACTTTATCAGCCTTGAGCACTGATCTCATATCCTTCAAGAACAGGCGGCGCTTTGCATAAATTTTTGAACTCGTCCATTTGTGAACTGTAATAACCGCTGCGTTCAGTCTCAATGGCGTCATCTTTGCTATTCCACAGACCCAAAGAAATGGTTTTACCTGTCTTGCGATCTGTTAAGAGATAGATCCCTTTGAATCCCTTTTGTATTTGAGCCGCGGGAATAACTTTCGTCTCAAATATCCTGATGGCATCATCCATCTTGTCGACATTCTGTTGAGTTATGCTTAAAAGCGCAAACATGGCATGGTTCTCCTTTTTTTAAAATTGTCTCTGATATCCCACCACTCGGTGGTCAAGAAATGCTGCGCTTGAAATTGGCCCTCTTTAATTTATTTTAATGAAACCTTTGAAAAATGTTATCCTTTTACCAAAAGAATATTGTTTGCTTTTTTATAACGCCATAAATATCAATGTATTATTGTAGGGGCGGGTTTGAAACCCGCCCCTACAGGTAATATTTTATCCTTTCACCTGGGGTTTTTTCAAAGGTCTCTTAATGCTTTATCAGCCTTGATTGAAATTGTTTGCTCGATTTGGCGGAATCAGCGTTTAAACCTGGACAAGGCAGGCATTGTCGACCAGACACAGAGCAAGCCTGTTTTGATCTGCTGGAATGTTTGTAAAAGACGGGGGAGTTATATCAATATAATTTTTATTGTAACCTGAACGCTGAGAGTCAGTTAATTCAACCGGGCTTATTCGACCAGAGCCTCCTCTGCTCCGCCCTTGCCGCTGATCACGATTTCTCCATCCTCCTCGAGCGAGCGGACGACATCCACAATCCTCTGCTGAACCTCCTCGACATCGCGCAGCCTCACAGGCCCCATAAAATCCATTTCCTCCTGGATCAATGTGGCCACACGCTCGGACACGTTTTTGAATACTTTGGTCTTCATTTCATCGCTCGTGCCCTTGAGCGCCATGCTCAAGTCCTTGGTATCGACTTCCTTGAGCACGCGCTGCATGCTTTTGTCATCCAGCATCAGGATATCATCGAACACGAACATCAGGTTTTTTACCTCAGTGGCCAGCTCGGGATCTTTCTGCACCAGGTTGTCGAGTATCTTGCGCTCTGTGGCCCGGTCGGCAAGGTTCAAGATATCGGCCACTGCGCTTGTACCGCCGGCCTGTGACAAGTCCTGGCCCAGGACGCTTTCCAACTGGCTTTCGAGAACCTTTTCCACATCGTTCAACACCTCGGGATTGATCTTGCCCATGGTTGCGATGCGATAAATCAGCTCGTTCTGGAGCTGTTCGGGAAGTTCAGCAAGGATCGCTGCTGCCTGCTGGGAATCGAGGTGCGCCATGATCACTGCCACAGTCTGGGGGTGCTCGTTCATGATGAAATTCAACAGTTGCCCGGGATCGACCCTTTTGAGCAGCTTGAACCCGGAAACGTGGAGAGCGCTCTGGACTTTAGCCAATACCTGGGCTGCACGCGGTCCCCCCAGGGCTTGCTCCAGCACGCTGCGGGCGTAATCTATCCCCCCCTGGGCAATGTATTCCTGGGCCAGCACCATCTGGTAGAATTCTTCTACTACGGCGTCCGAAACAGCCGAGGGAATGTCCCGCAGGTCGGCAATAGCGACTGCCAGCTTTTCGATATCCCTTTCGTTCAGGTTCTTAAAAATCGCGCTCGATGCATCCACGCCAAGGGCAATGATCAGGATTGCCGCCTTCTGAATGCCCGTAAGACTTTCCAACTTGAGTTCAGCCATGATTCTCGCACCTCCTCCCTGCCGTCATCCAAATCTTCAATAATTTTACATAAAAAGGTTTCTCTTTAATCAGATTGAAGTTTATTCCGGTATCTGGACACGTTTTTAAGACTTTAAATATTTTTCTGCTTTAATTTAATTTAATATGTTATCCTAAATAATTTCAAGACCTCGCAAAGTATTAAATTACTACAGAGAGCATTAAATAGTTTCCATTTATATTGTTTTTATATGCTTTAGCCTTGGTTATTAATATAAGTTGAGTAAACAGGAATAATTTACCAGATGTTGATTCTTACATTTAAGGTGCCGGCGACCGATTTACCTAATAACGGTTGAGATACCCCGGGAGAAAAGCTTCTACAACTACCGAAAAGAGGTTTAAGTGCAACTACCTGGGATGGTAGATCATCCCAAGTGAAACCGGAGGCCATAAGAAGCCCTGAAGTCCGGGGCCTCTGTTTTTGGAGCGTGTAGAAGACAAGTAATTTCCATCATCGCCATATTAGATGTACAACGCCCAGGCAGGCCTTTGCGCAGCATTATCGCGCCAGGCGAGCTTGGCGAAGCGGAGTAAAAGACTAAAGTGCCAGGATTAACTTTTGTTTCTTTTGGTTACAAAAGAAATGGTTTTGCTTCTTTTGCCACCAAAAGAAGAAAACAAATTTCCTTTACGGACAGATGTAAACAATTTTATGACCCGAGTAGTATGTCAGTCGAAAAACAGGAAACTATTTCACAATCAATGTTTTCCAGTAAAAACCCACAAAAATCGACAGAAAATTGTACTCGCTCGAATATCCTGTGGTCTGTCTGTTTCGTTTTTATTTCAGTTTACCCCGTTTTTTATGTTTTATTTCGCATTGTCATGGCTGTTTATCGTGCCTCCCTTGGGAACTTGTATCCTGAGCAGGGAAAAGGTTATTCCAAGTTCCATTTTAGTCTCATGAGATAATTGTTAGAGTTTAACCGCCATTCGAGCCTTTAAACCCGGTTACCGTCCCCTCAAGTACATAGAATGAAAGGCCCCGGAAGTCCAGACTTCCGGGGCCTTATTTTAATCACAATCGGGAATCCATGGTTCAGAGTCGCCGCATCACGAAGAACTCATATCCGTAATAACCGGGGTATTTCCGGTACAGATCGATTTCTGTCTGAATGCTCCCGAATACCTCCTGTCTCTCGATATCCGCGGCATATTGCTTCCGCAGCCTATTTATGCGCTCTTCAAGCGGACGGTAATACATATCCCGCCAGGAGGATTCCGGCAGAGTAAAGTGGGCTGTAACTTCAAATCCACATTTTTCGATGAGGGCCAGATTGCCTGGAATATCCAGCATGGCCGGACACTCGGCACTTAAAAATGACCGGCACTCATCCGGGGGATCGAGTCTCAACCAGCAGATTTCGGTGACCGCCATCAAACCACCCTGATTAAGCCGGGCGTGGCAGGCTGAAAGACCTTGGCGGAATGACATGTTATAGAGCGAAAGCGCACCCTCGGACCAGATCAGATCGAAACAACCATCCTCCTCGCCGATATCACACATGTCCTTGCATACGGTTCGGATTCGCGCCGATACTCCATTCAGTTCAGCCCGGCGCTGCAACTCAGTTAAAAAGGGTTGATGATTGTCTACGGCTAGGATTGTGCCAGATGCGATCTTGGCCAGTTGAATGGTCTGCGCACCATTGCCGCATCCGATATCCAGTATTCTGAGTTTTCCGGAGCCCGATGGATCCGGGCTTCTGGATTTTTCGGCCATAAGCAGATTAAAGGCTTTTCTGGTTGAAACGTCGTCGCCTGGCCCCAGCCGGGGTAAAGAGGCGTCGAAAATCTCATAAAAAATCTCCCACCTTCTTTGCTCATCCATTGTTGGACCCTTTTCTTATCTCCAATTAAAAATCAACTCATGTGCGTGAGTAACCGCGCACGATTTTATCAGTTTGGAATTTGAGGATTGTTCAGAGAGGTCAGAAGACACACCACCATGCTACACATGATAAAGGCAGGATTCATGCGCCGGGAAGAGCTGCGCCGGTGGGCGGCTTCTGTTATCGGACAGTGACCATGAGGTTGAAATATTGCATTGGCATCCGATTCTGTCAACACCCAGATGCGGAAATGACAGATCACATCGAGGAAGCCTTGTTTTTAGCTGACATTCCCCAATCAAAATTGAATCAGTAAAAGATAGCTTTCATCTTCGATTTTGATCCAGATTTTTTGTCCTGGACAGCTTAAAGCAAGTTATTCACACCATCCCTACAGAATTGTATCCTCTCTCATCGCAAGTTTCAATGGTTTTCTTGGTTCTGAGAAGAAAACAGAGACACTTATCCCCCGGTTAGTACCAGAGTGCAGCATTTTTATGCTGTGCAACATCGCAATCGCTCAATCCGGAGCAGGATTTCAGCAAAAAGCTTCTTGCTGACTGCCACCTCGGCCATTTGAAAAGTAACGTACCTGCTGTTTCTGACAACCTTCGCACCGATCTTAATCAGTTTCATAAGCAGAGTGCGCAGCGACCAATGCTTGATTTCACGTGAAAGTGCCAATCGCCTGAGAAAGTTGCCCAGATTATAGGCCAGTACGAAAAGCGCAAGCCTCACCTCGTTCGAGTCAAACTGTTTGCATGAAAATCTCGTCCAGTTTAGAGCATACTTCCCTTCCTTGATCCATTGCTCGGCGGTTCCTCGTCCGTTGTAGAAATGAACCACGGCTTTGGCCCTGGTACTCATATTGGTCACTATGAATCCAATCCGTGGGAAAAGCTCGCCCTGATGCCACTCCACCTTGGCCACCACTCGACGAGGTTTGTCCCAACTGGCGGCCTGATAATTAAAATCGCCGTACAGCACTATTGGTTTTCTCGGAGGCCGTGCAACAGAACGGGTAAGCAGGTGTTGAATCAGCCTTTGCAATATATCGTTTGATGGAAGACGGATAGCATACAAAAATCCGTTTCCTCCAGATATTCATAAATCTCAGGTTTTGCAAATGCGGCATCACCTCGGAAGTATTGCCTGATGTTCTTGTGCTCGTACCGCTGAAGGATCGGTTCCAGAAGTTCCTTCCATCGCTCAGCACTGTGAACATTGCCGGGGCGAAGCATCGCACCTTCGCAATCCCCGAACTGGTTAAAGCAATACAGAGGATGGAAACAAGTGCATCCAAAATGGCCGTTATACGCCGATCCTTGCTGATCACCATGTACTGGGCTCTCCGAACTGTCCATGTCCAGAATGATACGTCGATACGATGTTTTGTTAATCGCCCTATGTACCCACCTGCCGTTGATCTCCGACAAAGCGCCAAGATTTTCCTTCAGTGTTAACATCTCTGTCTCAAAGCGTCCCATGGTGTTGGTACTGACAGCATTCTTCTTGACTTTCTTCTTCCCGGCAATGGCTCGCATTACAGGGTCTTTGCTCATCCTGGTCGCATCATTAACATCTTCGTATCCTGCCAAGCGGCTGAAAATGGACTGGCGTAAAAGATTCTCTATTCTGTGCTGCGTGTTCCGTCCGATTCTCACATCACTCAAATCCTTAGATACAGAATCAAACAATCCCAACGCGCCATCCAGTTCACGATAGGCAAGAAGACCTGCATCTGTAGTCACTTTTGAACCATGAAATTCCAGTCTGAGACTGCTATCAAAACCGACCTTTAGACCTTCACCCTGTGGTTGTCCCATATTTCACCTCTTGAAGATGTGGTATTCCTTGTAATTTAACACCTTAGGAGGCCTTGGAAAACCACTTTCAATCTCTATATGGTGAATCCGGGTCCAATCCATGTGCTTATAAATATTGCCGGACGCGGCACTAGATTCCTGGGGCCGGGATTTAACGTGTATGTACTCTTCAGGTACTGTGGGATGAGGAAAGAGGATGATCTATCATTCAAGGTGAAATTAGAGGCTATAAAAAGCCCTGAAATTCGAGGCCCCTGATTTTGGAGCGTGTAGAAGACAAATAATTTCCATCATCGCCATATTAGATATACAACGCCCAGGCAGGCCTTTGCGCAGGCTTCCTGCGCGCAGGCGAGCTTGGCGAAGCGGAGTAAAAGACTAAAGTGCCAGGATTAACTTTTGTTTCTTTTGGTTACAAAAGAAATGGTTTTGCTTCTTTTGCCATCAAAAGAAGAATAAAAATTTCCTTTAGGGATAGATGTAAACAATCTTATTACCTGAGTAGTATCATTTTGAAAGCGCTTGAATTTCTATTTATGGTAAAAGAAAAAAATCACGGAAGACAGGGATAACAAGATGGTAGGAATTATTTATTCGCTCAAAATAATCCTTGAAGGCAAGGCCTGCCTAAATCACACAGATTTTCGAAACCACTTTAAGTGAACCGGCAAACCCATTATCACCCTTGATAATAGAACAATATCTTTGTTTAAAGTAACTTCTCTACCTCCTCCCTCCTGATCTGGAAATGGTTGAGCACCTTTTCGGCCCTGCAGTCTTTGAGAACCAGAAGCTGAGGGGACTCGTGCTTGACAGAGAGCCTCTCTGCCAGCTCGTTTGAAACCGCTCTCTGTTCCTGCACTACTACCAGATAGACCTCTGTTTGGTGATTGTTCTCCAGGAAGCTGTCTATCTCCCTTTTGGCTGCCGAGGAAATCGGGCAGGTCAGGCTGTGCTTCAAGATCAGGACCCGTTTGCCGTTGCTCTCTTCCAAGAGCCGGTCAATATCTTTAACAGTTTTATACACAAAATCATCCCTTAAACTCGAATAATTGCCTTGAACCCGTATTCATACTTAATACATTTCCTCAGGCCGGATGTTCAGGCGTAATGCTTTTCCGGCTTTCAGCTCTACCGGGTATCCCTGAATCAGATTTTCCCCCAGAGCTCTTACCTTTTGGCCACCCGGTTCTTCCACCAGATAAATCTCCAGCGGCCACACAGTGAACCATTCAGGAAAGGCGTTGATCCGCGGAAAGTCTTTGCTCATGCGCAGGAAATACCAGTAACGCGGCGGGTCGAAACAGAGCTTGCCCTGCCAGTCTTTTTCAGAGCGCAGGTAAACTTGAAGGCCCTCCCCGCTTTCCCCGGCCGCCAGCTCGAGGTCCTCGCGCCAGGGCGAGCAGTAAAGCCCTTTGGTCTTGAAGAAAGCGTACATCAGCGCTGTGCGGGCGTAGTTGCCGTCCCCGTGCCAGCCCTCGACTATGCCGTCCTTCCGCTGGAATTTCAGCATCCGCTCGATCTCGGCCTCGACCCATTCAAAGGCGCCCGGCACTCTCAGGTGGCTTAACAGTCCCAAAGCTCCCTCGACAGCATCCGCAATACCGTCCTGCGACTCTTTGTCCCCGCTGAGCGGCTCCCAGGCATAACCCTTGAACTTGTTGATATTCGAAAGCACGCGCTCGACAGACTCCCTGTACTTTTCCTCTCCGGTTGCCAGGTAAAAGGTATAATAGGCATAGTAGTCGTAGCCCCAGCAGTCGGAGAAACCCTCCCTGGTGACCTCGCCTGTCCGGGCATCCACCTCGTTGTAAAGGAGACCCGAGCTGTCAGCCCCTATTTCCTGGATCCGGTCGAGCATGCGCTTGACAGGCAAATAATAGGACACCGAGCGCGAGGATTGTTTTTCTCTTTCAATTGCGTAAAGCAGGCTCAGCCCGCTGACTATTTCGCATCCGTGGTCCCGGAGCTTCAATTTCCCGTCGCCGCGGCCGGCCTCGAAATCCCAGAAATGGGCCGGCACCCCGTAATTAAGCGGCATGATCTCGTAGCAATAAGCATCCCCTATCCTCCGTGCCCTATCGAGATACAGCTCGTTTCCGGTCATCCAGTAGAGACGGCAGAGGATCTGGAGCATCTCGCCGTTCACCTCGGCATCGACTGCGGGCAGGCGCCCGTATGGGGTCTCAACCGGCGCAGCCTCGAAGATCCCCTCCACGAGCTCCTCCATGCGGCTGGACCAGGCGCCCGGCCCGAGGATCTCGAGCATGGGCACCAGCCCGTCCTTGGCATACTCCGAGGCGCCGAAAATCAAGCGCTCAGTGTCTCTGCGCAGCATCTCTTTCTTCTCAAGATCGTAGGCTGAAGGCAGGCCGAACTCCTGGATGGCCAGCCTCTTCTCGCCGACCATGGCTTTCCAGAAAAGGGGCCTGGCAATCTGTTCCCTGGTGAATTTCGCCGTAATGACCATGAAAGGAAAATTGTCAGCCGCCGAGTTCTCAGGCGTCCAGACATTGTTATCAGGATTCAGATTCTGCCTCAGGAGCCCGGTTTGCTGATCGATCTTTGCCTGCCAGGCGGCAAGATAACGGTCACAGTGCACAAAGGCATCGCGGGCGAGCCTGGCGCTGCGGGCAAGCTCCTGATCTACAGTTCCTCCAATTGCCGCACAGTTTAAAATGAGCGTAAAACAGATCAGGCTCAAAGCTGTCTCACTTAAAATTCTGCGGAACATTCGTTCACCTCCTTGAGAGAAAATTGGCTGCTTGAGCTCACTCTATTTTTCAAGTGCCCTGTCGATCTCTTTGATGCAGGAGATCATGTTGGGGTACATCTCGAAATTGAAAATTTCATTGGCTTGCAGGTATTCCGGGTCCCAGCGCTGGACTGCCTGGGCGCAACCGGACATTGTGTTCCGGCAGTACTCGAGCCTTTCTCTGGCCTTGGCTGTCAGGCCATCTACGTGCCCGAGCCAGCCGAAAGCCTCCATCTGGTAGCGGCAGAAAACCGCAATGTTGAGCATCCGCTCAAAAAAGCTCTCCAGGGCCATGAATTCCCGCTCCGGGATATAAGGTCTGGTCAGACGGGCCTCGCCGAGGGCTCTGGTAACCAGGCCGAGCGCCTCTTCCTTTTCCGGGAGGAATTCCTCGAAAAACCTGTCATCCGGCCGTTCGAGGAGTTTCAGGCGGAACTGCACCGGGTGGCTCTTGTCGAAATCGCTCAGGTTGTTGCCCCAGTGCATCACCTCGCGCCACATATCATAGTCCATTATATAACGCAGGTTGAGAAACTGTCCCCTGCCGTATAACATCTGCACCAGGGCGCGGCGCATGGGACGAAAGGCGGCCACAATATGCCGGGCTGCCTTCTTTCCGTAATACTGCCCGGCCCATTCACTGTAAAGCTCGCCGATATCGGCCTCCGGATTCCAGACCAGGCGGCTGAAAAAAAAGAGGTTCGCCATATTAGGGTTGAAACTTCCCCCGTAAAGGCGGTCGTGGATGCGCGCAAAGGTTGCCTGGCCCAGGTTCTCGACCCCGCGCCGGTTTATCCTTGCCGTAGCACCCACAATACCAGTGGGCAGGGCGTTTTGCAGGCGGTATTTGAAATAATCTCCGGCCCAGACCGGCAGACGGCCGTTTCCCCTCTGTTCTCCTCCCATTTCGGTCTCGAGCATTGCGGTATGGCCTGTGACCCGCACCAGGTTCGGATTGTGCGGGAATGATTCCATCCAGTCCATGGGCACATGCTTGTGCATCACCCAGACCTCGGGATCGAGGCGGTTGGCGACATTGGCGAGCTTAGCCTCCTGCTCCGCATCCCAGCCGAAAGTGCGGAAGATAAGCTTTTTGCCGTACTTTGCGCACATGCGGTGCGCCATATCGAGCACCCGGAAAATAAGCTCCTCGCCGAAATCCACCAGGTGCACGTTTCCCTCCACAGTGGTGAGCACTATCCCGTCTATCTCCGCTCCGGGCCCTTGGAAAAACTCATCGTACTTGCTCTCGAGAAACTCGAAGAAAAGGCCCGAGCTATAGTCAGGGGCATTGTCCTTGCACATCCCGGGATAGGCCTGGCATAGCTCATCCAGGACCACGAACTCATGGTGCCACATGACAATCTCGATATCGTATGCATGGCACCTGTGGATATAGTCAACGAGCCAGTCCCGGTGGGCCTGAATCGCTTTTTCATCCAGCAGGCTTGCATGGCCCCACGGCGGCTCGGCAAAATTGCCTTTCTTGCGATAGCGGTTGAGCTTGTCGAATTTCCGGTAAAAGATGAAATCATCCAGATCAGTATCCTTAAGCTCGATACGGTTGAGCCGGTTGGCCAGAACCCAGACCAGGCAGCTGTCCATGTATCCGGCGTTCCAGTTATCGTACATCGTGATTCCGCGCAGGCGAAGGGCCGGGCGCTCTATGCGGTCGCACACCGTAATGCTGCAGGTTTCAGCGCTTTGCCGGGCCAGCTCATCGAGCGCATAATAAAGTCCCAGAAAAGAGTGGGCTGCAGCGAGAATCGAGCCTTCCTGAGGCACATTATTACGGAAAAGGTAGCCATCCCGGTTGAGATCGAATTCACCGAGAGCCAGGCGGTGCTTTTGCGCGAGCTGCTCAAGAAGCTTGTTATCCCCGTAGCCTGCCACCAGGACCGGCTTACCAGCAGGTATGCCCGCGGGGTTGATCTCGATCTCTCCAATGCCGGCGACAGACCGCAGGCGCTCTGTCAAAATGCCGATTTTCCTGTCCCCTGCCCTGTCCGGAACAAGAAGCACTGTTTTTGACTGAGTCGAGAGGGAGATGGCTGACACCGGGAATAAAAAGCAAATTAATATCAACATAAACATATATTTGAACATAATTTATCTCCCGTCATTTTAAGTTGTTCTTTAAAGGACTTGAATCCAGAGATTATCAGTAAAAATTTATGCGGCGATATAAGATTTATAATTCAATTTAAAGTGTAAGCAATGCTTGCTCTGTTCTCTATCCGTTTCGAATTGCTCTATTCAAAGTGGAAAAATCAGCACTTGCGAATGGTATGTCTTGAAAAGTTCCGGCTGAAAACCGCTGTTTACCTTCTTGTGCCGCCAGAAATAATATGTTAAATTCCTCGGGAACGCAAACCATATATTTACTGCTCCACGGGAACAAGTTCGTGAAATACCTGCATTTTACGCTGCTTTTATTTCTGGCGCTGTTGCCCGCCTGCCACTGGGATGGAGGCCCGGGGCCTCTGGATAAGGAAGTTTATCGCAATCTTTCCCGGTACTATGGCATCCACCCGCGGATATTACTCACTTCAGATGAAGGGAGCCGTCTTCTCCCAAAGCTGTCATCCAGCCATGGATGGCTCTGGGAGCGTTTCCTCGAAGATTTGCCGGATAACTTAGCCGCAGCGCAGGAGTTGCCGGAGGAGTTAGGAAGGGGCCACGCCGATCTGGCCTCTGACCTTGCTTTTGCCTGGCGCATGACCGGCGAGGACAGCCTGCTCCAGCAGGCAAAGGATTACCTCCTCGCTCTCTGCCGGAGAAAGGTCTGGGACCCGGAGTACGACCTGCTTCACGGGCATCTGCTAATGGGTACGGCCCTGGCCTATGACTGGCTGTACCCCCGCTTGAACAGGGCCCAGAAATCTCTGATAACCGAGCGCCTGGGAAACGAGGCGGAGGCACAATACCGTAAAATTGTGGACCAGAGGGCCTGGTACCGCAACCAGTACCTTCAGAACCACGCCCATGTCAATTATGGAGGCCTGGCCTTTGCCGCAGTCGCGCTTTATGGCGAAGATGCGCGTGCCCAGGACTGGCTGGGAATCTGCGAAGAATTTTTTCGAAAAGTATTCGAGGTAAGTCCCGCGGACGGCGCCTCGATCGAGGGCCTGAACTACGGCAATTACGCCCTGGAGTTTTCCCTGCGCTATGCAGAGCTCGCCCGCACAGTATTAGGCCGCGATTATTACTCCAGCCCCTGGCTTGCCAATTACCCGGATTATATCCTTCACAGCCTGCTGCCCAGGCCGGTTGAATCCGAATGGGCCATGACATTCGGCGACAGTCCCCGTCACGGCAACTACCACGGGCCCGAGCCGCAGCTTTTCCTGCTCGCTTCACATTATAACAAACCAGCCGCGCAATGGCTCGGCAAAAAACTGATCGGTTTAAAACCCCGGGGCCTGAACAGCGCATCGTGGTGGGCCATCCTCTGGTATGACCCTTCTATCCGCGAGGCGGACCCGGCCGATTTCCCGACCATGAAACATTTTACAGATATCGGCCAGGTGATGATGCGCTCCTCCTGGCTGGACACCTCAGCCACAATGATCGGGTTCAAGTGCGGTCCGTTCATGGGAAGCGCCCAGTCAAGGGAGGCTGCTGTCGACCTGGGCTGCGCCCACGGGCACCCTGATGCCGGCTCGTTCCAGGTTTACTCGCGCGGCCGAATGCTCGCCATTGATCCCGGATATACATTATTCAAGAAAACTGAAAACCACAATACGCTGCTGGTCAAAGACAAGGGGCAACTGGGCGAGGAAGAGCCCTGGTTTGCCGCAGGCGAAGCTATCAGGTTCCGGCAATTCCCAGGCATTGTCCAGACAAGCTCCACAGCGGAGTACGAATATGTTATCGGGGATGCATGCTCCGCCTATCATCCCGCACTAGGGCTGAAAAAATTCCTGCGGCATTTACTGTTTATCAAGCCAGATTTGATAATCGTTGCCGATGAGCTTACGCTCGATGACCGCGGCGTACTGTACACTTACCCTGCCGATACCCTTGATCTGACCGGGGCGCTGAAATACGATGCCGGATATGTAGTCGGCACAAGAGGGCAGGCCGGTTTCACTTTCGAGGGAATTCCCGGCACCTACTCGGTCGGGGTAAGCTACATAGACAACGCACCGCTCAGCGGGTCCTACGCTCTACTTGTGGATGGAGATACCCTTCACTCCTGGCAGGACACTGTTTTAGCCACGGACACGCATCTGGAAATTGTACCTGATGTTAAACTTTCTCCGGGCCGGCAGGTCGTTTTTAACGCAAACCCGCTTGGCGAGGGAGCATCACTTGTGAAAATGATCGTTTACAGCCCCAATATTCCCATGGAGCGGGATATCAAGTGGCTCCTTCATTTCGAGCAGGGAACCGTTTTAGAGCGCAAGTTTACCCGCATCGAGGCCTCCACCAAAGATGATTTGATTCTGGATGTTTACCCTATCGCCCCTGAGCGTCGCAATCACAACTGGGGTATTTACAATATCAAAGAACCCAGGGATATCAAGGAAACAATCCGTCTGGAGATCAAGCCGTTCTTTTTTGACAGCTCCACCACCTTGATAACCCTGTTTCACATCAGGACCAAGAGCTCGCTTCCTCTCGAGTGGATGCGGGCCGACATGCTAGGCAGCCGGGCACATATACGCTGGTATAGAGAAAGCAAGCTGTTTGTCCTTGATTTTGATCCGCTGAAAAGAGAAATCTCTCTGCAAAAGTAGGTCTGAGGCGTTAAAATTTTTCCGCCTGTCCTCGACTTGCGGGATTTTGCCATATTTAATCTTATGGAGCGCTCCATGAAGTTATTCGTGCCTGGAAGGATCTGTCTTTTCGGCGAGCATTCGGATTGGGCCGGGGGCTATCGCCGGGTCAATTCAGCCCTCGAAAAAGGTTATACCCTGATAACCGGTACCAATCAGGGGATTTATGCCAATGTGCGTCCTCACCCCGGGAAATTGGTTCTGCATTCCACTATGCCGGATGGCAGACGTATCGGCCCCTACGAGATCCCCATGTCCACGGAAGCCTTGCTCAATGAAGCCGAAAAGGGAGGCTTTTTCAGCTACATCGCCGGCGTAGCCTATCAGATCATGACTTTCTATCCGGTGAAAGGGCTTGAGATAGATAATTACCTGACCGACCTGCCGGTCAAAAAGGGATTGAGCAGCTCAGCGGCGATCTGTGTCCTTACTGCGCGCGCTTTCAACAAGGTTTACGACCTGAAAATGACGGTGAGAGGCGAAATGGAGTTCGCCTATCTGGGCGAGATTATCACGCCCAGCCGTTGCGGCAGAATGGACCAGGGCTGCGCTTTCGGCAACCGGCCGGTGCTGATGGTGCACGACCGGGACCTGCTGACCATTCAAGAAGCCAGTGTCCCCAGGGATTTGCACATGGTGATAGTGGACCTCAATGCCTCAAAAAATACCATGGAAATCCTGGCCAGCCTTAACCGCAGTTTCCCATTTACGGAAACCGAGATAGACAAGGGGGTCCAGTATTATCTCGGAGAGGTAAACAAGATGGTCGTAAGCGAGGCGCTGGAGATCCTGAAAGAAGGGGATGCAGAAGCACTCGGAGCTCTGATGAACAAGGCCCAGGAGCTTTTCGACCGTCATCTTATCCCGGCCTGTCCGAGCCAGTTGAAAGCTCCAGTGCTCCATGAAGCACTGACTTTCCCCGATATCCAGGAGCTTATCTGGGGCGGCAAGGGTGTGGGTTCCCAGGGGGACGGCTCCGCCCAGTTCGTGGCCCGAGGCCCGGCAGAGCAGGAGGAAATCATCCGCCTTTTCGAAGAAAAGAAGGGCATGCGCGCACTCAAGCTCGATATTCCCGCAGCCCGCAGGGCTCGCAAAGCGCTGATCCCTGCGGCCGGTTTCGGAACCCGTCTGTTCCCGGCCAGCAAAGCCACCAGAAAGGAGCTGTTCCCTGTCATCGGCAGCGATGGAATCGCCCGGCCGGCCATTCTCTACCTTGTGGAGGAAGCCTTGGACAGCGGAGCCTCCGAGGTCTGCATTGTCGTGCAGCGGGAAGATGTCGAACTGTTCGAAAGTTTTTTCAATGCCCCGCTGGATATAAATCATTACCACAAGCTGAGCCGGCAAGCCAGAAGCTATCAAAACAGGCTGATGGAGATTGGCTCGAAAACCACGATTATCGCCCAGGAGCACCAGGAAGGCCTGGGTCATGCAGTTTACACCGCTCGAGAATGGATCGGCCATGAACCGTTCCTCCTGATGCTGGGAGACCACCTCTACCGCTCGCGTACCCCTACCCCTTGCGCCAGACAACTGCTTGATATTTATGAAAAGTACCAGAAAAATGTAGTGGGCCTGCGTATCACTCCGGAATCGCTGATCGGGAGATTCGGCACTGTTGCCGGGCTCTGGGAAAACAAGGACGAAGGGCTGCTTAACATTACCGAGTTCGCCGAGAAACCCTCGCTGGACTATGCAAGGGAGAGCCTGAGGGTGGACGGTCTGGGCGAGGATGAATACCTGACCGTTTTCGGGCTTTATGTCACGAGCCCCGCTGTTTTCGATATTCTCAAGGAGCATATCCGGCAGAATTTACGCCGCGGCGGAGAGTTCGATCTTACGGCAGCCCTGGATGTGATCCGTGCCGAGGAGGGATTTCTGGGTTACCTGATCAATGGAGACCGCTTTGATATCGGCCTGCCCCTGTCCTACCTGGAGACAATCAAAGACTTTCCAGGCTATATCAGCTGAAACTTGAGATTATTCAAAGGCTCGAGAATTAAGGGCTTGACTTTTTGCAGGCTTTTTATTAGAATGATTATCAATCTTAATTATTGCGCAATCCATTGAATTATTGGGGAATTATAATTAATATTTAAATGTATTGTTTTCAGCCTGAGTTTTTTAACCACAAAACGGAGGTTTTGATGAAAAAGGTTATCCTGGCAGCGGCTTTCACTCTTCTGGCATTTTATCCGAAAACAGCTCTTCTGGCTCACTGTGAGATTCCCTGCGGGATTTATGACGACCACATGCGCATTGCCATGATCGAGGAGAATATAGCCACAATCGAGAAAGGGATGCGCCAGATTGTCGAGCTCTCAGCCCAGGGCGAGAAAAACTACAACCAGATAGTCCGCTGGACCATGAACAAGGACCAGCACGCGGATGAGCTCCAGCATATCGTAACCCAGTATTTCATGACCCAGCGAATTACACCGGCCTCTCCAGCGGATGGGGACAAGTATCAGGATTACCAGAACAAACTGGAACTCCTGCACAACATGCTCGTTTCAGCCATGAAAGCCAAGCAGACCACAGACCTCTCCCATGTGGAAAAGCTTCGCGCTCTGATGGCGGATTTCAGCAAAGCTTATTTTGGCGAGGAGCACAAACATTAATCAACCTGCTCAAGGGGAACCAGTTTCCGAGCCGGCTCCCCTTCCCTCGCTAAAACCTCTCTACCTGGCCGGGGGGAATGACAAATATCCTTTATCCGTTGAGAAAACTGGACAAAGAAAATCTTTTTTAATATTTTTTTAACAGAAAACATTTCCTGTTTCAGGCACGGAGGGCTAGTCCTAACTGGCAAGGCAGCGGACTTGAAATCCGCCGGGGTAACACCCATGGGGGTTCGAATCCCTCGCCCTCCGCCATTATTACGAGCGGCTTTCCCATGTTTATCAAGGGTTTGCCGCTTTTTATTTTCCTGCTTATATAAAATCACCTTTCCTTTTTTGGATTGATTTGTTTTAATGATGGTTGACAATCCATGAATATTATTGTATATACAATATAGATACACTAATCAATTGGAGGCATACATGAGAGTAAGAGGCAAAATACAAAAGTGGGGAAACAGCCTTGGATTACGAATTCAGAAAACGGTTGCCGAACAACTGAAGCTCAGGGAGGGTTCAGAGATAGATATCACGGTTTCAGGAAACCGGCTGATTGTGACTTCTGCTGCCCCCCGCTATACCCTTGAGGGTTTGATAAAGGATGTGAAACCCGAAAACATCCATGATGAAATAAATACAGGGCCAGCAGTCGGGATGGAGGATTGGTGATGGAGCAGTCTTATTATCCGGACAGGGGTGATATCATCTGGTTGTCTTATGATCCCAAGGCAGGCCATGAACAAGCCGGCAGGAGACCGGCTCTGGTACTATCTCCAGGATTATATAACCAAAAAGTCGGCTTGGCCCTGGTATGCCCGATAACAACGCAAACTAAAGAATATCCATACGAGGTCAGACTGCCCGAGGGCATGGAAATATCCGGTGTGATTCTTTCAGACCAGATCAAAAGCCTGGACTGGAAAGCTCGCAGGGCCCAGTTCATCGGCAAAGTTCCGCGGAATATAATCGAGGATGTCCTGGCAAAGATTGCCACACTCTTGACCTGAACTTAAAGAGTAGTCTCATTCAAATCCCTCGCCCTCCGCCATTATTACGAGCGGCTTTCTCCTTTTAAATGGGGATTGCCGCTTTTTTATAGCCTTTATATCATCCCCTTTCTAGAGAAATATCATGAAATATTTTAACCATATACTTTTAAAACGGATAGAAGAAAGATCGAATTTTCAAGAAGAGTGCTTTTTATTAGCGATAGATACACCAAGGGCTTATTCCCTTGTGATCATGATTTTTTCTTGAGATGAACAATCTTGCTTAAACACACGCGATTGCTTTATAATTAACAATATCTTTTATAAAGATAATTTGACAAAATACTTAAGCTGCTGGAAAAGGACTGATCAATCACTCTAATGAATGAACATCGGAAATTAGCCGCGCTTATGTTCACCGACATTGTGGGCTATACAGCCCTGATGTCAAAAAATGAACAGAAGGCGCTTGCCATTCTGCAGAAGAACCGTGAAATCCTGAAGCCGCTTATCGAGCAATTCAACGGTGAGTGGTTTAAAGAAATCGGTGACGGCACGCTTTCCAGTTTTCCCAGCGTTGTGAATGCGGTAAACTGCGCCATGAAAATTCAGAGCTTACTAAGGGAAGACCCTGAGTTATGTCTTCGTATCGGGATTCATATCGGTGATGTGGTTTTTTCCAAGGGAGACGTATTCGGTGACGGAGTGAACGTGGCTTCCAGGCTCGAGAAATTGGCTGAGCCTGGTGGTATCTGTGTTTCCGGTCGGGTTTACAGCGAGATTCGCAACAAACCAGACATAGAAGCCGTTTTTCTTGGGGAAAAACAGTTAAAAAATGTCGATTTTCCGATAAAGGTTTTTGCTCTTAGAATGGAAGGATTGCCCAAACTCACTATCAAAACTTTCTCAGTCAGAAAACCTTCCGCAACTGAGTCACAGCCTTCGATTGCCGTTCTGCCATTCAGGGACATGAGTCCGCAAAAAGATCAAGAATATTTCTGTGAAGGCATGGCAGAGAATATTATTGACGCACTGACACAGATTGAAAACCTACATGTGGCTGCCAGAACCTCAGCTTTCGCGTACAAAGACAGGCATGAAGATATCCGGGAGATCGGCAGGCAGCTCAACGTAGGGACATTGATGGAAGGCAGTATCCAGAAATCAGGCAACCGGCTGCGTATTACGGTTCAGGTTGTCAATGTCGACGACGGCTACCATATCTGGTCTGAAAAATTCGATCAAAACATGGAAGATATTTTTGCCATCCAGGATGAAATATCCTTGGCGGTTGTAGACAAGCTAAAGATCAAGCTTCTGGGAGGTGAGAAGGCAAAACTGGTAAAACGTCATACCGATGATTCCGGGGCCTATGAACTCTATCTGAAAGGCCGCTATTTCTGGAACATGCGGTATGAAGCTGGAATGGGAATGAAAAAGGCCATCGAGTATTTCCAGCAGGCTATCGAAAAAGATCCGCTTTACGCCCTTCCTTATGTCGGCATTGCCGATACATTCAGTATATTAGCCTTCTATGGTTTCCTGCCTCCAAATGAGGCATTCCCGAAAGCAATGGCAGCGTTAAGAAAGGCATTAGAGATTGACAATAATCTCGGTGAAGCTCACGTTTCATTGGGTTGGATTAAAGCAAATTTTGACTGGGATTGGCTTGCTGCAGAAAGTGAATTCAAGCTCGCCATAAAGCTTAACCCAAGCATTGCAATGGCTTACAGTTGGTATGCCGTGTTTCTGATGTTAATGGGAAGAATAGATGAAGCAATCGTTGAAGCGAAAAGAGCTCAGAAAATGGATCCTCTCGAACTCGTTATAAGCGGGACCGTGGGGGTTATTTTATACTTTGCAAGACAGTATGATGAAGCTTTGGAACAGTTACGCAATGCCTCTGAAATGGCCCCGAACTTCCTATTTAACCATCTTTGGCTGGGATGGGTTTATCTGGAAAAGAAGATGTATGAGGATGCTATTGTTTCCCTCCAAAAGGCTTCGAACATCGAAGGAAGAATGACACTTGCATTAGGGTATCTCGGAATGGCCTATGCTCTCTCAGGCCAAAAGAAAGAAGCGTTAAAAATTCTCGAAGAACTAAATGAGCTATCCAGGGAAAGGTATATCTCGCCATTTCAAAAAGCCGTGATTTATCTTGGACTTGAAATGCGGGACCAGGTATTCGAGTGTTTGGAACAAGCCCTGTTGGATCGGGATTCTTTCTTACTTTATTCGGAAATCAGCCCAATGTTCGACAACGTTCGCCCGGACGAAAGATTTAAAGCCCTGATGAATAAAATAGGTTTGAACAGGGGAAATTAGCCGCGCTCATGTTTACCGCCATTGTTGGCTGAACCGCATCAGTGACGGAGAACCGGCAGTAAGCGCTTTCGATTCTGCTATAGAAACGTGATCTCTTAAAGCCTCTGAAGCAAAAAGGTAAGATAAATTCTTGAAAGAGATATCATAAATATGTTTAAAACACTTTACATTACCATACCTCTTTTCCTTACTCTGTTCCCGGTTATCACCGGATGCTGGGGCAAAGCTGAGGAAAACAAGGAAGCCTGGAAAAATATAACAGGCTCAAAGCTCAAGCTGCCCAAGCCGAGAGACAAAGGCGATTTCTCCCTGGAAGAGGTTATCAGACAGCGGCGCTCGGTCCGTTCATTCAGCTCCCGGCCCCTCTCGATCGAGGAAATATCCCAGCTCTTGTGGGCCGCCCAGGGCATAACCGACTCCCTCCGCGGCTTCCGCTCGGCTCCCTCTGCCGGGGCTTTATACCCCTTGGAGGTGTACATAGTTATCTCTGAGGGAGTTTATAATTACCGGCCCCAGGGTCACGAGCTGGCTCAGATCAAATCCGGGGACTTCCGCAAGGAGCTTTGCCGGGCGGGATTGGACCAAGCCCCGATCCTCAATGCGCCGGCTGTATTTGTGATTACAGGGGTTTATGAAAGGTCAAGCATTAAATACAGTGAGAGGGCCGAGCGGTATGTAAAGATCGAAGCCGGGCATGCAGCCCAGAACATTCTGCTCCAGGCAGTCGCTCTGGGACTGGGAGCAGTGCCAATCGGCGCCTTTTACGATGAGCAGGTCAAAGCGGCAATCGGTTGCCCCCGCAATCACCAGCCTTTATATTTGATCCCTGTGGGTCATTCCCGCTGAAGATTCTGGTTTTCTCTTTCTTTTAAAACCTTTTCCAGCCGAGATCCAGAATAACCTCATCCTTGAGAATACCTCCCTGCATCAGTTTCACCAGTACCAGGTATGGAAAGTCGAGCTTGAGATTGTCAAGCTGAACAACCCCGCCGGTACCCTCGAGCTTGAGCGCCTCTTCCTCCATCATGGTCAGATTATCCACTGTATTCACCTGAATCGAGGCCCCTTCGAGAGGCTTTGCGGTCTCGATACGCAGGAGCTCTCCCTGTCTTTCGACTTTCAGGTTCTCAGGCATGGCCGCAATGCAGCTCATAACATCGGCCACTTCCTCCGGAAAAACGAGCGTGGTTTTCCCGTTCCTCTTTTCCGCCCGAATTGCCTGGTGGTTCCAGAGATCGACATAATGCCAGTTGTCCGGGTGCCCGACTTCCATAAACGGCCCGATCAGCCTTTCGCCGCTGCCGCCGGTTATACGGCCGAGATGGTACGCCGGATAGACACATTTATTGTCAACCGGAAAAGCATTCACGTAGAGGTCATCGCGTAAATCAGCCACGAGCGGTACGGGGTTGCCGGTCAGATAAGCGTCCCGGTTTTCGTGGATAATCCTGCTGTACCTCCGGATCAGGATGCGCTCGTTCCACGGGAAGCGGTTGATCTCGCCGAAAATATCCTCCCAGACTATGAAACCGACACCGTTGAACAAGGCGTTGTAGATCAGCTCATCCCTTTTCCGCGCCCCGCGGTTGATATTGTGCACATTGTGCTCCGGGAAAATGAAGCGGAAAAGATCCACGTTGGGCATCCTGTTGGTGGCATTTCCACGCTGGTTCCAGCTTCCTGTGACCATCTGCGCGGCTTCTAAATCCGGCCGCCCCTCGGCGACTAAAACAATATCCCGGCTCACGGCATCCAGGGCGTCGCGGAAAGCCCGGTCGGATTCGCTCATCGTGTCCAAAAAAATACCGTCCGCCCCGACAGCCTTGGCGATCCGCGCCTCCTGTTGAAAATGGTCTTTACGCCCTTTCATAATGTCCCACGGCTTATAAGGGATAAAAACCTGCACATTACGGGCATGGGCCCGCGCAACCATTTCACGGAGGCCCTCCAATCCGCCCGGCAGGCCTTCGTACATATCGAACTGGTCGCGATCATCAAGCCCTGTGCGTGGGTAATCGTGCCAGAGCAGCATATAGTCGTACCCTCCGAAATTCAGTTCGCCCTCGTCCAGGAATTCATCTATCCTGAACCGGTCAGTCGCCGGGTCATAAATATCGTGGCCGTAGAGGAAAGTGAAATGGGAAACCAGGCGCTCACGGTAAGCGGTCTGGATCGGCCGCTTGTAATAGGTGAAATCGAAGCCTGAGCGGATATACTCCCTGAATGCGGAGTATGCCGCATGCCAGTCTCCCTCGTGCGGGCAGATCCGGCAATCCAGAAGCCCGGTTTCCTCCCCCGGCTTCTGGGTCAGACTGAAAACTCCGGAGGTGAAATCGTTTTTATCGGCAAAGCTGAACCTCAGGGGCGATTTGATAATATGGAAATAAATCCCGCGCTTCAGCTCTGTGTTATAGATGTCTATCGGCAGCTTGGGATCGGATTCATCAGTAAAATAAAAAATAAAGTCGCGCGGCGAGTCGATACAGAAAAAATCGCCTCCGGTGGGGATCAGGTAATGCATTTCTGTCTCGCTCCCCAGCTTCAATTTTTGCATGAGCGGGAAAGTGATCCTGCTGGTGACAGTTTGGGGCTGGCGGTAGGCCCTCCCGCCTGTGGCGGAGTTCAACACTTTCACATTCCAGGCCAACAGGGGTCCCTGGCCCAGTGTGAAACTCTGTGTCACCACCAGGGGATTTTCTACATAGCCGGAGCTCTGGGTTATCCGGACAGTGACATCCTCTGCCCCTTTTTCCTCTTTTACTGTGAACAGATTATACCCTACATCAGCGCCGTTCTGGAAGCTCCTGATCGAGAGGAACATCAAAGGCGGATTCCCGGCCAAAAGTGATATGCCTGTTGCTTTTTCCATTGCGCTCGTAATCCAGACAGATTTGTCAACCGAGATTGCATAACGTATTACCTCGTTTTCCAGGATAATTTCCTGAACATTTTTGATATCCGGAATATAAGTCACTTTGCTTGCGGCTAAAGCCGTTCCATGGCTGCCTGCAAGAAAAGCCAGGGAAATCACGCTTAAAGGGAGCATCCCAAGGGCTTTTTTTAATAAATGCATCTTTGTCTCCAGTAAAAAATTAACTGCACCAAAAAGACTGGCCGGCATTCCGGTTTCGCTTTCTAATCCGCATCTTTCACGCAGCGAAAACCGATAGTGGCGCATCTGTTCAAGGCCGGTGTCATGTGCCAGAATTTTGTGCGCTGATAAGTTGAGATCGGTCCGCCCTGCATGTACCAGCGGCTCCCTTTGGCCAGGAAATAACTTCCCCCGCGGAGCCACGAAAAATAATGGTAGCCGTCCGACTGGAACGAATCGGTCCATTCCCAGACATTCCCTGCCATGTCCAGACAGCCGCAAGGACTCGCTCCCTCAGGGTAGCTGCCCACAGGCATGGTCCCCCGGGAATCCATGTTCGCTTTATCCGGGTCGAATAAATTACCCCAGGGCCATGCTCTAGAGTCAGTGTCCTGCGCGGCTTTCTGCCATTCAATCTCTTCCGGGAGCCGTTTGCCGGCCCATTCGGCATAGGCCTTTGCATCCTCCAGGGAGACCCAGACCACCGGATGCCGGCCTTTGCCCTTTGGATATGTGCCGCCCTGCCAGTGCCTGAGAAAATTCTCGGGCCGCTCGGGTTTGTATCCGCTGGCCTCCAGGAAGGTTTTGAACTGTTCGTTGGTGACCTCAGTCCTGTCGATAAAAAATGCTGAGACATATTCCGCTTCTGTCATACTGTACCTTCTGCCCCGGTCATCCACAACCATGGAGTCAAGGCTCAAGCCTTCACGCACACGGTATTCTACGTGCATGGCATATTTCCCTGCAGGCACCAGGACCATATCCGGGTTGTCTTGGGCGCAGACAAAAGCGGCCATGAAGAAAGAAAAGGAAAGCGCCATAAAAGAGACAATACGACGATTATTGTTCATTATCCCTTCCCCTGCTGCGGTTGGAAGACAAGAGATCAAAATCTGGTATATTATAATGTGTTATTTATGTCAACAGTAATATAAAATTTCTTGAAATTGACAGTCCCCGCTTGTTTCAAATAGATATCTTGATAATCCTGAGGAAAACGGATAATCTATCTAAAGTAAAAAACGATAAAGAATCTCTTGGCTTGGCACATTAAGGCCAAAAACTTGAATATAAAAACAGAAAGGTAAGTCAAGATAAGGGCTATCAACTTTAATATGGGGATATTGGTTAAAAGGAGTTAAGACCAAATAAATGTAGTAAATGACAATAAATATGCGAAAGTAGTTTGACGGTTTGATTTACTACTCAGGTCATAAAATTGTTTGCATCTATCCGTAAAGTAAATCTTTTTTCTTCTTTTGGTGGCAAAAGAAGCAAAACCATTTCTTTTTAAACAAAAAGAAACAAAAGTTAATCCTGGCATTTAAGTCCTTTACTCCGCTTC
>DATKXY010000112.1:0-12909 GCA_035528795.1 archaeon | reverse complement strand
CTTTTGGTGGCAAAAGAAGCAAAACCAATTCTTTTGTAACCAAAAGAAACAAAAGTTAATCCTGGCAATTTAGTCTTTTACTCCGCTTCGCCAAGGTCGCCTGGCGCGATAATGCTGCGCAAAGGCCTGCCGGGGCGTTGTACATATATCTGAGCAATCATGGAAATTACTTGTCTTTTACACGCTCCAAAAAAAGGTCCTCGGACTTCAGGATTTCTTATGGCCTCTATCTTCACCTAAGATGATCTATAATCCCAGGTAGTGGAACTGAAACCTCTTTTCGGCAGTCGTAAAAGCTTTTCTCTCGGAATATTTCAATCGTAGTTACATAAAGTAAGCCGCAGACGCCTAAAATTTAAAAATTGACACCTGGTAAATCATTCCTGCTGACTTGACTTTTATGAATAACCAAGGCTGAAGCATATAAACAACAATATAAATGGAAACTATTTAATGCTCCCTATAGTAATTAGATAATTGCAAGTTGCCATTATAGTCTCCTGTTTTTAAATTTAATTTACGTCATTTTACAATACTCAAAGTTATACTCCCTGTAAACCTTTCACCTGGTTTTATCTCCAGCACACCCCCCGGCCCGGCGGAGAATGTGTTAAGCTTATTATCCAATCCCTGGACCCGGTAGATCCCGTTCTTTTCGAGACCGGCGATAAAGACCCTGCTTCCGGGCGCTATGCCCTCAGGCAGCGCGATAGACTCAGGCACTGGGGCGCCAGGCTCGCGGTCGCGGGTAAAAAGCACGGCGATATCTTTCGCTGCAGCCCCCACAAGCTTTTCGTTCTCAAGCAGCTTAAAGTTATACTTTAAAGAAGCCCCGGCATCTCCCAATTCCATTAAATTTAGGAAAATATCTTTTTCCCTCGGTGCGCCGGGCTTGAGCTCGAGCCTCCAGGACCCAGGCTCGGCAGGCCCGTTGACCCATTTCCGGTCCACTATGGGCTGGTTCTCGCCATTGACCATGAATTCCCGGCCCGGTCCGCCCACTTTTTCCACCCTCACATCCGCAGGCAAAAGCGGGCTCAAGATTAGCCGCCCCAGCTTTTCGGTAACAGTCACCAGGCCGGACTCGCCAATCGCCGGCTCGTTGACCGTGTGCAGGAGCCAGCTTTTTTCGAAAGCGGGATCGAGTGCATCCACATTGTCGCACACTGCCACCAGGTCAGGTTTCACAAAGAGCAGCCGTCTGACACACCGGCTGATCTTGGGCCTGGCCCCAGGCTCTTTGGCCCGCGTGCTGTTGTACGCAGAGGTGGCGTCGCCGGCCACGTAGTCATACCCGGCAGTGCTCTCCCAGGCCACGATATCCCCTGCATCGGCATAGGCATTGTCCCTGTACTGGTTCCAGAACACGGAGAGCTCGTAGTTCGAGTTGCGGAAAAACTTGTCCAGGGAGCGCTGGCCGCCCGGGCTGGGGTAGGGGTCTCCGTGGGATGGATAGACCAGCTCCTCCGGATCGTGGACAAGCACCACATTGTGGGCGATAGCCCGGTAGGCGTATTTCATGTGGTGGGGGCTGTAGTTGTCGTAGTAGCCTGAGTCTAAGGCCAGGGAGCCCTTGTGGTAAATAGTGAACTGGTTCTGGTCCAGGTGGTTGTGCGAGCCGAAATAGTCCCCGCACTCGAAATGCACGAAAGTGTCATCCGGGCCCCAGCCGCTGCGCATGTAGACATGGCCCAGCCGTCCGGGATTAATGATCTGCGTGGGAGCAAGCTCCCGGTAGTCCACGGTCTGAAGGCTGTCATCGTAGAAAATGAGCGGCATCCAGAGGTCACCTGAGGAGATCGCGCGCTCGCCGAGCCTGCTTTCGAGCTCATCCAGCAGGAACTTGCCGTGCCTGTTCCCATAGGCCGAGACTATCAGCTCGAGCGCCTGGCGCAAGGTGCGGTCAGGCAGCATGCGGGTGGCGCCGTTGTCCCCGCTGCGCACGAAAGTGTAATCCGGCCGGATATTGGCCAGACAGAAATAGATCCAGCCTTCCATCCAGTTGCCCTGTTCGCGCTTGATCCTGGCGAAATAGTCAATGCCGGTTGCGCTGCGGTAAGCCGCGACCCAGATCGGGGTCTCCTGGAGCACGTGGTTCAGGCTGTAAGCCATGCCTTCATGCCAGCCTCCCTCTAGCAGTGCCATGCCCGGAAAAGCCCGGTTGTGGTACCAGTCCTCAGCGATCCGGATCAGGCGTGCGGCCTCTTTGTCCTGTGGTCCCTCGTACAGCGCGAGGCCTGTAAGACCCACAGCCAGACCGGCATTGGAGCAGTAATTATGAAAGATTTCCTCGCCCCAGATAATATCTCTGACCGATTTTGAGATCAGCTTCTCAGCCATAGCGAGCATTTTCTCCCGCACCGCCCTTTTCTTTTCCGGCGTGAAACCTGGATAATGGTAAAGCCAGTCGTAAGCCAGGCTCATCCGGTGCAGGTTCTCGCCATTGTAAAAGTTGCCCTCGCGCAGGGGCAGGGCAAGCATGCGGGCGACAACGCTGTCTGCAACCGAATCAGCGCCTTGCGACTCACCCCGCCCGGACCTGATCAGCCAGGACAGGGCCGCAGTGTGAAAACTCTCCAGATCAAGACGGCTGTACCAGGTGCTGTAAGGGAGTTTTTCCACCCGCGAGGCTACGGTTTCGGGCTCAATCCCTTGGGGATAAAGGCTGGTCTTGAAAAGCAGGCGCGGATGTTCAGGGGCCACAGGTGTCGGGGATTGGGCGCTGAAACAGGCTACGGAAAAAATCAGCAGGCAAAGCACGATTCCAATTTTCCTGGGGTCTTCAGTTTTCATTTTCCTCGCTCGCAGTTTTAGTGTTAAATGGTTTCGAGAGATTTCGGTAAAGAGAACAAGAAAAATTAAAATTAGTGGTTTTGTCTGAAAAACGAAACTTTAAATAAGATGACACTTAGCCTGAGGAATTACTTTTGTAAATTTTATCTTCACATGAGCTGTTTTTCAATAGAAGCTGAAATTCAGCCATGCTGTCTACTATCAGACCAAAGCCGTGGAGGATAAATTAAAAAATTTTTTAATCGAAAAGAATTCCCCGCAGCTTGCTGCGGGGTAAATGGCCCCTTAAACCAACCGTAGGGGCGACCGGCGGTCGCCCGGGGGGGGCGGTGGGTGAAAATAATCATTACCAACCTTATGATACCTCGCGGCTTGCCGCGGGGTAGTTCATTATTCAGGTTTTTGCTTGCCTGTGGAAACATTGAACGTTAGAATGGATTCTTTGCATGTTAGTTTTCCCTGGTCTAGGCCAACGAAGGCAGCGTTTTCAACAGGATGTTTTATCTCTTCTTTCATCTTTCTACCTGTCAGCCTGGATTATTCCTAAAATTTGATTTAGCATTAATGATTTGCCAGGTGTCAATTTTTACATTTAACGCGCCGGCGGCTGATTTTACATGACAACGATTAAAATACCCCAAGAGAAAAGCTTCTTCAACTACCGAAAAGAGGTTTCAGTGCAGCTACCTGGGATGATAAAGCCATCCCAGGTTAAAATAGAGGCTATAAGAAGCCCTGAAGCCTGAGGATCATGTTTTTGCAGCGTGTAAAAGACAATTAATTTCCATTATCGCCATGTTAGATGTACAACGCCCCGGCAGGCCTTTGCGCAGCATTACCGCGCCAGGCGAGCTTGGCGAAGCGGAGTAAAGGACTTAAATGCCGGGATTAACTTTTGTTTCTTTTGGTTACAAAAGAAATGGTTTTGCTTCTTTTGCCACCAAAAGAAGAAAAAAATACCTTTAATAAAGTTTAATGTTTCACCTGCAAAGAGCTATCTAAGATTGTTCAAGCATGAATATTTCTTGAGCTTTTTATGCCATTTTGGGAAAATAAGAATCGCCCTGCGGGACATCCAACATGCGCCTTATCAACAGGCTTTTTCCTTTATGGGTAATTTGCGGTGCTGTAACGGCCTACTATAGACCTGAGCTTTTTACCGGCTTCCTGTCCGATCAGGTGACCCTGTTTTTCGGGATCACCATGTTCGGGATCGGGGTGACCTTAGAGCTTGGTCGGGCCGCCAGCACTTTACGCCGGGTGGATAAAATCCTGTTCGGGACTTTCGCCCAGTTCTCGATCATGCCGCTTTCGGCCTATTTTCTCAGCCGCCTGGTTGACATCCGGCCCGAGCTGGCAGTCGGACTGGTTCTCACCGGCTGCGTCCCTGGCGCCATGAGCTCCAATGTCCTGGCTTATGTCGCCAAAGGGGATGTGGCTTATTCAATCGCCCTCACCACCCTTTCCACTTTCCTGTCCCCCTGGATCACTCCAGCGCTGACCCTGCTTCTTTTAGGCGACCGGGTGCATATCCCGTATTTCGGGATGATGATGACCATAATCTACACTGTCATTCTGCCGCTGGCCGCAGGCTTGATTTTCAGGAAATTGCTCGACCGGCGCCTGGCAGGCTTCCTCGAATTTTTCCCCACCCTGTCGATTGCCGCAATTGTGGTTATTTGCTCTGTGGTCGTGGCGCGCAATGTGGACCTGATTGGCCAGGTGACTCTCGGGCTTTTCGGGCTGGTGGCTGCTTTGAATCTGACCGGCATGGTTGGCGGATTTGTTTTCGGCATCCTTATCAGGCTCAATGCGGCAGCCAGAAAAACTCTGTCTATCGAGATCGGGATGCAGAACGCTGGTATGGGAGTGGTGCTCGCATTGACCCATTTCAAGGACCAGAGCGCAGTGGCTCTGCCCTCGGCTATTTTCACTATCTGGTGCATAATCACGGCCAGCTTTTTCACCCTGACCGCTTACCAGTCAAAAGAAGGTTAAAGCCTCTTGAATGTCCGGAGGACAAAATGACAAAAAGAAATGAAGAGGCAGTTGAGGCTTTGAATCCGGGATTTTTAGCTGTCAGCCCCGCCTTTGTTCTTTGGCTGGTTGTCTCGATCCTTATTTTGCCAATCCCGGGTTATGCGCACTACCGGCCGATGATCGAGATCGATAAGCCGGTACCTCCTCCGACAGTTGATCCCGGGCCTGAGGCGGCTTTGCTCAGGGTGCGCCTTGTCGATTCCGCCACCGGGGCGAGAATAAACGCCACGGCCTGCGTGAACGACGGTGCAGAGGAGCCTGAGAGCGACCCCTACCGCGAGTACAGCCTTCGGCTGAGCGGGAACCGCATGAAAGGCCCGATCCGCTTCAGAGCGCTCAAATACTACTTCTACACTGATGGTCTTTTCGAGGTCCGGGTGCCGCCCGGGCGGGTCACCATGGAGTTCGGGAAAGGGTACGAATACGCCCCGCGCAAGGTGAGCCTGGATGCGGCTCCTAGAGATACAGTAGAGCTCGAGGTCGCCCTGGAACGGTGGATCGACATGGCCGCGCGCGGCTGGTACTCAGGGGATACCCACATTCACATGAACAGAACTGGAGCCAATGACGATACCCTGCTGGTGATCACCTCGGCCAAGGATATCCGCTATGCCTATATCTTATCCATGAACACCAAAGGGTACGCCCAAGGCGCGCAGTACGAGTCATGGATTCAGGCCAGGGGGCTCGGGGATGCTAGCGCCACAAGGAGAGGACCGTATTTCCTGAGTTCCGGCCAGGAATACCGGGCAAGCACACTGGGGCATGTGACTATAATACTGACCGATAGCTATGTGCCCGGGGTTGGACCTGTCCGGGATGTGGACCAGGGACCCTCCCTGGGGGTGATCGCGGACCAGACTCACATGCTGAGAGGCTATATCGGCCTGGCGCACGGAGGATACGATAAACAGGAAGCCGACTGCCTGCTCTTGAGAGACAAAATGGATTTCCTGGAGCTCCTTCAGTTCGGAGGCTACCGCAGCCTGGGCCTGGATGGCTGGTACGATTTCCTCAATCTCGGCTTCCGCCTGCCGATTGTCGGTGCCTGCGATTTCCCCTATACCCGGGAATTGGGCAGCGAGATAACCTATGTCTGGAGCGAAAGCGCACCCACGCCGCGCTCGTTCGCAGGAGCACTCGCCGAGGGTAAAAGCTTTGCCACCAGCGGTCCGATGCTCTTTCTGACTGTGGCAGGAAAGAAGCCTGGAGAGATTATTACTTTGCCGGCAGGGGCCGACACTACGCTCGAGGTCAGTATCAAGGTGGAGAGCGGGATTTATCCTGTGCGTTATCTCGAGCTGGTAGTGAACGGCTGGGTAGTGGCCCGCGAGCTTGCCGGAGAGCCCAAAACTCTCTGGCAGCTCGAACACAGGCTGCGAGTCAGGGAAAGTGTCTGGGTGGCCGCGAGAGCTTTCTCAGAGGCCGGCACTGATGCCCATACCAACCCGGTCTATATCTATGCCGGAGGCAGGCTGCCGTTCAACCGGGACAGCGCGCGCAATATTCTGGCCCGCCTTGACGGGTCAATCGAGACCATCCCGAGCCGCGAGATTGTCAGCAGGCTCGAGAAAGTGAAAGCCGACCTGACAGCGCTGCTCGAGGGGAAAAAACATTTGATTCCCTTGCCTGTGATTCCCAGCGAGTGAGTGATGAGCATGAGAAATGTCATAATCCTGGTGGCGGTGCTGGGAGCGGTCTGGTCCGCTCCCTGCGAGGCTCACAACCGGGACATGTACAATGGCGACCGCGTCCTCGAGGTCCGTCTGGGAGATGGTTTTATCGATGCCCGTCTGATGCTGAGCCTGAAAGAGTTCCCCTCCCTGGCTGACCGGATGGGCATGGATGCGGACACCAACGGCTGGATCACTGAAGAGGAGGCACGCTGCTATGCTGAGAAAAAACAGGCAGAGGTGATCCAAAGCCTGAGATTGACAGTGGACAGCGTGAGGCTCGAGTTGAAAGCCCTGGGTCAAAAGCTCGATTTATACGGCAAAGCGAGGGTCGTGCCCGAGCACCAGGATTTGGTGCTTGATTTCAGCTCGAAAATCAAGCTGCCGGAGGACCCGGAAAAAATTTTCCTTCTGGAGATCTCGGACAGGCTCGACCGGCGGTATCCGGGTAAGCTCGTTTTCGCGCTGGTTGCCGACCGCAATTTCGCTGTCGATTCGACCAGCCTGGACAGTTATCCTAAAATTGTCCGAAGAGAGCAGCTCCAAAACACGTGGTTTGCCTGCCGCAGGCGCACTGAATCCCAGATAGGGCAAGCCATAAGGGATGGGGAAGGGCTATGGAGGATTGTCAGGTTCGCCCAGGCAGTAAACATTCAGCAGCCGGTTGCGGCAGCCCTGGGGAGCCAGCCCACAGGAACAGGTTCCGAGGTGGAGGGTGTTTCTGTCAGCCTGGGAAATCAGGATACTGAAACCGGTTTCAAGAGACGTCTCCAGGAATATCTCCAAAGTGGGGAAGAAAATATATTCCGGCTCTGGCTCCTTCTTGTTGCGGCTTTCCTGTATGGCTCGATCCACGCCCTGGCTCCGGGACACGCCAAGACAGTCACCGCGGCCTACCTTGTAGGGAGCCGCCATAGCTGGCCGCACGCGCTGCTTCTGGCCTTTACTGTCACCTTAACCCACACCGGCAGCATCCTTCTGCTCGCTGTAATTACCAGACTGGCCTATGGCGACACGCTAAGCCTGGGAACCCAGGCCGCCCTGAGCGGTCTCTCAGGCTTGATAGTGATGCTCCTTGGGATCCAGAGGCTGAGAGCAGGGGCTCCCCACACATATCATCATCACAGGGGAGAGGAACACGGTCACGATCTCCCTCATGACAATGAAATTCCAGGGTATGTAGCTGAAGAAGCGACCAGGAGTGAAAAAGCCGGGGAATCCCGGGCCCAGATTCTCTGGCTCGGATTTGCCGGTGGCATGATGCCCTGTCCCGGAGCGCTCTGGATCTATTTCCTGGCCCTTGGGTTCGGACGGCCCGGGCTGGCGGTGGCGCTCATTCTCGCTTTGAGTCTGGGGCTTGCCCTGGTGCTTGTGGCAGTAGGCCTGGTCACCATTTATGTGAGAACCTTGATCGGCAGGGAAGCCGCCGCAGCAGGCGCGGAGATCGAACCCAGGCTCAAGGTACTCTCTTTCTTAAAGCCTGCAGCCAATAAGGTACTCCGGGTTCTCCCGGCCCTGGCAGGCACACTGCTGGTTATCCTCGGATCGTTCCTCTTGTGGAAGAGCCTGGGTGATCTGGGATTAATATGAGCATCCATCCCATAAAAAAAGCGCTCTTTCGAGCGCCCTTTCTTTTTTCAGAATGACAGAATTTTAAGTTTAATCCCAGCCGAAAACAGAATAATAAGGCACCTTGATTACTCCCTCATAGCGCAGGTTAAAAATCACCGAGTAGGTGGCGGCCCGGGCGTGGATCCACTCGCGGCGGAAATCCTCGAGACCGACCTGGCCGTAAAACCCGCCGAAAGCCTTTATATCTTTGCCTGGGTCTGTTTCCTGCAAGGTGAGTGCGAAATCCGAACAGCGGCGGATAAAAGTAGAGATCCGCGGCGTATCGAGCTTGATGCCCTTTTCCTTAGCCAGCTCGAGCATATCAAGCGCAGTGAGCATGCTGATATAACAACCCCCTGTATTGCCCGGTACCAGCGCGCCGTCCTCCCGCTGCATGGCCATTAGCTGCTCCAGGCGGCTCAGCGCTGCATCCCAGTACTTTTTTTTGCCCAGCTCACGGTAAGCCCCCAGCAGGGCGATTGTGCCGAAATCGTCATTGTTCCCTGTTATCTTCCATGTGCCGTCCGGAAGCACGAAATATTCAAGGAGCCTGTCCGCCAGGGGCTTGACTCCCTGGTCGAGATATTTCCTCTTGCCTGTCAGCTTGTAGAGATGGTAGAGGAAAAGCGCGCCCCCTCCCTGGAAATAACCCATTTTTTTATTGGAATCATCAAGCTGCGTGGTGTTAAAAGGGAAGCTCCAGTAAGGCCACCCGGTCTCGGGATTGACAGCGTACTTGAGAAACCAGTCAGCGTATAGCTCGGCCCGCTCGAGATACTCCTTGTCCCCGGTGAATCGGTAAAGGGCCATGAAGCCGCCTGTAGTGGTCATCCCATCACGCGGGAAAATATAGTCGTCAAGCTGGCTCATTTCCCTTACAGCCCCGTAGTTCCGCGGGACCCGGGAGTCGAGTATCTGCAGGCTCTTAAGATAGACTGCCGCGCGCTCCAGGGCTTCCTTGTATCTGGGGAAGCCGGTCCTTTCATAAAGTGTCAGAAGGTCCATTATGCCGGTGGCCGTGGTCCAGCACACGCTGCCCCGCCAGAAGCCATCCTCGGGTTTGTACTCATAGATCCACCTGCCGTAGTCGCCATTGAAATATTCGCTCTCCCAGAGGGTTTTCCTGTTCTGGTTGTTGACCAGCCAGTCCCCAGCCAGCATGGCAGAATAAAGCAGCCGCGCCTTGAATCGCTCGAGAGCGATCGAGCTTGAATCAATGGAATTTTCGCTGCCCGAGAGCTTCCCTGAGACACAAATGGAAATCAGCAGAGCACTGATTATAAGACTTTGCATAAGACAGCTCCTCTAAAAAGTGTGGGGATCAAGGGTATATTCAGGTTTCCGGCCGGAATCTTTGAACCTGAAACAAGGTCTGTCTGCCATGAAGTAAATGTTGACACGACCAGTCTTGAAGCTAATCTTTATCCCGGGATATAAAAATATATAACAAAAAACCTCTCTTTCTGCAATCGAGCAATAGCCTTTATGCCCGCACCTCGCCATATATGGACGGTTCCGGCCATCCGTAAAACAAATGAAGAATCCGGGCTTGAAGGTTTTTTCAAATATGAATAAAAGCCAGAATCACATTTCGCTCAAGGTACTTGAATCTTATAACCTTATCCGCATGGGGCGCAAAATGACAAGTATCCCGAAAGCTTTATTCCGCTTGCTGGCAGCCACCCTTTTTATCATCATTGCCTGTGGGAAAGCCCAGGAAGGGCTCGGCGTTTCTCAGGCAGGAGAGCTGGTCAAGCTGAAAAACGAATCCCTGGAAGCGGGAATATCCCGATCCGATGGTACTATCCGCACCCTGGTAAACCTCGAGGACTCGGTTGACTATTGCAACCAGGTTGTCGACATGGTCTGGCCTGTAGCCAATGTGCCGGTGGGGGAGCGGATCGGGGGGGTGACAGTTTACGATGAGTTGAAAAAAGCGACCTATTCAGATCTGGGAAGCAGATCACAGATTTTAAACTTGAAAGTGGAGGAAACCGCTGAGGGGACTGTCTGCTCTTTTGAAAAGCGGTTCGAGGGGGCTGACTTCACTCTGAGCGAGCGCCTGGTAATGAAAAAGGACCACCTTCGCTGGGAGGTGAAAGCGGTCAAGCTCAGCGGGGCGGACCGTACTTTGAGAATAGTGCAGTTTGTTCCCCTGCCCATGTGGGGCTACGAGTGCTGGGCGCCAATTGCCGAAGCTCCTTTCGAATCGAGCCCCTATACACCTTTCCAGGTCACTTTCGGCACCATGGACGGCGGTCCTGTGGGCGCAACCAACTGGCGGACCGTGATCCCTATGACTGTGTTCTACAACTCGAACAAAAAGAACGCGCTCTGCCTGGTGAGCCCGTTCGAGATACCCGCTGTCCGGGTGCGTTTCAGAAACAATATCGGCATTAAAGAGGACTTTCACTGGAACAGCCGCAACTATTCCATGCCCGAGAGGCCTTACTTTCAGGTAATCAATGAATATCTCGGACTTCGGGACAACCGGCCCGCCGAGACAGGGCTTCTCCTCACAGTGCAGCCTGCTGCCTGGCGGCCCTCCCTGGGCTGGGTCTACGGGCAGTACCGCGAATATTTCGATCCAGCGCCGGGGTTTGAGCCATACGATGGGGCCTACGAGATAGACCAGCCCTACTCAGACAGCCTTACCGGAGACCAGTTCAGCAGGCAGTTCGCCGGATATTACGACCTCGGTGTCCGCTGGGAGGAAATGCACGGCCACTTCCCCAGGTACGGCGAGATGATCCCACCGGAGTCTGTTGAAACCTGGTTCTGCGAGTCGCACCCCAGGCCGGGACGCACAAACAGCAGGGCCAGGATCAAAGACCATTCAACCCGTGCGAAAGAGGCCGGCATAGGCACATTTATCTACTACAACATTACCGAATCAGAATGGTGGTACGCCAAAGATAAATACCCGGATGATATCGCCAGGGACGAGGACGGAAACACGATCCCGGCCTACAAGGGCACCTCGTACCCGGACAGCCAGGCCTGCTGGCTGATGTGCGCGGACCCTGCCGGTACAAAGTTCGGGCGCGACCTGTCGGCCCAGGCCGGGGAGATGCTGCGCGCCTACCCGGATATCGCCGGCTTTTTCTGGGATGTCTACGCCAGAACCTACAGGTTCGATTTCGCCCACGATGACGGGATCACCATGGTGAACAACAAGCCGGCCTATTTCCCGATGTTCATGTATCTGAGAATGATGCAGGACCATGTGGGCCCGCTGCTGCATCAGAACGGTAAATATATCACCTGCAACAAGCCCACTATGATCCAGGCCCTGAAAGGCATTGACGGGGTGATGGCCCGGGAGAGCACACCCGCTGAGGAAAAACCCTCCTGGCTGATCGCCCAGAGCTACCTGGGCCTGAACCGCCACGTGATGATACTCGACTCAAGCTCCTGGGAGCACCCCGAGCGGCTTTTTTTGAACTGCCTGCGCTACGGCTATTTTTACTCCAGGATACTCACAGAGATAAACCCAGGGGACAGCCCGGAGACAATCAGGCAGAAAAAGAGGGCCGAGGAGATACGCAAGGTCTACGCTCCGATAATCGACCGCTTCAAGGGCAAGAGATGGGTCTTTCATCCACGGGCACTCAGGCTGCCCCGGATGACAGACGGGAACATATTCCGGCTGGAGGATGGGTCGGTGATGATTACCATGGTCAGTATCTGGCGTGTCCTGAACAATGTCCCAGGGACCACTCCAGACCTGGAACTGACCTGCCGGCTGCCTGACGCCGGGGAGTTCAAAAACTTCAGGCTGCTCCAGCCTGACCTGAACCGCACGCTTAAGATCACTCCGGGAAAGAGGGAAGGGGACGCATTGACTTTCCACCTGGCCGAGCACGGCCTGGCGAGCGTTATTCTGCTCGAGAAATGAGATTCAGGTTTGCATGAAAATCCCCTTGAGAGGGGGGGCCGCGCGAAGCGGGCGGGGTGTGTCTTCTTGATTTTCATGCTTCGTTGTGTCCGTATACAGGCATGGGTATTTTTTGTAGAGGCGACCGGCCGGTCGCCTCTACGGCTTTAGGCGCCTGTTAGACCAGCGCCCTTACTTTGTCTGGTCTACTACTTTTCCGGCATCTTCTTCTTTTAATACAGCGTAGGCTGCGGCCAGGCGGGCGATAGGCACCCGTTAGGGCGAGCAGCTAACGTAATTCGTGCACGCCCGGTGGCAGAACTCGACACTTCCCGGCTCACCGCCGTGTTCGCCGCAGGATTTTTTTCTATTAAACCTTGACCATATAATTTGTAAAGCGCTAAATTTGAATTATGAAAAGGAGGCATATTAATGAAATTAACAGCAATTGTAGAAAAAGAAGCGGAAGGCGGTTACTCTGCTGAAATAGTAGAGTTACCCGGATGTATTACTGAAGGCGATACCCTGGAGGAACTGAAAGCAAACCTTAAAGAAGCCGCAGAAGGCTGGATTGAAACAGCTAAGGAAATGGTAGAATTTGAGGATTGCGTAACCTTAGAAATTGAAATAAGAAACAAATCTCAGGGAAACAATATAATTAAGGCATCTGACAACATGGATGTCAGTTCAATAGAAACAAAATCTATCAATAACATTCTGGAAAAAATGGGAAAGAACAAAATTATTATTGTACATGACACTGGAAATAAACCACTAATACTATTTTGCGTTCAAGTTAAGATTAACAATCCAAGGCCAGCCTGTTATGCTGTGAACCCGTTGGGGATTTTTTTCCAAACAGGCAAGTTGATCGACAAGTTGATCTTCGACGGCATTCATTGAGTTGAAAGCTCG
>DATKXY010000111.1:0-12350 GCA_035528795.1 archaeon | reverse complement strand
ATGCCGGCCCGCACCCCTCGAATCATCTCGTTCCCCAAAAAGTTATCTCTCCCCCCACTGCATACCGATTCCGGTTTTGAACGCCGGCCGCAAGAATTAATACTCAGGTCATAAAATTGTTTATATATATCCATAAAGCTAAATTTTTCTTCTTTTGAAGGCAAAAGAAGCAAAACCATTTCTCTCATCGGGCGGACACATGGGTCCTCCCCATAAGCGCTAAGTTGTTGTAATATTCCTAAGCCGGATTATTTACAATAATTCGCAAGTCCTTATAAATGATGATGTTATATCTTATCCCTATGATTGGGAAATATACACACCCCGCCCGCTTCGCGGGCACCCCTCTCAAGAGGGGATTTTTCCCCGCCGTTGTCCGGTCCATGCGAAAATGCCCGAATGACGGGCATTTAATTCCCCTCTAAAAAGAGGGGTGGCGACGCAGTCGACGGGGTGTGTCATTCAAATCATCCTGAAGATTAACTGTCAATAATGTTAACTTAGCGCTTATGGGGGTCCTCCCCTACAGGGCTCCGCTTCTCCGAGTTCGCCTTGCGAGTTTCCCCGAGCCGGGGTCGAACTCCTTGACAGTAATCCCACACCCGACCAATATTTTAGTCTTAATCCTACTCAACTAAAATTAACATGACAGAATCCGGTTTCCAAAATTTTTTCAGCCGCAGATCTTTCCGCTACCTTTCTGTGCTTATTGTCACTCTGGCGGTCTACCTCTCGATTCTCGGCGCAGACTTCGTCCAATGGGATGACAGGCTGGTCACCGAAAACCTGGCCTTGCGCGGACTGAGCCTGGAGCATCTCCGCGGGATCACCCTCCCTCACGGGGCAGCCTATCAGCCAGTGCGCAACCTCGTTTTTGCCCTCATCTATCAATTCTCGAAGCTCGACCCGTTCGGCTATCACCTGGTAAACCTCCTGCTCTACCTGCTGGCTGTCGGTCTCGCTTTCCGGGTGCTTGAGGTTCTGGTAAAGCTCACTCCAGGAGACAAGGCCTCAAGGGATTCAATCCCCTGGATCGGCGCGGCGCTTTTCGCCCTGCATCCCCTGCACGTGGAAGGAGTTGCCTGGATTATCGGCAATAAGGACCTGCTGGTAACTGTGTTTTTTCTTTCGGCTTTTATAAGTTATGAAAAATATACCAGAACCCCACGAGGTTTGCGCTATTACTGGCTGGCCTATATTCTGTTCCTTCTGGCCCTGGGGTCCAAGCCCACAGCAGCCGCCTTCCCCCTGGTCATTCTGGCTTTCGACCTCATTTTCAGGCAGACAGGCAAACAAAAAAAACCAGGCTCCGGCCTGACAACGAAAGCCCTTGTTTTCCGGCACTTCCCGTACTGGCTTCCCGCAGCTCTCCTGGCTGTCTATTTCATATTTTACACCTCGGCCATGGAACGCTCAAAACTGGACATTGAAAACATTCTGGTGATCCCTGAGATTCTATGGGACTATTACAGGCTGACTCTCCTGCCGGTGGGACTCCTGCACCGCTATCTGGACCCTGAATTCCGGGGTCTTGGGGATCCGGCGTTTCTGGCAGGCCTTTTCGCCACCGCGGCGATTATCTATTTTCTCCTGCGCAAGCGGCGGGAATATCCTCTGGTGAGTTTCGGGATTAGCTGGTTTTACCTGTGCTGGCTGCCCCAGTCCAATATCGTACCGATAATAATCCGGGTGGCGGACCGTTATATCTTTCTCTCTCTTCTCGGTTTTTCCCTGGCAGCGGCCATTCTCCTGACCAGTTTGCTCCAAAGAGCCAAAAGCGCCTGGAGTGCTGTCGCAGTCCGAGTCTCGATAATCCTCCTCTGTGCAGCCCTGGCGGTGATGAGCGCAAAACGGTGCCTTACCTGGCGGGATGGCGAAACTCTCTGGTTAGATGGCGCAGCCAAGGTGCCCCATAGCGGCTATTTTCTCAAAGGACTGGCGAATGTTTATTTGGAACGGGAAGAGCTCGACCGCTCTTACGCCGTTTTTCAGAAAGCGGTCTCTTTCGCTCCTCTGGATGCGGGAATCTGGAACAACATGGGCTATATCCGCAAGAAGCAAGGCCGTGCCGAGGAAGCAGCCAACCTTTACCGCCAGGCCATTGCGATTGACAGCACAAATCTAAACTCCCTGAACAGCCTGGGTAATATTTACGCCGAGTTGGGGAAGGATTCTCTGGCCATCATCCAATATTTAAAAGTTCTTAAAATCAGGCCCAACCACTACATGGCCGCCTCCAATCTGGCTACTGTTTACCGCAAGCTCGGGCGCAAAGAGCAAGCCGACAGGCTGATGCAGCAGCTTGAAAACACATCCCTGCCCCAGCCGGTTGTGCTTCTCAAACGGGGGATGGTTTTTATCCAGGAAGGCCGCCTGGACAGCGCGCGCGAGCGCTTCGAACGGGCATTATCCCTGGACAGGGACCTGGTTGCCGCCTATGCAAATCTGGGGGAAATATATCTCAGGCAGGACTCTCTGGATCAGGCTCTGAACCATTTCAAGCGCGTTCTCCGCGAGGTGCCCCCTGACTGGCCGCTGTACAACAATCTGGGGCAGGTCTTTGACCGGCTCGGTAAGGCTGACTCAGCCGTTTTCTACTATCGCAAGGCTTATGAGCTCGAACCGGACTCCTCGAGCTCGACTCTCAGCCTGGGTGTGGCGCTTAGCCGCCTGAACAAGACCGAGGAGGCAGTCGCCCTGGTGGAACGCTTTCTCCAAAACAATCCCGGGAACGCCCTGGCCAACTACAATCTGGGCAACTGGCTGGTCCGCCTGGGAAAGTTCCCGGAGGCGGCCGGGTATTACCGCCGGGCATTGGCCATTAATCCCAATGACACCAAATCTCATCTGAACCTGGGTCTGGTCTGCCTCCAGTTCCTGAATCAGCCGGAAGCCGCACTCGAGCACCTCGAACAGGCCATCCGGCTCGACCCAAACCAGCCCCAGGCCGCACGAATCAAAGAAACAATCAACTACCTGAAATCCCTTCGGTGAACAGGCCGGTCCGGGAGCAGGGTTCAAGTTATTGCGTTGAAGACCCGGCACAGGCTGCCATTGCCTGAATCAAAGAGCCCTTTGCTTACCGGGCAAAAAAAATCCGCAGGATCTCTGATACGATCCCCCGGGCTTCAGAAACTTTTCTTTCGACTGCTGTGATTAATCCGCAACACCGGTCTGAGCGGTATGATCAATCACCTCGGTCCCTGCAGGGGGCTTAAAGGTAAACCGCGATTCAGAAAGCTTGAGATTGACTTTCTGATTTGAATACTCGAGAATCGTCCGGTCGCCGTTTTTCTGAACGATCTGAGTTTTCACCGGATACCATTTCCCTTCGGTTACAGTCAATATGACCTGATCAAGGCCGAGCGCGGGACTGGCTGCAGGTGTACCGGCCAAGGGATACAGGACAAGAGTGTAAGAATGTTTTCCCTGGTCGTCTGTTTCGTCCGTTTGGAGTTCCACCGAGAACTGCTCGCGGATATCTCTTACCGAGCCCCCGAATCCCACAAACAGGGCGCTTAAACCCCTGGTTTGCTTGAGTGAGAGTTCGTGAACCTGTTTCAGCTCCGGGTAATGGAGCCACACACGGTTATAATTGATAATCAACTGCTGGTGTTCCGGAGAAGTGGTATCAAGGACCAGTTTATCCGGATTGAGAAAGTAGAATTTCCCCTTGGAGACAATACATTCGTTAAAAAGCGCCATCTCCTTTGTCTGCAGGAAATCAGCCTGCATATCCTTAAGCCGCAGGTTGGCTTCTTCCATACGCTGGAGAACCTGATAAACAGTCAAAGGCCCGGCGGCGTATGAGAGGTTCAAACCCGGGAAACTAAAAACAGAGAATGCTAAAAATATTCTAAAAACAATTTTCATCAAGTTTTCCTTGCCGGTTTCAAGCGACCGCGCGTCCGTTCTTTTTATTGTTTATCGAATGCGCAGCCAGATACTCTTTCACCAGCCACGGCAGACTTCTGTCCAGGTAGGAGCGTATAGAAACGTAACAGCCTCCGCATTTGTTTTGAGGAACGAAAGAGCTTTTGATCCGGCTCAGCGAGGTATAATTTTTATCATGCATGGAACAGGGTTTGAGATAGCCATCAGGAGTAACTACCAGGAAATGCCTTCCGGCGCTGCAACCGAGGATCTCTCCATATTTGAAATAGTCGAAAGTTCCCTCGATATTGAAATCCGCATTCAGGATGCGGCCGCAATTGAGCCGTTTGTAAGCTTTGAGCTCGTCCAGCTGAGAGCGGAGCTGTTCCAGCTCTTCCGGGGATTCAATCATGTATTTCCGCTCTCCTGTGCGCAGGACTGAATAAGCGCTGAAAGAAATCGACACCCCCCAGCGCTCGGCCGTGCGTACAAGGTCCATGATATAAGGCATGTTTTCGCTGGTAATTGCGCTGTTGAGCACCAGATCGTCATAGCCCAGGGATGAAAGCTCAGGCACCAGACGGTCGAGGTGTTCGTAAAGGCCGTTCAGACGTCTCCATTGGTCGTGGCGTTTATCCGGAAAACAGAGGGAGATCGAAAGCTGGTTCATCCCCGCTTCCCGCAGGGCAAAATATTTTCCCCTGGTCAACAGCCAGCCGTTGGTTACCACAATCAGATAAGGCACGCTCGAGCCCACAGGCTTTATTGCCCTCATTACCTCGGTGAGGTCTTCCCGCAGGAGGGGTTCGCCGCCTGAAATCTGCACTATTACCGGTTTGAGAGTACGCATGAGCCGTTGATAATCGGCAGGAGCAATCCTTTTTTCATCCTCCACCCTTCCACCCATATTGCAGTGATGACAATTGGCTGTACAGGAATGAGTCATCTCGAAAGAAACCACTGTGGGATAACCCTTGAGATAGGCCGGAATTCCCCGGCTTAAAATGGCAGTGGTCTCTTTTTTGGTGAGCTTTTTCATGATCGCTTTTTCTATCCGTTCTCTATCACGCCATCGACAAGATGCAGGGTCCGGTCTCCCTCCCGGGCGACAGCGGGGTCATGGGTGACCATGATAATGGTCTGGCCCTTCTCTCCGTGAAGCCTTTTTAATATACCAAGCACTTTTACTGTATTATCGCGGTCCAGACTGCCTGTGGGCTCATCAGCCAGAAGAATTGCCGGCCGCCGGACCAAAGCCCGGGCTATCGCCACCCTCTGCTGTTCGCCGATAGACAACTCATTCGGACGATGTCGTAATTTGCTGCCCAGCCCGACAAGATCGAGCAGTTCTTTAGGGTCCGCGAAATCACGCTTGCCGTTTCCATTGGAAAACAGGCTCAATTTAAGTGCAATGGAAACATTCTCCAGTGCAGTCAAAGTGGAAAGCAGATTGAATCTTTGAAAAACAAAACCGATCTTATCATAACGCAGCTTTGTAACTTCGCTGTCGTTGCGATTGGTCAGCTCAGAGCCCTCAAGCCAGATCCGGCCCTCGGTCGGATGGGCCAAACCGCCCAGCAGATACAGCAACGTGGATTTACCGGAACCTGAAGGGCCCATTAGAGAAAAAAATTCGCCGTGGGCTACACCAAAAGAAACATTTTTCAGAACACGGCTGGTGATATTGCCAATTGTATAAACTTTACAAAGATCCTGGACCCGGACGGCTTTGTTTTCATCCTTCGGAGAAATAAAAAGTACTCCTAAAATAGTTAATAATGCATGTTATTCTTAAAAATAAACTGAAACAAATAAAAATTCAATCTAGCAATCTCTGGTGATAGTGGGAAACATAGTATAAAGATTAATCGGTATTATGTCAAGACATAACTATTTTTCTCTTTTGTTAATTTTTTGTTGATCTCCCCAACTTTCACTCAAATGATTTAATTTGCCAGCAAAAGAGATTTTTCTTTTCGCCAGACAATTCCTGGTAGCGCCAGAAATTAGTTAGAACCTGAATGTTGTAATCATGAGTTTCCTCGAGAGGAACGAGTTCGACAAACAAATCCAGGTCGAACTCGCCATTTTGATCCACCGGCTGAGAACGTTCGAGCCAGGCCGGGAGGTTCCGCGAATCGGCGTTATAGCAGCTTATAGCCAGTGCGATATTCCCATCGTACTTGCTCAGGTTTTCGGTCAGAAATTTTACTCCCAGCTTGATATTCACGCTGGGATCGTAAAGCAGGGGCGTGGTAATCCGGCCTAGTCCCATGCCACGAGAAAGCCTTCGGCCCACTGAGGGCAGAAGCTGCATGAGTCCAACCGCCTCGGCATGGCTCCTGGCGCGGGGATTAAAATTCGATTCCTGCCGGATTATGGCAGTGATCAGCGCTGGTGGAATGTTATAGGCGTCGCCTTGACGGGCTATAATACTCTCATAAGGTTCAGGGCTTGGGTATGCGATCTTCCAGAAATTATCCGGCAGATTTGCTCCCCCCTGCTGCAGAAAGTCGCTGAAAGAATTCCTGAAACCTCGCAGCACGGAATGGTACCAGCTTGCGGACAGAAAATTTTCGTGGCAGCGGAAACGCAGCAGCAGGTCCTTAGGTATCATAGAGATACCATTTGTATAAATATAGGCCGCTTCGGCAAAAAAGCCGAGTGACTGCCAGTTGGCGGCTGCAGCCTGAATTATCCCGCCCTCCGGAGTGTAACTCTTTGGAAAGCGGAGCAAATTGATATCCGGCAAATCAGCAACCCAAAGCTTTGGCTCTTGAGGGATCAACTTACTTCTGAGATATCTGGCCCGAATACCGTGATAGGTATAGGGAAACTCCCGGACTAGCAAAGTGAAAGCCCTGCCTGCAGAGGCAATGGCCCCGCTTGCCTGATAAGACTTGCCCAAAAACAACATCGCCCGACTCCAGAAATAATGGTCCCGGTGAGCGGATCTCTCAAGCGGGCTGAGCACCTCGATCGCCTTAGCGTAATCACCCTCGAGATAATGTAACAGCCCCGTATACCAGATAATCCGGACTGCAGTTACCGAGTCGGGTCTTTGCTCAAGCAGGGATGTCAATTTTGCCAGGGCCTCAGGGTAGCTGTCCCTCTCGATCAGTGCCAGAGCGGAGAGCAGCCCGGCCTGGAAATAACATTGCGTTCCAGGCAGACGCGCCAGGGCAATCGAATCCACTTCGCTCACCCGCATGAAATATTTCACAGCGTGTGAGTCGTATATCCGGCTGGTCCGCTGGCGGCTCTTACTTTTACTCCTGCGCCAGGAATGATCGTTTTTCCGCGCTATGGCCTGGCTTTTCTTCCCGCACCGGTAGTTGAACTCCGAGCGCACGAGAAGAATATCCGGAAAGTAAGCGCTTGAGGGGAAAGCCTCTGTAAACCGAGAAAAATATTGTTCCAGGTGATCGGCCTGGCGGAAATTACTCGAAAGCCCCCGCTGGAGAAATCCCCGGTTGATATTATTAAACATCTCGACATAAGCCAGCTCGGCCTCTTTTGATTCCGGATAGCGGTCAATGAGCTTTCTCAGCGTAGAGTTGCCAGCCAGTCCCTGAGCCCTGCCCCAGGTAAGCATCTGCTGCGGAGTAAGCCTTATCTTTTCAAGGTCCCGTACTGCGTCGACCAGCCGGTAGGCCTGGACAGCATGTGCGCTCATCGGGGCCTCGCGCCAGAGTGTCTCGAAAGCGGATTGCGCCATAGAATAATTTTTCTCAAGCAAGAGCCTGCAGCCGGCCAAAAACAATAGTCTTTTCCAGAAACGGCTCAGCGGGTAAGTCTCCTTAAAGGAGAGCGCGGAGCGAAAAAGAAGCGGGCCGTCTTTCCAGTTGTCTGCCACCAGGCTGGCGCACGAGGCATAGGACTCGATCCAGGGGAACTTTGCGTGCAAAGCGTTGAACCCTTCCCGGGCGCGGGCGTAATCAGTAAGAAAGGAAGGATCTGACCAGATGAGATTCCTGAAGCCGGGTGCCTGGGCGGTCAAGTGCTCGATAAACTCATCTTCATTATCCATGGCTCTCTGCATGAACGCCACTGTCCGGGCCAGAAGAGCAGCCGAGTCGCCACCCGCTTTTTCTGCCAGGCCGATAACTTCCGAGTAAATCTCCTTCCTCTCGGCAGAAGACGCAATAAAGCTTTCCTGAAGGCGGGCTACAGGGTCATTGGCGCTAAATGCAGGGCCAAAGGGGAAAAAGACTAACAGGACTGAATAGATTGGGAAATTTATTTTTAACATGAAATCCTGGAACATCAGTTCCGGTTGAATTGTCTGTCTAATTTGTACTTATGTATCAGTCTCGCAGCAGAGCAAGCATTTTTTTATGCAAGTGGCTCGAGCCTGCGGCTAAAATTGTTTTACTCGTCTGCGGATTGAAACTCTCGCCGCCAAAATCGGAGACTACCCCCCCGGCCTCACGCACCATTAAGGCGCCGGCAACCGTATCCCAGCAGCTCAAGCCCTCTTCCCAGAACCCGTCGAACCTACCCGCAGCCAGACAAGCCAAATCATAGGCCGCAGAGCCATCCCTTCGAATGGCAAAACTCCTGGCCAGAAATTTCCGGAAGCGGCTCAAATTACGCTCCAGCACTCCGGGCTCGCGCAGGGTATAAGGGAAACCCGTAATTAGAAAAGACTGTTCGAGGGCCTGTGTTTTTTTGGAAACCTTAATCTGTCGCTCGTTAAGAAAAGCCCCACCGCCTTTGGTGACAGTAAACATTTCAGCGGTGGCCGGCTGATAGATAACCCCCAGCAGCGCCTGGCCCTGTTGTTCGAGGGCGATGGAGATAGAAAAACAGGGATAACCGCGGGCGTAATTCGTGGTACCATCAAGAGGGTCGATTATCCAGCAGAACTCCGAATCCCCCTCAGGCGTTGTCTGCTCCTCGGCGAGAAAATCGTGTCCGGGAAACTCCCTGGCTATGCGGCTCACCAGAAACTCCTCCACCCTCCGGTCGAGCTCGGTGACCGGATTTATCTCGCCTTTAAGCTCGACTCCCAATCCCTTTCCCAGATTCTCGAGCAACATCACGCCCGCTTCACGCGCTAGCGAAACGGCAAGAGAGTGAGCTTTGCGGAGAATTGCACTCTCCACTGCGCCTCCTTGGAAAATAGCCGGACAGCTTAAAGGGCTAAAGATAAATTTGTAAACCTGATTTTGTCAAGCTATCCAGGATTGGCTCTTGCCCTTGGAAACCAGAGATGATAATTTTATCTGAAACACTCCGTGGAAAGAAGGTTTGCAGCTTATGCACCGGATCCTGTATGTAATCTTGCTGAGCGCTGTTTTCCGGGCAGCGGCCTGCCAGGCCGGAGCTGGAAATACGGTGCAAACCGGGCTGGATGTCTTGCGAGAGAAGGATTTTGACATCCTGCAGGGTTTAAAAGTCGGCCTGGTTACCAACCACACAGGCCGCGACAGCCGCGGCGTTTCAATTATCGAACTGTTCTCCGCTTGTCAGGAGCTGGAACTGGCGGCAGTTTTCACCCCGGAACACGGGCTTGAGGGAACTGGCGAGGGAAAATACGATTCCGGCCGGCTCGAGGGCCGCGATCTCCCGGTTTACAGCCTCTATGGAGATACGCGCAAGCCCAAACCTGAGTGGCTTCGCGGCCTGGATGTTCTAATTTTCGATATGCAGGATATCGGGACCCGTTTCTATACCTATATAACCACCATGGCCCTCTGCATGCAGGCAGCGGCCGGGGCCGGCGTCCTGTTTATCGTGCTGGACCGGCCGAACCCGGTCGGCGGTCTGGTTGTCGAAGGCCCGGTTCTGGAAAAAGACCTGCAGGGGAATTTTATCGCCTACTACCCGATACCGGTCCGTCACGGGATGACTGTGGGCGAACTCGCCCTCCTGTTCAACAAGGAGTTCGGTATCGGCGCGGAGCTCGAGGTGGTGCCGATGAAATCCTGGCGCCGCTCAATGTATTTCGACCAGACAGGCCTGCCCTGGGTGAACCCATCGCCCAACATGAGAAGCCTCGATGCCGCAATACTCTACCCGGGCCTGGGTATCGCCGAAGCCACGAATCTCTCGGTGGGCCGGGGCACGGAATGTCCTTTCGAGCTTTACGGAGCGCCTTATGTTAATGGCCATACTCTGGCCGGGGAACTCAACAAAAAAGGCTTGGAAGGCGTACTGTTCAAGGATACCACTTTCATTCCGGTCTCGCACAAGTTTAAAAACCAGCGCTGCGGAGGGGTAAGAGCACTCGTCACCGACCGGACGAGACTGCGCAGTCTCACGGCAGGGATGTATCTGTTAAGTACGCTCAAACGAATGTACCCTGAAACTTTCGACCTCTCGAATATCGACCTCTGGATCGGGAGAAAAGAGGTCAAGGAAAAGATCGCCGGAGGCGAGGCAGTGGAAAAAATTATCGCCGGTTGGGAAAAGGAGCTTTCAAGTTTCTCGAGTTTACGTAAAAAATACCTGCTTTACCCCCCTTAATTAGTGACCCGGGGGACAGGAATAATTTGCATTTCAGAATCAGTCTCTCTGATCTCCCTGAAACACTTGCTTTGCTTATGTAATGCTTGACTCATTAACATGTAGGGAATTATTATGTTTTGTGCAATATGGAGTAAAATTCAATTGACCTGGACTATCCTTAAAAATACCATCCCAGTGTTAGTGTAGAGGCGTATCTGCGTGTGTGCCCTGGCCTGATCAAGACATATCAACCTTCTGGCGGACACTCGGGGGCCGCCGCTACAGAGCTTTGGCTACACAACGGGATTCCCAGATAAACCCAGGCAGCCATTTGACAAACCCGGCCAGTAGTCAGCCTGAGAAATTGTAATTATATCTCCTATCAGGCTATATACTTTGATCCGGGGATTATCCGGTTCAAACTATTTCCAGACATCTTGAACGGCCAAACTTTATCCTCTGAACGGCGATCCTATGAACAGTCATCTCAAAGCCCTAATTAAAAATAGGCTGGCCTGGCTGATAGTTATCTCTATTACAGTGAGACTGGTTTACGGACTTTCCTACTCTCCAATAATGAGAAAGGACAGTCATGACTACTACCGGATCGCAAAATCGCTGGTAAGCGGAGACTACACCGATTACAAAGCCGCTTATCCTCCGGTCTATCCACTGCTCATTGCAGCCAGTGGTTTTGACTGGAACAGGGTAGCGTGGGTCCAGGTAGCTATGGGGGTGGGGATTGCGGTTTTACTTTATTTGATTTTCTCCGGCCAGACGGGCAGCAATAATATTGGTTTCATTTTAGGGCTTTCCTATGCTCTGAATCCATCACAACTTCTATTCGAATTCAACTTTTTCAGCGAAACTGCCTGTACCTTTTTCCTTGTGCTGACAGTATATCTCTTTGCCAGATTGGTCACCGGTAAATCTTCTCCGCACTGGAAGGAGCTTTCACTGCTGGGATTTTCCTGCTCTCTTTGCGTCCTGACCAGGGCCCAGTTCGAGCTCCTGCCCTTAATAATCGCGTTTTTCTTGGTTTACCATCTCAAGTTCACTCTTGGTGAGAGAATCCGGAAAGTCGGCTTTTTCCTGGCCCCTGCTATAATTTTGCTGGGTCTCTGGGGCGGTTTCAACTATAAAAAAATCGGGCAGTTTGTCATGTCCTCTGAGCTGGGTTTCGATCTGACCAACCACACAGTTAAGTTCATTGAATATGCCCCGGACCGTTATGAGGAGATCAAACAGCTATTACTCGGAATCAGGGAGATGAAAATCAAAAGGCATGAAGATGTCGAATACGCTGCTATGATTGCCCGCCCCCAACTGATGAGACTGTTAGGGTTGAGTTACCCAGAGACCTCAAAAAAAATGCTGGAGGTTTCACTGGCTACAATTCAAGAAAAGCCCCTGCTTTATCTGAAAAGTGTAGCTCATGCTCTAATCCGCTTTTTCAAGCCTACCTGGTATGGACATCTCTTGGGTATCCGTCCCGCGATTGCCAAAGGCGGCTGGTTGGTAAAAACCATAGCCTCTTCATACTGTATTTTCCAACTGTTTTGCATGCTTGTTTTTCTCTCTTTTCCTGTCTGGTGGCTGATTGTCCCCCGGTACAGGGAGATATTCAGGTGGGACATAGTGAAAGTCTTTATTTATGTACTTGTTTTCAGTACGGCAATTGTCCAGGCGATTGTTGAATTCGTGGAAAACCACCGGTATAAAACCTCGGTAGAGCCTTTTATCATCTGCCTGTCTCTATTGATTATAATAAAAATAATCTCTTCAAGGCTCCCGAGAAGGCATGTGGAATCGAGGATATCGGATACCGAAAAGATTCAGTGAGGATTAATCTTAAACCACCACGGCTGCAAAAAACAAATTCTTTTATGGATTATTGACTCTGCTCAGCAGGCCTTCTATTTTTGAGGTATGCCAGCAGAGCTAAACAAGCCAGTTTACGAGGAGATGACACTCCTGCAGTTTCAAAGAGAATTCCGGACCGAGAAGGAATGTCAGGAATGGCT
>DATKXY010000110.1:0-65233 GCA_035528795.1 archaeon | reverse complement strand
TTTCGTTTCAACCGCTTTAACTGACGCTGCCTCGGTTAACTCAGGCATGTTTCGAGGACGTCTACTCATAGAGGCACCTCCCATAAAAGGGTTGTACCTCAAATATAATTAAAACTCATCTTGAACGCAAATTGGTATAAGTGCAACCACCTGGGATGATAAAGCCATCCCAGGTGAAAAAAAGACTATAAGAAGCCCTGAAGTCTGGGGACCCTGTTTCTGGAGCGTGTAGAAGACAAATAATTTCCATCATCGCCATACTAGATGTACACCGCCCAGGCAGGCCTTTGCGCAGCATTATCGCGCCAGGCGAGCTTGGCGAAGCGGAGTAAAGGACTTAAATGCCAGGATTAACTTTTGTTTCTTTTGGTTACAAAAGAAATGGTTTTGCTTCTTTTGCCACCAAAAGAAGAAAATAAATTTCCTTTACGGATAGATGTAAACAATTTTATGACCTGAGTAGTAGGAGACCTTTGAAAAATCCCGAGTAAAAGGATAATATTTGATCTGAATAGGGGCGGTTCGCAAACCACCCCTACAATAAGCTATTGTTATTCATAGCGTTATAAAAAGTAAAAATGTTTCTCAAGTGAGATTGTAACATTTTTTCAAAGGTTTTATTTGGTTTTTTAGTGTTTGTCAGGAAGGCTCGGATTTTTCTCTCGTCTCCCCAAGGAAAGGTTGAACACTATGATATTAAGATCCGGTAAATTATTTTTCCCGTTTCTTCTGATCTTCTTTCTCGGGATATTTGCTGCGCCTGGCTGCACCTCCCAACCCGCAGATAAAACAGGGAGCGGGAGTTCCGCTGGCCCTGCAGCTGCAGCGAGCCAGCTTGCGGGATCGGATTTGAAGGCCGTACCCCGGCCGATAACGGAGCAGCTTGAGCGCTGGACTGAATCCACACTGAACTGGGTGGCCGGCACTCTTTGGGAGAACCCTCCGGGTACCGGCGATCCGGGTTTGAGGAAACTGGCGCTGATCACCCTGGATGACCCCTTGCACCTCCGGGAAGCTCCAGGAATGAAGACTGTCGGCGATTTCTTCCAACGGATGACAACCCGGGCTCTTGATCAGCTAGAGGCAGAGCAGGTTAGCTCAGGTGCCACTGTCTGGAAGCTTTACAACCACACTTTTATCCTTAAGACCATCAGTCATACTTTCGCTTTCGATATCTACCGCGGGGTGGAGCGGGTCGCCTTGAGCGAGAAGCAGTTAGAGCGGCTGGCCGGAATGGTGGATCTGCTGTTTATCAGCCATTTCCACCGTGACCATGCGGACTACGGGTTAGCCCAACTGATGGTCGAGAGGGGGAAAAAAGTGATTGTCCCAGAGGATCTCTGGCTGGACACGGAAATTGCGAGTTCTTTAATCCGTGTGCCCGGCGGGCAAGAAAGCGAATGCGGGGGATTGAGGTTCATGGTTTTTCCCGGCCACCAGGGAAGCGATATAACGAACAATGTCTACCTTGTGCAGGCTGACAGTATCCGGGTGATGCATACAGGCGACCAGTCAAATTCCGCAGATTTTGCTGCCTGGATCGACGGCCTGGGCAGAAGATATCATGTTGATATCCTGCATCCCAACTGCTGGACCACCGACCTGCCGAGGATGATCCGCGAGGTTGACCCGCAGGTAGTGATCACCGGCCACGAAAACGAGCTGGGCCATACGGTTGACCACCGGGAAAGTTTTGCCAAGACTTACAGTAACCTTCAGGCGGTCGAGCATCCTTATGTGGTTATGAGCTGGGGCGAGAGGTTCCACTATTCAGGAACAGGCAGCCCGTGATGATAAATCATCAAGAGGTGAAACTGGAGGCCATAAAAAACCCTGAGGCACGAGGACTCTGTTTCCGGAGCGTTCTTTTGCCGCCGTTGGGAAAACCAGGAACCGGCCTGAGAGGCTTAAGGCCCCAAGCTATCGATCCAACCCGATCACGGCACCGCAGCCGCAATCCACATAATTGTCGCCCCAGGCCTTGCGAAACATGGCTATGGCCTGATCACCCGTGCAGTGGGTGGCGCCGACCTTTTTTACGCCCAGCTCCTTGAATTCCCGGATAATTTCCCGAATCTCCGCCTCCGGTGTCTGCCCGAGATGGAATCCGCCCAACACAAAATAGATTTCTTTACCCCTGATCTTTTTCGCTTTTTTTACAATGTCCACAATGCCGGGATGCGAACACCCGTTAACTATCACCAGGCCTTGGGAAGTATCCAGGATCAGGGACTGCTCTATTATGGAAGTGCCCATTTCTCCGGTTGAGTGAACCCCCTTGAAAATCTTCAATGGCCCATCCACAAGCTCAACTTTGGCGCCCAGGCTTTTGACCCGCTCCTGGAAGGAGTCCGGAAAAGATTCCGGCATATAGACAGTGACATTGGCATTTTGCTTTAAAAAATCTGCCATTCCATTTGTGTGGTCCCCGTGAAAGTGGGAAAGGATGACCATATCAATATCCTTGGAACCGATTCCCATGATTTTCATGTTCGAAAGCAGAATTCCGCCGTTATTGCCGGTATCAAAGAGGATAGTCCGCTCCAGCCCCTCAATAACACAGGCAAACCCCCAGTCGGTTTTCAGCTCCTGGTTGTACGGCTCATTGTTGAAAACAACGGAAAGCTTGAGGGCCGGAGATCCGGTCTGTCCGGATTCCTGAGGGCCCGCAATGATCCGCGGCACGCTTGCTGGGAAAACAAGCAGCAGGATGCAGATGATCAGGCTTTTCATTTTACCTCCATTGAGTTGATTTTCTGCAATCAGGTATCTCAATTATTGCACAGCCTGCGGTCACAAGGTAGTTTCAATGCTTTCGTCCTTATCGGTGCTCCACAAATCCGGTTATTATTTCAAATGCTCTTTTATAATATAACACTCCAAATCCGGGTGATGTCAATCGGAGAAATTTTAACTCACAGACAGTCAATCTGCTGCACGAATAAGTATCCCTGGATAGAAAATCCATTTCAAGGCCATTTTTCTCAATGTATTCCAGATATAAATTAACGGCAACATAATATGTAACAAATCGGTTTAAAATCGCTATATTATAGAGAGCTCCCGCTGGACAATGCTTGCACTTCCAATCTCAAAACCGTGCTTTCACCTGTTGACTCAGCCTCTAAAGGCATTATAATGGACAATAGCCTGGATGGGAACAAGAATGCCTTGAAATCGCATGGCAGACAGCATTAAAAATCCGGAGTTCAGAGTGGGCAAAAGGAGGATAAGGCGTTTGGTTTTATGGGCACTGGCAATTATTGCCGCAGCGCTGGTGGTTTTTCTGGTTTGGAGTTTATGGTACAGGACGAGTGACCACACCGGGAGGCTGCTGGCCGAAATCAGCCCGCTTTCAAAAGTCGAGGAACAGGTACTGGCTGATTCCGGCAGGTATAAAGAAATCGCTTTTACCCTGACCGATGAGCTGGGCCGGGTGACCAGGGGCGAGCTGCGCCTGCCAGCCGGGATAAACCAGCCTCAGCCGGCCCTGCTGATTCTGGGGGGACACGGCACCGGGGCCGGGGCAGTGAAGCTTATCCGCCTGGAAACACCTGGAGTGATTTGCGCTATGGATTATCCCTCTTACTCTGAGAGGAAAGTAAGCCTGATCCATATCCCGTCCCTGCTTCTTCAGCTTAACACAGGCGCCTGGGCTTCCGTGGGCATGACCGCAACAGTGCTGGAATACCTATACTCAAGACCCGAGGTGGATACCAGCCGGGTCTCGGTTCTGGGAGCCAGTTTCGGAGTGCCGTTCGCTGTCCTGGCCGCTGCGCTCGACAGGCGCCTTGACGGACTGGTTCTGATACATGGAGCAGCCGACCTGGAGGAGCTTATCGACTGGAACCTGAGGAGAAAGATCGGCTTCACCCCCTTGCGAAAAATCACGAGCTATATATTGGGGACTTTAACTGCTCCATTCGAGCCGTCGGCCTATATCGACAGGCTGGCTCCACGTCCGCTCCTGATGGTTAACAGCCGAGATGATGAAAAGATCCCCGGGTTATACGTAAACCGGCTATATCAAAAAGCGAAAGAGCCGAAAGAAATAGTGTGGCTCGATTCCGGGCATATCCACCCCTCGAACCGAAAATTGATTGATTCACTGACCTTGATAGTTTCAAACTGGCTTGAAAAAAACGGGTTGCTTTAAACGAGGCGGAAATCGAAAAGAGAAATCGGAATTCCTGTTTGATTTCTCAGGCGGCCTGGTCAACCAGGATCAGGGTCCATCCAATGCACCGATTATAATAACCGGAGAGAACTTTATCGGTGATTAACGATTCCCGCACAGACATTTTTATACTCCAAAGCCAATCGCTGTCTCTCAGGGAAGAACCTGATGGGCTATATTGACATTACAATTATCGCGCTTTACTTCATCATCACTGTCGGCCTGGGCTTCTGGTACCGAAAGCGGGCCTCCAGAAACCTTGAATCCTACTTTTTAGGGGGCAAGAACCTACCCTGGCTGGCCCTGGCCATGTCAGGCGCAGTCTCTAATTTCGATATCACCGGCACCATGTGGATTGTCTCGCTCCTTTTCCTTTTAGGGATGAAATCGATGTGGATCCATTGGATGTGGGGCTGGATGATGGGAGCCTTTTTTATGTCCTACATGGGTAAATGGGTGAGACGGTCCAATGTCATGACAGGGGCGGAATGGATGGTTACTCGTTTTGGCCCGGACCGCGGGGGGAAATTCTCGCGCACAGCTTATGCATTGATGGCGGTGATCACTCAGGCCAGTTTTATCGGCTATGCATTCCAGGGGATAGGCAAGTTCGCCTCGGTATATGTGCCTTTCAAACCCGCTGCTTGTGCTATGCTTATTATCGGCCTGACAACGATTTATGTCCTGCTGGGAGGACTCTACAGCGTCGTGGTCACCGATGTCATTCAGACTGTTATCCTGACAGTGGCCGGGATCTTGATTGCCGGGGTGGCTTATTCCAAACTCACTCCGGAGATTATCAACAGTGCTGTCCCGGAGGGCTGGAACAGCCTGCTTCCACAATGGCGCCTGGCCGGGACAAGCGGTGCGGGAACGGCGGAATACGAGTTTTTCGGGGCACTGGTCATTGTCTGGGTACTAAAAGGCCTGCTGTTGAATGCGGGTGGGCCCGCGCAGATGTATGACTTCCAGCGCTTCCTGGCGGCCCGCGATGCCCGCGATGCAGCCAAAGTCGGTGCCTCCTGGAGCTTTTTCCTGATAATTCGCTGGGCCATGGCGGCTGGGATCACTCTGCTCGCCATTTGTGGAATAGCCAGTATCAACGACCCGGAAAAGGTTATGCCGGTGGTATTGCAGGAATTCCTGCCCCCGGGGGTAAGGGGCATTGTTATCGCGGGGCTGCTGGCAGCTTTCATGTCCACGTTCAGCTCGACAGTCAACAGCGGGGCTTCATATCTGGTGCGCGACTTCTGGCAGCCTTTTTTCCGGCCCGGCGCCGGGGAAAAGCAGTTGATCCGCTCCAGCTATATCGCCACAGTGGCGATTGTCCTGGCCGGTGTCGCTATCGGGTACCAGGCGAAATCAATCGCCCAGATCTGGAACTGGATGATGATGGCCCTTGGGGCGGGGGTGATCGTGCCGAATGTATTGAAGTGGTACTGGTGGCGGATGAATGGCTGGGGATTTACGGCCGGCACTCTGGGGGGCATCATCCTGTCCCTGCCCTTCTTTTTCCTCCCGGATACGCCGATGTATATCGTCTTTCCCTCGATCTGTATCGCTTCCCTGCTGGCCAGTATCCTTGGCTCTCTCCTGACCCCACCTGTGGGTCAGGATACTCTGATCTCTTTCTATCGGAATGTCCGCCCGTTCGGCCTGTGGGGCCCGATAAGAGAAAAAGCCCCTTTATCCCCTGCCGAGAAGGGCCAGGCCTCAGAAAAAGCATCGCCGGCTGTGCTGAACACCCTCTTAGGCATTATCGCCATTACCGGTTATTACCTGTTTCCGATGTTCCTGGTCGGACACTGGCCCGCCCAGGCGCTTTTTTGCCTTGGGGCAGCCCTACTGGCCACGGCTGTTTTATCGATAACCTGGTACCGGAACCTGCCGCCGAAGGAACCACGCTGCTCAAAGCGGTTATCCGGCTCTTCGTGAAAAAAAAAGTAATGCGGTCTCAAGGGGTTTGTCTGGCAGGTGTCCTTCTTTGCGGTCTATCAATCAAGGTACAATCCAACATTCTACACTATCCATATCTCTTGCTTTCTACATCTCAAACCTTTACAAAAGCTTACCTTAAATCACGAAAGACTTTCCATGTCCGGTTTTCGCTGAAATATGTTCATTCACAGGCAGGCAGATAAATATAGAAAGTCGTCCCGACCCCTACCTCAGAAGTTACATCGATATATCCGTCATGCCACTTGATGGCTGAATAGGCGGAAGAAAGGCCCAGGCCGCTTCCGATATCTTTTTTGGTCGTGAAAAAAGGATCGAATATTTTATGCAGATTTCCCTTTGGTATGCCAACCCCGTTATCCTGTATGGTTATTTTAATATATTTACCCTCCCTGGCAGACAAAATAAAGTTCTGCTCCAGAAAAACATTTTCCGCGGTAATTTTTATTACCCCACCCTCCGGCATAGCCTCCACGGCATTATCGATTAAATTAGCCAGGACATTGGTTATTTGTTCGACATTGATTAACACCGGCCAGAGATCATCCGGCGGATAGAATTCACTCTTGACTATGGATCCTCTCAAAGAATTGGACAGCGTTTTCCTGATCAACTGAGAAATAGAACTTTTCTTTTTATTCGCTGATACTCCCTTGGAGAAAAGGAGCAGCTTCCGGGCTAAATCCTTTATCCGGTAGCCGGCCTTTTCTGCCCCAATCAATCTTTCATACACCCCATCCTGCGAATTTACCAGCGTTTTTGCCATGTCCAAATTGAGTAAAAGGGCCGTCAGAATGTTATTGAAATTATGAGCGATTCCCTCGGCTAGAGTCCCCATGGATTCGAGTTTTCTCTCTGTGATGATCTTCTCTTCCTTTTTTTCAATCTCGGTAATATCGCGAAAGACTATCACAGCACCGATATTTTTTTCTTTATCGCTTATGGGCAGGCAACTCAAAGCCAGAGTTCGCTTTCTTCCGTCTTTTGTTGAAAGGGTACCACGGTTGTTTATGGATTTAAAAGCACTTTCACTAATAATCAATTCTGCAAGGTTTATGCAGGGATCGCCACTTTTCTCATCTTTAAAACAAAAGACCTCCGGCAGGTTCTTACCGAATGCCTCTTCCTTTTTCCAACCGGTCAGTTCCTCGGCAGCTTTATTGAGCAAAATCACTTTACCGAGCCGGTCGGTAGTCATCACCCCATCTTCAATAATTTTCAAGGCGGCAGCGAGATGATCCCGTCCCAGGGATAACGATGCGCTGACCAGCTCACGCTCCAGTTTTATTTTATAAAGCGATAACTCAATGACAGCTTTTATCTCATTTTCCTGGTATGGTTTGAGAATGTATCCGAGGGGTTCAGCCCGTTTAGCTCTATCGATGAGCGAATCATCCGCAAAGGCTGTCAGAAATATTACCGGGATATCGAGTTCTTGCTTGATTCTTTCAGCGGCATTAATCCCGTCCAACTTGCCCGGCATGACAATGTCCATCAAGATGATGTCCGGTTTAAGATCCAAGGCCTTTTTTACAGCGTCCTCACCTGAATTGGAGTGCCCAGCCACATCGTATCCCATTCGTCTAAGCCGTTCTTCCAATTGGGTGGCGATAATAACCTCATCTTCTACTACCAGGATCCGAGGTGCCAATTGTGTCTCCTTTTATTTTTAAACTGGAGATAACTCTGAATTCGGTTTTACCTGTTCAGGCCTTCTTTTCCAATCAGTTATTCTTACACCGGATTTCCGACCTTCACAAAACCCAGGCCTGCCGCCGGAGCGTATTTTTTTTAAAGAGTGTATGATCCGATTTAAACATTAAAAATATTTTATTGCTCCCATATTGTCCATTCTAAAATTCAGGACCCAAAGAATTCTAAATCATTTCTTTAAGAGTCCTGAAACGGGCAGTGAGAGATCCGGTCCGGCCTGTTCTGGGGGTCTTTCTCCATTCAAAAGATAAAGGATTGAAAAGCTAATCTGGATTATTCACAAAATAACCGCCCGAGGGGGCAGGCACAATTTTTGCACGACTCCCGATTGAGCTTGCTAGACCGCGGTGTTTTGGCAAAAATTGTGCCTGCCCCCTTCCTCAGCATACTCCCAAAAATCTGTGTTTACTGCACTTCATTAATTCTGTACCCGATTTTTATAAATAATCCGGACTGATAAAGCGTGTAGAAACGCACCATAAAGACATAAAATTTCTTCGCTGTTAAATTTTTACTTGCCAATGGTCAGTTTGAATAAAAAAGCAATTCAGCGGACCATCAAAATCAAAGGTATTTCTTTTCCGCTCTCATGCAAATTAAAGCCTGGGCAATTCAAAATTTTATATACGCGGACCACCCTGATCAAATTCTCGATTTCCGGGCTCTCCAGTCGCCGGGTTCCTTTCCCCACCTGTCGGTGCGCCCCCCTTTTCCCCTGCCTTTTCAGGTCCGGCGCTCCAGATGAAATTTCTTTGAAATCCATTCGCCGGGATATATCTTTATCATGTTTCATTTTAGCTCTACTATTTGCCGGACCGGAATCCTGAGCGCAATTCCGGTATGGCGAATAATAAAAGCCTGAAAGTTGATAAAGCGGGAAAAATGGCCTCAAAAATCAAATATTCATTTATAAAGATTATGACCGGCTCCGATTTGTCCCGGCGGCGTATACCTTTAATGTCAGCGGAAAGCGGAAACCCGGGCCCTGTTGTCTGGCTTACCGGCTGCGGACATGGGGATGAAGTAAGCGGAATTGTGGTAATCCAGGAAATTTTCAAGCTGTTTCAAAAAGAACATTTATTGAACGGCGCCCTCTATGCTTTCCCGTTGATGAATCCGATCGGCTTCGAATCCGCCTCCCGCAATATCACTTTAAGCAAAGAAGATCTTAACCGCTCCTTCCCGGGTAACAAAAATGGATCATTGGCTGAAAGAATAGCCGATATAATATTTACCACTATCCTGAAAACAAGCCCGAGCCTGGTTTTGGATCTGCACAATGACTGGATGAAATCGGTCCCCTACACTCTTTTAGACTCCAATCCGAATATTAATCATGATGTATTTACAAAAGCCAAAACAATAAGTGAAAAAACCGGGTTTCTGATTATTCTGGACACTGATGAGCTGACTAACACTCTGTCTTACAGCTTGATTCAACATGGTATTCCGGCCCTGACGATTGAACTGGGAGAGTCGTTTGTTGTCAATGAGATAAATGTAGAATATGGAGTGAGATCCATTTTTAACATTCTGGATTACCTAGGGATGATAGAACCGGTGAAAGATTCTTTCAAGCATCAATTGACAGAGACTTTCGGCGATAAAATTTTTAAATTCTCCCAGCAGCCGGTGAGCTCTACCAGTGGTATTATCAGATTTTTAGTCAGGCCAGGAGATATTATCAGGAAAAACCAGTCAGTAGCTAAAATCTACAATTCGTTCGGGAAGCTGCAGGAGACCATCATCGCCTTAAACGACGGGATTGTACTGGGAAACTCGGATTCTTCAGTGGCCTTTCCCGGTGCACCGGTAATGGCATTCGCGGTGACTTAAAACTTGAATCATCGGAAATAATCCGTTTCCAGAAAAGAGTTTCAGAGAGATTGCCCTTAACCACCGCGGCTTTAACCTTTCGAGTTTTGCTGGATTGTATTACCGAGCCTCTGGGCAATGTTCCCGTAATCTGTTCGACAAGAGGCTCTAGCTGGAAATTAATCACGCTTGAAAAAATACTTATAAGGTTTGTTTAAGTGCGAAAAAAAGGGCCTGTGAGAAATCGCAGGCCCTTGCGTTAGACAGCGATGCAATAATAAAGGTTATCAGTAATAGTCCTGTTCAGACCCGCCGAGAATGGCTAACAATGATAAAAGATCGAAAATATTCGTTTTCCCGTCGCGGTTGACATCTCCTTTCTTGAATGCTCCAGCCGTACGCACCTCGATAGTTTTGGACAAAGTACCGGCAGCTCCTTCATTGTCCGTAACAGTCAAGGTTACCGTATAAGACCCTGCATTGTCGAAAGTATGGGAAACCGTTACTCCGGAGCCTGTTGTATTATCGCCGAAATCCCAGGTGTAGGTCGAGATCGAGCCATCGGCATCGCTGCTGCCCGAAGCGTCAAAATCCACCTCCAACGGCGGCTCGCCGCTCTCCGGCGTGGCGGTGAACGAGGCCACCGGGGCCTGGTTAGCCGGAACAAGGCTCTGTATCGTAATCACGCCGTTTTTAATGCCTATGCCTGCGATAGCTTGTAAAGCATCATCAGAGATCTGGACCCCTGTGATCTCCAAAGCTACAGCTCCCTCCGAGGCACCCTGGTCCACAAGATACTTAAATGTAAGTATGGCCTCATTGCCCGCGGCCAGGCTTGCGCCCGAGGCTGAATAACCGAGTACCATGACACCATCCCCGCTTGCATTGGTGCTTATGCTCCAGCCAGCAGCACGGCTCACCGCTTCAACCTCTGAAAATGTTACCTCCCCTGTCGGCGAGGGAGTCACTACAAACTGAAAACCTCCAACCGCCACTGAATTGTTCAATATCAAATTTACTACAGCGGTATCTCCTGGTAAAACAGTCACTTCTTCCAGAGTGAGAGAATCGGCCTGGGCAGTGGATAAAGTCAAGATATAGAGGAAACCTGACAGAGCTGCAATACGTTTCATTCTTTGTCCTCCGGGTTGGAGATTTAGATGGGAGTGGAATGTAAATTAATAAGACCTTTAAAAATCCCGGCAGGGGCGGGGTTGAAACCCGCCCCTGCAATAATCCATTAAATTTTAAAGCGTTATAAAAATATAAAAAACGTCCTCTCTGCGAAAAACTATTTCAAGAGCACCATCTTGCGGGTCCGCGCAAAATCCCCGGCCCGCATGCGGTAAATATAAATACCGCTCGCCACTCTTTGTCCTGTCTCGTCCGTGCCGTCCCAGTATACCTGATGCGTCCCGGGTTCCCGGACTCCTTCCGCCAGTGTCCTGACCAGGCGGCCGCGGATGTCGTAAATTTTAAGAGACGCATTCACTATTTCGCCTTCCGGCACACCGTAGCTGATCGTAGTGGCCGGGTTGAACGGGTTGGGAGAGTTCTGTGCCAGACTGAACGACTCGGGCAATTGAACCCTGCCCGTGGTCATGGAGTACAACGCTGCCACATCGTCTATCAGAGACTGATCTGCTCCTAAAGCTCTCAAATCCTGCTTGAGCTGGTTCAGATCGAGCTGAGCGGGCTCTGGTGAAACCCCGGCGAGGAGCAATGTTCTCCCGAGCGCCTTGTTCACACAAGCCAAAACGTCAAAAATGTTTATCGCTCCATCGCTGTTCATGTCTGCGCATGCGCTCTGGGCCGCTGTCGGCGTCTGCTGGCCCAGGGCAAATTTCACGATAGTCAAAACATCAAAAATATTCACCGAACCGTCACTGTTCACATCCCCAGGAAGAGCGCACCCGCCAATTGTAATCTTGCCGGTGACCAAATTCGTGGTGACAGCTTTCTGATTCGCATCCGAAAGCTGTACCCCCGAGAACACGAGGTTTATCTCAGTCCCTGTGGGAACAGTTGAGCTTACATCGTAACTCACGGTGAGAATATCACCGCTGCCAGTGCTGATAGTCGCTCCTGCACCGGAGTAAAACAAAATCATCTGCCCATCACCCAGAGCGCTGTTACTCACTGTCCAGCCGCTAGTGCGGCTCCCCACCGCCGCACTCTTGAAAGTCAAATAACCTGAAGGACTCGGAGTAAGCACAAACTGGCCCCCGGCTATGGCAATGCTTGAATTGTCAAGAGATATCGAAACACTGACCGTGCCGCCTGCAGAACCGGAAGTGGAGCCGCAGGTGAGAGTTACCGTGCCCGTGGTTGCGCACGGCGCCGTATAGCTCTTCCCGCTGGTGGCTGAACCACCGGAAAAAGTAGCTGTTATCAACACGTCCCGAACCGTGCAGTCAGCATTGGGGTTGCTCGTGGTATAAGTAATATGGTACTGACTGGCAAAAATCTCGGCTAGGTTCTGGTAAATCTGGGCCAGCTCGCTGGAACTCGGCGCGTAAAAATAGGACCCATTGGTCTGGTCAGCCAGGTTCTTGTAAGTGGTTTCCTCTGTGGACCCGGGAGAAAGTCCGAGTCCGATGGTAAAAATCGAGATCCCCAGGGAGTTGGCATAAGATATAACCTGATCGGAAGTGGTGGTACTCTCGTTGTCATCCCCGTCACCGAATACGATAACAGCCCTGCGGCCGGTCTGAAGGCTGAGCTCGCTGAGTGCCTTGTAGGCCCCGTCATACATCGCAGTGAAGCCATCAGCGTAAATATTGTCAATCGCCGTTTTCAAAAGAGTCTTATCACTGGTAAACGCCTGTTCCACTGTGACCGTTGACTCAAAAGAAACTATCCCGCATTTGTCCTGGGTGCTCATATTGTCCACGAAAGACTTGGCCGCGGTTTTCAGATCAGTTATCGGCGAGCCGTCCATACTGCCGCTTCTGTCCAGAACCAATACCACTGTCAGGGCAGAGCCGGTCGTCCCCACCGAGGTCACCGTTATCGGCGACTGGACGACACTGTCTTCCATAACAGTGAAATCTTTAGCTGTAAGGCCGGTAATGTAGTTGCCGCTCTGGTCCCTGACAGTGACATAGCACTCGATCACCGGGAAACCTGTGGCATCTACCTGGGCGAAGGTAAGCCTCTTGTCGGCAGGAACCACAGCGGCGCCCGCCTGGCCCGTGTTCTGCAAATCGCAGCCGAACTTGGGCCAGGGGCTTGCGGTAAGACCTGATGTAGTGCCGCTCTCCAGGGCATACAAGTGGGTGTCATTAGACCCTATGTAAACGGTTCCATCGTTTCCTATGGTGGGTGCAGCAAGGACTAGACTTTCTGTCAGATATCTCCACTTGAGAGTGCCATCCGAATTTAACGCGTATACGTAATAATCTTCCGAACCTGCATATATGGTCCCGTCACTGCCTACAGCCGGCGTACTCAACACCCAACCGCCGGTCTCGTATTCCCACTTGAGAGTGCCGTCTGAATTCAAGGCATAAATATAATTATCCAGCCCCCCGAAATAGATTGTCCCGTCACTCCCTAATGTCGGAGAGGATTGGATACCAGCACCAACATAATATCTCCACTTGAGAGTGCCGTCCGGGTTCAGCGCATAAAAATATTCACCTGACGTATAAACAGTACCATTGTCTTCATAATAGTAACCTTCACCTATATAAATGGTCCCGTCGCTCCCCAGTGCCGGCGAAGAAAAAATTGCCTCGTCGGTAGTATAACTCCATTTAAGAGTACCGTCCGGTTTCAGCGCATATATTAATCCGTCTGCTCCACCCACATAAATGGTACTGTCGCTGCCGATTGCCGGTGAAGAGTACACTATACTCCCGGTTTCATATCTCCACTTAAGAGTGCCGTCGGCATTCAAGGCATATAAATAATAGTCAAAAGACCCGAAATAGATGGTCCCGTCGCTGCCCAGTGCCGGAGAGGAAACGACATAATCTCCTGTCTCGTATTTCCACTTAAGGGTGCCGTCCGGATTCAAGGCATATAAATAATAGTCATAAGACCCGAAATAGATCGTCCCGTCGCTGCCAACAGCGGGTGGGGAATCTACATCATCTCCAGTCAAATATTTCCATTTTAAAGTCCCGGCAGGATTTATCGCGTACATATAATTATCGTCCGAACCTACATAAATGGTCCCGTCGGTGCCGATAGCGGGTGTCATAGGCTCCCAGATACCAGATCCTGTCTGATATCTGAACTTCAGGTCTCCGGCAGCGGACAACCGCACTGCGGGAATCCTTTCTTTCGGCTCCCCTATTTTAAATTTCTATTTCAGGGTCCCTGGTCCAGAACCCTCCGAGGCCAGCAGGCTGCCGGTAGAAAAAATTAATGTGCCAACCAACAGCAGCGAAAAACACCACATTAAAAGGAGCGGTTTAAGCGGTAGAGCTTTGGACATCTTGCCTCCCGGCTGAGGTGATTGATCCTGGAAAACTGCGGGTAGAAAAGTTAAGGTAGGCATTGAAAGGATCCTTTGATCTTCTCTGCCTACCTGATTTTTAACCGAAAGACCCAGATTTTCATTCTCCGGTCATTCTTATGGTATTAAATACATGATGCACACTTTTTGTTTATACTGTTGAGCCTTTCTCGTTTGCAACTATAATTCTAATTTCAAATGTAATTATCAAAAGTGCAAATAACGCATTTACAATTAGATAGTCTTTACTCTTAAATGTCAATAAAACAGTGTCTTTTCCCCATTGTAATTTACTTTACATAAAGCTCTGCCCATATTGTTAGTCTAAATTCAGCGACTGAAACACTTACCGGTGTTCCCGCTTAAGTACGGCCTTCAACTTTTCGATATCCAGGGCTTCACGCCTGTGGCCGTTCTTTCCTGTGACCGTAGTGGCGGCAAGGATGGATGAGACTATGGCTTCCTCTGTCGCTTCGATAGAGGCTGTAAACAAGCCGTCCATAGCGTTGTTTTCCAAAGGCTGCCGGCTCCTCGTGTAAGGCCCCTTCTCTGGAGCGTGGCGGAAATCGGGGTGGGTGGTGAAAGCGATTGCATAATCCCCGCTGCCGTTGGAGAAATCGGCCCCTGCTCTGGCCATGCCGGCAAAAGATCTCCTGGCGAGCCTGCGCAGGTTCCGGTGACAGACCGGGGCATCAATGGCGAGCACTATGATACATGAGCCTCCCCGGTCTGTCTTGTCGCTTTTGAGGTCCGCCCGGACCCTGATCCCGTCTATGGTCAGAGTCCCGCCGAAATTGGTCTGCACCAGGACGCCCAGGGTATAGGTATGCCCTTCGATATCCACCACGCGCGAGGCGCTCCCGATGCCCCCTTTGTACCCCAAACAACTTGTTCCGGTGCCCGCTCCCACAGAGCCCAGCTCGACCGGTCCCGAATTTGCGGCTTCGATAGCAGCATAGACATCCTGCTCATCCACTGCGCGGGCCCTGATATCGTTCAGCCACCAGTCATTGGTTTCTGCAACCAGGGGGTTGATAGAGACCACATCCTGCATTCCAGGAAGGGAGAGCATATAGGAGATCAGCGCATCCGCAGCCCGGGGCACTGCCAGGGTGTTTGTCAGCAGAATCGGGGTCTCGATCTCGCCCAGCTCGTTGACCTGGGTCGAGCCGGCCAGCTTGCCGAACGCGTTATACACCTCCACTGCTCCCTCGACCTTCTCCAGGAAAAGGTTCCCGCCGTGCGGCAGGATCGCGGTAACCCCTGTGCGTATATCCTCCCCGCGCTTGATCGTGCAGTGCCCGACCAGCACTCCCGGCACATCGGTGATCGTGTTTCCGGGACCCGGAGCGAGCTGTCCGATCACGATTCCCAGGTCCCGCAGGCCTGCCCGTGCAGGCTCCCGGGCCCATAGCCCCTGCCAGAGAATGATTGTCGATACCAGGCTCCAGGTTAAAAACTTTTTCATCTCGCCGCTCCTTTTGAAAAGGTGTCTTCAAGGAGGATATCGAATTCTCACTATTGAGTCAGCCTGAATGCCGATTCTGGTTCTAATGTTTATTTTTCCGCAGGACCACCAGCCTGTTCCCCTGAATGTCCGTAAGCCTGAATTTCTCGAAAGTGATATGCCCGGTCCGGTCGGCCGGCGCTGTCTTGCGGATAATCTCCCGCCCGCCGGGCGCTCTATCAATCAGGACCACCTCTTCTCCAGGGGCAGGATGAAACCGCTGCACTCTGCGCAAAGTGATATCCACTGTGGCCGGAAGGCGGGGTTTGCCGCCGGCAAAAAACAGGGTCAGGGCGTACTGATCTTTTTCATCCCGGATCTCTTTCCATTCCAGGCCGAAATTGATATAGCCCGTGAGGTCGCCGTCCGCAGGTTCTCCATTGCCGGGATTATCATTGAGCGAGAAATTGCTCAGAGCGGGAAAACTCTCTTTTAAGCTGAAACGCAGCAGGTATTCGGGATCCTGCCAGTTCTTGAACCACGGGTCCGCATGATCCATACAATTTGAATGCACCCCGTTGTCCCAGCCGGCAATGAATCCCTGGCGGGATTCGTTCAGGGCGCGGTAGTAGCGGGGATTGGGCCTCCAGGGTATGGAACCGTCCTGCCTGCCGTTGGAAATGACCAGGAAAGGCAGGTCGATCCCTTTTTCGAGCGCGTCAGCAAGCACTGTGCGCGAGTCCATCCGCTGGCGGAGTATTGTTCCCTCACTGTCCCTGCGGTCGAGCGGCCCGCAGAACGGGGTGAGCCGCTTTTCGCTCCCGCCCCATTCCTGGTCGAAATACCCCACCAGTGGAACCGCAGCCATCAGCGCGGAGAAGAGCTCCGGGTGCCGAAGGCCCCACGACAGGGTGCCGCAGCCTCCCATGGATCCTCCTTCCAGCACTATCCGGGCCGGGTCGCACCTGAAATACTCCTGCGCCCAGGAAAGAATCCAGAGGTTCCTTCTTTCCGTAAAGTTGGTTGGCGTGCCGGACAGCATCGAATCGCGGTCGTAAATGCGGTCATTGTAGCCGTACCAGAAAGTGTCGATTGCAGGAGAGAAATGGTCCCGCGCATCCCAGGATTCGAGCAAGGTGCGGCAGACCCATGTGCGGTCAGTGGGAGCGATCAGCAGATGGCCCTCCTTGAGGACAGCATGGAACTTGAAAGGAAGCCCCTCACGCCAGCCCATCTCCCGGGTGCCGAAAGCAAGCCAGGTCTGTGGCTCTGAGCCGCCTCGTCCGTGAAGAGAAAAAATCGCCGGCAGGCCTTCCGCACTGCCCGGTCCCGGCTTTTCACCCGGTACACCCAGCCAGATGGGCTTTATCGGCATCTGCCTCCCGCTCAGCGGGCGCTTCAGGGAGTTGGACCCGGCCACGATCTTCCGGTCCTCCGCTCCGCCCACAGTCATGGTTACCGCGTAATACGCGCTCTCAGGGTCCCCCTCGCCTACTGTGTGCACGAAAAGCCCTCCAGCCGGGTCCAGCCTCTCGCCGCCTTCCCGGATCACAAATCCAGCCGGCTCCACCTGGCCTTCCTTGAAATAAGTGGCCGAGTCCTGCCACCAGTCCCGCGCGGAATAGGCCTCGACCATTGCGGCAAGAAGATTCGCCTGGTCCAGATTGCGGCCCTTAATCGGCTCAGGGCTCATGTAGATATTAAACGTGCCTCCATGGTCTCCAGGCGGCTCCTGCCAGGTAAGGAAAACCTGTCCCTGAGAGAAATCTCCCTTGAGCCCTGTCACCGGAGATTTTTCCTCTGCGCAGGAACTGAATAAACAGACAGAAAAAACAACGGTTTGAACAAGTCTGAATAAAAAAGCTCTTCCTAAGATCATATTTCAACCCTTTATCCGTGGTAGCTGATTAATAAACCGCCATTACGAGGAAATTGAAAATCTGCTCATATTTTTCTATTTGCTTTTCCAAACAGCTTTTCGACTTCTTCCTTAAATTGCAGAAAGATTGCTATTTTCTCCTGATTATCGATTTGATCACCAAGAACTTCAGCCAGGCTCCGATAGTACCATTCCTGCTTATCTTTTCCGCGCTTGAAACGCTGCCATATTTTATCGCCGATTCTCCTGTAATCGTCAGCAATGCATCTTATATTGTGAAGCTTGTCGGCGCAGGCCACCAGACGGACATCCAATGGAGCAGTCCTCAAAAATTCAATCGTGTGTTTTTTTCGCTCCTCCCAGGATAGTGATTTATCAGGCTCGGAACACGCTTTGACCAGCGAAGCTACTTTCTCCCCGAATTTTTCACGTATCAAATCCAGCGTAACTGGTGTATCCTCAATTGTATCATGTAGAATCCCGGCAGCAATCACCTCTTCCGAACAGCCGGCCTGGGAAAGAATCATGCCTGCTGCAAACGGATGAGAGATATAAGGGATATCAGTGCCTTTGCGCACCTGATTGGAATGTGCTTTAACTGCAACTTCGATTGCCTGATAGATCATATTTTGGCCCCTTTCAAGATCCACAGATTGCCTCCTCTGCCAAATATTACCAGCTTACTAAGAGTCACTTGCCAACGGTACACTTATTACTTATTGCGGATTCCTTTGATATTAAGAACCGGACATGCAAATAGCCCAGGCTTATTCTCAATCCATAGCGGATACCTCAACGAAGAGGTAATCCTTGAACGCCCGGTATAATTCGGGCTTATCATCTGAGATAACGACGGGTTCGAGACTATTGGCGTAATCCCGGACCCGCCAGCTTTTGCCACGCTCCAGGCCGCGTAAGCGAAAGGACCGCGACCTAGGCCAATAATCAGCGCCACTTGCGCCTGATATCAGCAGCAGGCTGCACCGAAGCAGAGCCTCGAGGGATTCTTTTCGATTAAAAAACAATATGGTTTGCCTGCTAAATCAAGGAAAATAATTTTTTTTGGAGCGTCTTTACTACTATTAAATAACCAGTTATTTTTGTGCTTATGGCCTGGCGCATTAGAGTTTATCGAAACCTGTAATTCTTTTTTAGAAGCCGCCACCGGATTCGAGAGGATCGATATATGTCCTGGCCCGGCTTTCGAAGATATCTGACTGCCTTTGGGATTTTTCTCAATCTGCACTTTCTTTTCCTGGCCTCACCTGCTGTGGCGGATGATTCCGGCCAGTCTGTCTCCTACCTGGAGGATTACGACCACGACGGGGAGGTAACGGTTACGGATGTGATCGCCTTGCTCCTGATGGCGCTGGATTATCCCGCGGACCCGAGAGTGGATTACAACGGGGACGGCAAATACAATATTATCGACGCTGTAGCTCTGGCTGTCAATATCGCCAAACATAACCTCCATCAGGCAGAGCCGGTCGCCGGGAGCTGGAGGGTGCTGGGACCGGGAGGCGGCGGGGCCATGTTCTCCCCGACAATCAACCCCTATGACCCGGACAATGTTCTCCTGCGCTGCGACATGACAGGGGCTTATGTCACTTTCGACGCCGGTGCGAGCTGGCGCATGTTCAACCTGCGCACTGCGGTCGAGGATTTCGAGTTCGACCCCTCGAGTCCCGGCACTGTCTATGCCTGCAACACCGACCTTTACCGCAGCGAGGACGGCGGGGCCCGCTGGCGGCTCATTTACCCGGACCCGGCCAATGTGCTTTACGAGCGCATGGTCGGCGACCACTCCGAGCAGTCATACTGGACAGTGGATGGCATGCCAGATGCATGGATAGACAAGGTGCGTGTCGACCCTGCAAACAGCGATCATCTTTTAATCGGTTTACACAGCAAGTGGGACGGCCCGGCGAAAATTCTGGTCTCGAATGACCGGGGACAGAACTGGCGCATCCTGGCCGAGCTGCCCGGAGACCAGGTTCTGGCTGTTTTTCCCGGAACCTGGTGGGACAACCCGGACGAGGTGTTGGCAATAACCGATATTGGAGCAGTGCGGGTCTCGGAAACAAGCGGAGAGATAACCGCCCTCGATCTGCCTGATACGCCGCTTGTTTACGCAGACGGCGGCAAGGGGGACGGGGGCCACGCTTTATACGTTCTGTCCGCCATGAGGCAACTCGGCAGGTCAGTTGCCGGCGGGGTGTTCCGCTCGACTGACCGTGGCGGGACCTGGAATGCCGTAAACGAGGACCTCACCAGGCCCTTTACATATTACGGCGCGGTTCCTTCCTATAATACCCTGGCTGTCTGCCAGAGCCAGCCCGAGGTGGCGTATCTGGCCTGCGCCTCATATTCGGCCGGGTCCAATTCACCGCCCCAGTTCGGCATTTTCAAAACAGTGGACAGCGGGGAAAACTGGGACTGGGTTTACAGGGCCGACTGGGACGGCATAATCTCGAAAAATTTCTCCGAATCGTGGTATACCCGGAGTTACGACCCATCCTGGTCGGCAAGTCCCCACGAGCTGGGAGTCTGCCCCACAAAACCGGATATATGCTATGCGGCTGACGGGCACTCCTACCGCACCCTGGATGGCGGCAAGACCTGGCAAACAGTTTACAGTATCAACCAGCCCGATGACAGCTACACCTCGCGCGGCCTGGATGTGACCACCTGCTACGGGGTGCATTTCGACCCGTTTGACAGCCTGCATATTTTTATCAGCTACACGGATATCGGCCTGTTCCATTCTTTCAACGGCGGTGAAAGCTGGGTCCATGCCATAAGCGGGATAGGCTTCTCCTGGATGAACACCTGCTACTGGCTGGTCTTTGACCCGGAAGTCAAGGACCGGATCTGGTCTGTCTGGTCTGACTGCCACGACCTGCCCCGTCCCAAGATGTTCTATTCCGGAAAACTGGCCCGCGGGGAATACAACGGCGGCCCCGCTGTCTCTCAGAACGGGGGATTGACCTGGCTTCCGACCAACCGGGGCATGAATCTCCCAACAGTCTGCACGCACATAATCCTGGACCCTGCCAGCCCGGCCGGCTCCCGCACGCTATATATCTGCGGTTTCGGCAGGGGGGTATTCAAATCGACAGATGACGGGAAAAACTGGTCCGAGGTGAGCCAAGGTCTGGGGAACAACCGCAATGCCTGGCGGATCGTGCTCCTCCCGGATAGCACACTCTTTCTGGTCGTGGCCCGCGGCTGGGAAGATGGTGTGGGAGATGTCCCCGGAGCTGTTTACCGAAGCAAGGATGGAGCCCAAAGCTGGCAGGCTGTTGAACTTCCGGAAGGAGTGACCGGCCCTAACGACCTGGCTTTCGATCCCTCGGAGCCCCGGAGAATGTATTTGAGCTGCTGGCCCAGAACAGACCGGTCAGTCTGGCCTTATGTAGAAATCCGCGGGGGCCTCTACCGCACCGAGGATGGAGGCGCAGCCTGGAAGCAGGTCTTTTACGAGAACGCCCATGTCTACGCTGCGGCAGTGGACCCCCGAAGACCGTCCACTATCATTATCAACACTTTCGACAGCGCGGCTTTCCGCAGCGATGACCGCGGGGAGACCTGGTACCGGCTGGAAGGCTACACTTTCAAGTGGGGCCACCGGCCTATACTCGATCCCTGGCACCCGGACATGCTCTACCTGACCACTTTCGGTGGGAGCGTATTCTACGGACCGGCCTGGGGAGTGAAAGGCGCATTCGAGGGCATCGAGAATTTATCCGAAAGCTGGCGCTGGCCTGAATGAAGCAACCTGTTTTAACCTGCAATAGATTTTAAAGCGGAGCTTAATTATGATCCGGAAAGGCTTTCGAATTTTTTTGCTGAAGGTTTCGATATGTGCAAGCTTACTCCTTTTTAGCGCAACCGCACCTGTCGCTGCGGGTGAAACCGGCCCCACCTGGAAAGAGGATATCAACGGCGATGGAGCGGCGACATCCGCTGATGTCATAGCCCTTCTGCATATGTTAATCGAGCACCCCAATCACCCGCGGGTGGATTACAACGGTGACAGGAAGTCCAATATTATAGATGCTTTATCCTTGTTGATCAATATCGCCAAGGGCGAGCTGCACCCCTATGATCCGGCTGCCTATACCTGGCAGGCGGTGGGATTCGGCGGCGGCGGGGCAATGTTCATACCCGCGGTTGACCCGCACGATCCGACCCATGTCTTTATCGCCTCGGACATGACCGGCGCCTTTGTGACCACGGATAACGGGAAGAGCTGGCGCAATTTCAACCTGCGCACGGCAGTCAACGATTTCGAGTTCGATCCCTCCACCCCGGGCACTGTCTATGCCCTCAATACAGGACTCTACCGCAGCGATGACGGCGGAGAGCGCTGGCGCCTGATTTACCCCACCCCATCCGACCTGATTACCGAGAAGATGACAGGCGACCATGCGGATCAATGGTTTTACACTGTCCACGGCGACAAGCTGCCGGAATGGGGTTATTACAAAGTGCTGGCCGACCCCGCGGACCCGGAGCATATCGTAATCGCCAAGTTCCCGCCCTGGATGGGTCTGGTCTCGCTGATCGCCTCCCATGATGGCGGAACAAGCTGGCGCACGCTGACCGAGCTGCCAGGCGGCGATGTGCTGCAAATCTTCCCCGGCGCCTGGTGGGGCGAGCCTGATGAGCTCGCTGTAATCACGACAGAGAACTGCCTGCGTTTCAGTGAAACCAGCGGAGCGCTCGATACCCTGGCCCTGCCGGAAACTCCGCTCATTGCCGCCTCAGGAGGTAAAATGAGCGGGGAGGATGGAGGGGTCGCATTCTACATTCTCGCCGGAAAGCTTTACCGCTCCTATGACAGCGGAAAATCATGGAGCAGTCTCCAGGATAAGCTGCCCGCCGGCGCCTCATTCAACACCCTGGCAATTTGTGAAAACAAGGCTGAAATAGTCTATCTGGCTTGCAGCTCATATTCCGATTATCAATTCGGCACCTTGAAAAGCACGGACAGCGGGGAGAGCTGGAGCTGGGTTTACCGGGCGGATGGCAGCTCGGTGCTCACCGGCAATTACAGCGGCTCGTGGATGGACCGCAGCTACGGGCCATCGTGGAGGGGGAATCCGCTGTCCCTGGGTGTAAGCGCCACTGACCCGAATGTCTGTTACGCCACAGACTATGGCAGCGCTTACCGCACTCTGGATGGCGGCGTAACCTGGGAGCAGGTTTACAGCAACGACCTGCCGGATGGCACAAGCGTGAGCCGCGGCCTCAATGTGACCGCCAGCTACGGAGTGCATTTCGACCCGTTAGACAGTCTCCGCATCCTGCTTCCCTGCACGGATGTCGGCATGTTCGCCTCCTCGAACGGTGGGGAATCCTGGGTCCATGCTGTCAGCGGTATCCCCTCCGACTGGGCGAACACATGCTACTGGGTGGCATTCGATCCCGAGGTCAAGAGCCGTGTGTGGTCAGCCTGGTCCGACTGCCACGACCTGCCCAGACCCAAGATGATGCGCTCCGGCAAACTCGCCGCGGGTGGCTACTACGGCGGCGTGGCTGTCTCGGACAACAGTGGCCGCTCCTGGAGGCCAAGCAACTCCTATATGCCAGCCAACACGGTCTGCACCCATATTTTGCTCGACCCGACCAGCCCTGCGGATTCGAGAACTCTCTATGTCTGCGGATTCAGCAGAGGGGTCTATAAATCGACTGACGGCGGCAGGAGATGGAGCGAGGCCTCGAACGGGATCGGAGAAAACCGCAACGCCTGGCGAATCGTGCGCCTGCCAGGCGGCACCCTTTTCCTGCTCGTGGCCCGAGGCTTGGAGAATGGAGTGGCGGTCGATGGAGTGCTCTACAAGAGCGATGACCAGGCGGCGAGCTGGACTCCGGTCGAGCTGCCCCAGGGCTACAACGCTCCCAATGACCTGGCTTACGATCCCTCGGACACCCTTAGAATGTACCTCTGCTGCTGGCCCACAGAGGACAGGACTGTCGAACCCTGGGTAGAACGCTGCGGCGGCCTCCTGCGCACCGAGGACGGCGGCCGGACCTGGAAGCAGGTTTTCGACCAGGGCGCACATGTCTATGCCTCAGCCCTCGACCCCCAAAGGCCCTCCACTATTATTATCGGCACTTTCGACAGCGGCTCTTTCCGCAGCGACGACCGGGGCGAGAGCTGGTACAGGCTGGAAGGGTTCAATTTCAAATGGGGCTACCGGCCGGTATTCGATCCTTACAATCCGGGGATGATTTATATGACCACTTTCGGGGGCGGAGTGTTCCACGGGCCGGCCGGAGGAGTCCCCGGAGCGTTCGAGGATATCGAAAACGATGAGCTGCTGCGCTGGCAAAGTTATTCAGGAGAGGCAAACCTGAAGCCTGAATGATAGAAGGGAAAACCAAAAAAAATATGATTGTCATTCCGGATACTTGATCCTATGTTTCATAGACAAGGCAAGCCTTGCCTTTACTCAAGCCCGGATCGTGGTCATTTGTTCGCAGAGATATAATCTCTTATACCAAATTGCGTTCATAGAGATACTTTATATTCTGCTCCTAAGTCGGCAAAGCCGGTACCAAAAATAAAATAAGAAGTCAGAAATCAGAATACAGAAGTCAGAAGCTCCACTCACGTCCAAAAACATCAAACCCTGAGTTTATGAATGACCAAGGCCTGTAATCCGGGCAGGGGAGGGATTCTGACTCCTGACTCCTGTCTTCTGACTCCTTGACATTTATAAAATGAAATCAATATTCGACAGGCAAGACCTGATTAATAAATATCAGTTTACTTGCGACTTAGTATAATATCCTCCTCCCACATTCTACAGGAGATGGCCCATGAGATTGTCACCGGTTCGTCCTATCATTCTGGCCCTTGTTTCCGGGTCCCTGCTCTTGTTTGCAGCTTGCGGACCCCAGGCTACAGTCCAGGAAAAACAGCCTGCGCAGCCTGCACAAAAATCATGGAAAGTGATCGGTCCCGGAGGAGGAGGAGGCCAGTTCCTGCCCACTATCAATCCCGAGGACCCGAACAACGTTTTCGTGCGCTGCGACATGACCGGGGCCTACGTGACGCTCGACGGCGGAGAGTCGTGGCGCATGTTCAATCTCCGTACTGTGGTACAGGACTTCGAGTTCGATCCTCAGAATCCCAGCACCATCTATGCAGCCAACAGGGGTCTCTACCGCAGCGATGACCGCGGCCTGCGCTGGAGCCTTATCTATCCGGCCCCGGAAAACGTGGTCGCTGAACTGATGCTGGGTGACCATGCCGATGAACAGTACGAAACAAAGGACGGTATGCCGGATGCGCCGGTAAACAAGGTCAGAGTCGATCCTGCCAACAGCGAACATATCTTGCTCGGCCTGGCAGCGCCCCATCACTTCCTCGCGGCCCGGGGACTGGAGTACCTGGCGGATTCGACCCGGATTCTGGCATCCTCTGACAAGGGAAAAACCTGGCGGCAATTGGCCCGGGTGCCTGGAAGACAGGTACTCGCTATTTTTCCGGGAAGCTGGGAAGGAAAGAGCGATGAGGCCATCATTGTCACTGACCTTACAATGGCCCGGGTTTCCGGGACCACCGGCGAATCGGCCTGTTATCCTCTGCCCGTGAATTCAGTCACTGCTGCGGATGGAGGACACGGTTCCCAGGGGAGCATTTTCTATCTCCTGGCGGACCTGAAGAAGACAGGCGAGGCTATTACCGGCGGAGTCTACCGCTCCACAGACCTGGGAAAAAGCTGGGAGCAGGTTAACACCGGCCTGGTGGACGAGCTGGCGCTCAAGACAGGTCGGCTCCCCAGTTTCCGGACTTTTGCTGTCTGCGAGGGCAATCCCGAAGTGGCTTATCTCTCCTGCGCAGCCTATGCAGTAAAAACAGGCGATAAAACCGAGCGTCATTTCGGGATTTTCAAGACCGGGACAGGCGGCGACAACTGGAACTGGGTGTACCAGGCCGACAACGAGCGCGTGATAGGCGACAATCACCGCGGTGGCTGGATGAAACGTTTATATGGGCCGGAATGGGGCGAATATCCACTATCCCTGGGGGTCAGTCCGACCGACCCGGATATCTGCTATGCCACGGATTTCGGCTGCACCTATCGCACGCTTGACGGCGGCGTTTCCTGGGAGCAGGTTTACAGCAAAGACCTTCCGGACAGCTCGGTCACGAGCCGTGGCCTGGATGTAACCACCTGCTACGGAGTGCATTTCGACCCGTTCGATCCGGAACATATCTTTATCTCTTACACTGATATCGGCGCCTTTCACTCATTCAACGGGGGCCGGAGCTGGTTCCACGCGATCGAGGGAATCCCCCGCCCATGGATCAACACATGCTACTGGATGGCGTTCGATCCGGAGGTCAAGGGCCGCGCCTGGTCTGTCTGGGGCAGCGGCCACGACCTGCCGCGGCCCAAGATGTTCCGCGGGGGCAATTTCGGGCGCTTTGTCGGCGGGGTGGCCGCCACTGAAGACGGCTGCCGCACCTGGCGGCAGAGCAATGAAGGCATGCCGCCCAACACTGTCTGCACCCATATCCTGCTCGATCCGGACAGCCCGGTGGACTCCCGCACCCTATATGTATGCGGGTTCGGCAAGGGCGTGTTCAAGTCAACCGACAGCGGCAGGAGCTGGAAAAATATGAGCTCCGGTGTGAGCCCCAATCTCAATGCCTGGCGCATGGCTCTCCTGCCGGACGGGACCCTGTTCCTGCTCGTGGCCCGGGGGCTCGAGCAAGGCAGAACTGTTGACGGAGCGCTATACCGCAGCGATGACAAAGCGGAAACCTGGAAGCAAGTCCCGCTGCCTGAGGGCGCAAACGCCCCGAACGACCTGGCCTTCGATCCCTCGAACCCGGAAAGAATGTATTTAAGCCTCTGGCCCTGGCCCGGCGCTGACGGTAAAGAGCACTTCGGCGGCCTGTTGCGTACCGAGGATGGGGGCAAAACCTGGAAGCGGGTCTTTCGCGAGGACGCCCATGTCTACGCGGCTGCCTTGAACCCCTCGAATCCCTCTACCGTTTTTATCAACACTTTCGACAGCGCAGCTTTCCGCAGCGACGACCGCGGGTCGACCTGGTACCGTCTGGAAGGCTACAATTTCAAGTGGGGCCACCGTCCAATTCCGGATCCGCACCATCCCGGCATGCTTTACCTGACCACTTTCGGGGGCAGCGTGTTCTACGGACCGGCGGCAGGGGTTCCCGGCGCTTTGGAGGATATCGGGAACTTTCGCCCGGAGTGGCGCTGGGGTAATTATACTGGTGAGGGGGAATAAGCGTTGGGCCGGGGGGCGAGAGAAGTGCGCCGCTTGAGCAGTGAGTAAAAATTTGACTTGGAATGCTGAACCCTGTGGACCCGCAAGAGACTATCTCTGTGCTGCTGCTCAAGCGGCCCACTTCACAAACTGTAAGTTTGTCAAACCGAAGGTTTGCCTCGCCCCCCATAAGGCCGCCGGAAAGTCATTGCTGCCAGCTCAATTCCCGGCGAGAATCGATTGTATCGTTTCAAGGTACTGCTTTGCCTGCTGGTTCTGGGGATTGATTTCCAACGCTTTTCCAAAGGCTTCAGCAGATTTCCCGTACTGTGCCGAACGAAACAGCGATATGCCAAGACCCATCCAGGCCGAATAGTTTTCCGGCGCCAAATCGACAGCTCTTTCGAACAATTTCCCGGCCTGTTCGGTTCGCTCCTGGCCCAGATATATCATTCCGAGGTTGACAAGCGCCGCCGGGTTGTCGGGATTCAATCTCATTATGTGTACAAAGCATTCAGCAGCCTGATCAGGTTTACCCAATCGACTGTAGCAGTATCCAAGGTTTAAAAGCGCGCTTTCATTGTCCCCGTCCAGTTGCACGGCTTCTGTCAGGTAGACTAAAGCCTTATCGGGTTTGCCGGAAACCAGCAGCGCACGACCGGCTTTGCTTAACAAATCCACATCCTTCCTGCCCATTTCGAACGCTTTCTGGTAATGAACGATCGAACTATCGTAGTCCCCCAACTCGAAATCGAGGTTTCCGAGATTCACATAGTTCGAAACGTCCCCCGGATCGAGAGCCGCCAACCGGGAGAAAAATCCCCTGGCCTTTGAATATTCCCGGTGCGCGACAAGGCTTACCCCGGCCCGCAGCTGAAGGTAATAATTCTCCGGATCATAATCAGCCACGGCTTCTACATAAGACACCTCTTCCTGATACACCTGATAGAATCTTTCCACTTTACAGCTCGATGGATTCTCCCTGATTGCGCCCGGAAAATCTTTGCGGATCAGGCAGCCCTCCGAGCGGTAGTAAACATCCAGGCTATCTCTCAAAGCTTGAGCCCGAGCGCCTTCTACCCCGCGGACAAGCGGGAAAACCCGCTCCCTGTATTGATAGAGCATCGAGAGTATCCTGCCCGGCTCAGCCTGCTCAGTGACCGCAAGCTGATAAAACGGCAGGTTGTCTGTTGAAATCCTGGCATCCTTGACCATCTCGCGGGCCGATGACTCTCCGATCAGAAAACAATCCAGCAGCTCCAGCGGCCTGTCCAGGCAATAAGGAGCCAGATCGCTCCTGACAGGTTCGACCGAGATCTTTTTCAACAAGTCGGGATAAGAGATAGTCAGGCTCTCCGGCAGGCCGATCAGCAGGCTGTAGTCTTTGAGGAACCAGACAGTTGTATGGGGAAAAACCGTCTGGAAGGTTTTCACTATCGTGCAATAGCTTTCCTGTGTCCCGGTATGCCAGGGCAGCCACTGGGCCATTATGCCTCCGGGAGACAGCCTTGCCCGGCAAAGATTGTAGAACTCCAGGGTATAGAGCACCCAGCTGTCTGAAGACCCGGGATTTGTGGCATCGGAGATTATCGCGTCATAGAGTTTGTCGGTTGTCGAGAGGTGGTTTCGCCCGTCTCCGATATGGATCCGGATCCGCGGGTCGGACAACACTCCCCGGTTTTCAGCGGCATAGGCTGCGGAAGCCTCCAGGACAGCAGGCTCGAGCTCGACCACATCCAGCTCCTCGACAGGATGGCTGGCTACGGCGCCGCTGGCTATCCCTCCGCCAAAAGTGACCATCAGCACTTTCTGCGGGTCTCCGGAATGCAGCAGCAGCGGCAGGTGGCCCAGCATTTTAAAAGTCAGCATACCGGCAAAGGAATTATGGACCTCGGCTATCGCATTGATATAAAGAGTCTTTGTATCGTTTATTTTATCCTTCACTACAGCCACAGTTCCGGAAAGGCCTTCTTTGTAAAATATGAGCTGAGTGTGTTTTTTGTTTTTCAGGGCGAACTTACGCACCTGGTTGACAGGAAGGAAACAAATAAGGCAGAAAGCGAGCGCTGCGGTAATATAGAAGGGCAGCTCCCTGGTGAATTTACGCTGGCTCCACTGGCCTTCATAAAACAGGATTGTCGAGCCCAGGGCCAGATTGAGGGCCGCCATGATAAATAAAGACGGTTGCACGCCCAGGCGCGGAACCAGCAAAAAACCGCAGACCAGGACTCCGATAATCGCCCCGGCTGTGTTGACTGCATACACTGATCCAGTGTCGCTGCCGACAGTTTTTTCATCCGCAAAGTAGAGCCGGCAAATCATGGGAAAGACTATTCCCATGATCATTGTAGGCAGAAACATGACGGTCAATGCATAGAATAATTTTATCGTGATATAAGCATAAAACGGATCAAGAGAGAGGTCTGCAAAAAAATTCTGGATTGATTTGATCCAAAGGCTGCTGCCTTCCCAGCGGTAATGCATGGCGCAGAAGAGATAGCAGATCCCGACCAGCAGTCCGAGCGATATCTCCAGCGCAGCGAGCCAAAGCAGTTTGTTCTTCAGGCGATCCAGCCAGCGGGAATACAAGAGACTCCCCAGGCCGATCCCCAACAGCATCGTGGACAACATCAGGTAGTAAGCGTAAATATCGTTATACATGATATAGCTCAGGAAACGCGCCCAGACTATCTCGTAAGCCAGGGAAGCCGCACCGGTGATACCCGCTGCCGCAAGCAGAAGGCGGCGCATTTTGAAGTTCGCGGGAAAGCTGGAAGACCTGTCAGAAGCTCGCTGAGCCTTTTTGGAAGCTGCTGGCGGAATTCTCCTGGAATAGACCCTCAGAACCAGCGCTGCCAGGGCCACAAATAAATTGATCGCCGCGGCTGCATACAGGGATGCTGCCATGCCGGCAACCCTGATCAGCCAGAAACCGGTCACAGCGCAGCCGAGAACAGCTCCCACCGTGTTCCAGCCGTAGAGAGCGCCGATTCTCCTGCCGGCCACCTCGAGACGGTGGGTCAGGAAATGCGTGAGAACCGGCAGTGTGCCTCCGATCAATACCGTAGGAAGGAGCAGGATCAGAAACGATACTGACAGGCGAAACAGATTGAGGAATAGCGATGAGGAAGAAAACAATCGAAAGAAGTACGGCACCAAAGCGCTGAGATGAGGGATCGCTTTGCCCACAGTCACAGCAGTGACTGCAATGCCCAGCTCCAGGAAAATATAGACGGGGATAATGTCTCTTTTACCTTTTATATATCTGCCGAAAAACAAGGCGCCCAGAGCCAGCCCGCACATGAACGCGGAAAATACAATATTGGCCGAATACAGGCTGTTGCCCAGCACAAGAGTGAACATCCGCAGCCACAGGGCCTGGTAGACAAGGCCTGAAACTCCCGAGAGGAAAAAAAGCAGGTAGAAACCGCTCACCAGGAATTTCTTTTCCTCTTTCATGTTTACAGCCCTTGTCAGCTCGACCTTGAAATTCAAACAGCCCGAAACGCAATCCAGGAGTTCAATGTCAAAGAACTATTCGTCTCTCTCATAGGCCCCTGCATCCGGAAGGGAGCCTGCCGGTCTGGGTTTCTTGCGAATATCTTCATCCGGCAGTGAATCGAGCCGGGCCAGGATCCATTCAAACCCGCCCAGGCGCGCAAGGACCGCCCTTACTGAATCAAGCGGCATCCCGGCATTAATTGCCGGAGAAGTGGGAGCAATATTAAGATCGCCCCTCTGAAGGTCGACAAACTGAGGGTCCGCTGTGCGCGAATGAAGGTCGTTTCCGGTAAGGCTGCGCCAGTCATCCATACCCATTTTCCTCTCTTTTCGCTCGATCATTTCCTCCGGCTTCACGCCCCAGAAAATATTATGGTCGCTCGTTACGGTCTCCAGATGGTCCGAGTTCACCTCGAGAGTGCCCCTTCTGCCGCCTGAGACAAAAATATTGCCTGCGATAAGTACTTTTTCGCTCGTGGTCTGGATATTTGCACCGCTCCTGCCGCGGTCGGGCTGAAAATACACCGTGTTGCCCAGAATGACCACCCTTTTTGAGCCCTGATCGAATGTGCCTGTGTCCTGGTAGACCGTAAATCCCCCGGCATAGTTGTTGTAAATAAGGTTGTTGCGTACCAGGGCATCCTGGACGTGGGTCATGTTGATCGCCGCACCCCCTGCGGCCCCGTTACCATAAATGATATTACCCTCGACAAGCCCGTAGTTCAGGACCCCGTCGCCGCCCTTTATCTCAGGGTCGCCGTTGAGATGGATGCCGCACATGTTGTTGTCGTGCACCAGATTGCCGCAGATGACAAAACGGTCTCCGCTGTTCGAGTGATAGATTCCATGCTGTTTTTTCGAGCCGCAGCACTCATTGCCCCCGAAATAAATGTCGTCAGCGAAACCGGTGAAAATGCCCCAGGTCCCGTTATCAGCGAAACGGCCGCGTGTAATCCGGATGTGATGGGAGTGGAGAACACCGACCCCGGCCCGCTTCGCCTCGCGGACTGTCAGGCGGTCGATTGTTATGTAGCCGGCGTGATCGATACAAATAGCGTCCCGCTCCTCCCCGCTGCCTGAAATAATCGCCTCGAGGCTCTCGCCCTGGATCAATACCGGCGCCTCTCTGGCTGCAGATACCGAGATCGTTACCCCGCCCGAATAAATACCCTTGCGCACAAGCAGGGTGTCCCCGCCTCTCAGGCATCCTGCCGCGCGTTTCAGAGTCCGGAATGCCGCTCCGTTAACGCAATCCGCGCTGTCATCACCCGCGGTGGAGAGAAACAGCATGCGCCCCTTGAGAGGGACCGTCAAGGCCAGGCAGAGAGCCAAAAGGGAGAGCGCTGTCCTCGTGGAGAAGAATGTTCTAATAATGCTTTTTCTCATATCAATCCTCATCCGGTTTTCAGTTATAAAACACGTTGAAAGAGCAAAGGAAACGTTGGTTTTAGCAATACTTCACAGGTTCTGGTTCAAGACCTGACTCCATGGCGATCGGCAAATACCAGTTGAGTTTAAAAGCGTATTTAAATATAAACTACTATTATCTATTAATCCTGATCACCGTAGAGGCGACCGGCCGGTCGCCTCTGGTCAAGTGTTAGTTTTCCACAGATCTAGTACAACTCCGGTCTTATTTAATTTCAAAGCCTGTAATCGTTAAAAATTCAACACGATATCAAGCCGGTTTTAAAAGAAGCAGGATCAGATAAACCACATCCGTTATCGAGTAGTGTCCGTCGCCATTGAGATCGAAATTCGGGTCCCCCGGGTTTTTAACTGCCAGCAGAATCAGGGCCACGGCATCGGCCACGCTGAAAGCGCCGTCGCGGTTGAAATCACAGGAGAAGCCGCTCTCGTAAGCCCCTGCGTCCGGCGCTTCTCCCACGGGTCTCCACTTGCCGGTCAGGTCCTCATCAGGCAGGCTGTCAAGCTGCGCCAGGGCCCATTTAAATCCGCCCAGGCGCTCGAGATTCGCCCGCACGGAATCAAGCGGCATCCCGATATCGATTGCCGGGGAGATTGAATCGGGCCTGAAATCCGCAGAGTCGAGGCGCACAAACCCGGGGTCTGCAGCAATCGTGTGAAGGTCATTCCCGGTTGCAGAGCGCCAGGATGATAGACTGGTCACCGTGTTTTTTATCAGGATCATCTTTTCTTCATCGATACCCCAGAAAATATTATGATCGCTGAGGATCGAGGAAAGATAGTTGGAATGCACCTCGAGGATGCTTGCTACTCCGGAGACAAAAATGTTCCCGGCAACCAGCACTTTTTCGCTGGTATCTGAGATATTGACACAGCTTCGCCCCTGGTAACGCTGAAAATAGACCGTATTCCCCATGATCAGAGCCCTTTTCGAGCCCTGCTCGAAAGTGCCTGTGTCCTGGTAGTAGGTGAAACCTCCGGCATAGTTGTTATAAATCAGGTTGTTGCGCACGATCACATCCTGGACATGGGTCATGTTGATCCCGGCGCCTCCGCCCTGGCCGTTTTCGTAGATAATGTTGCCCTCGACAATGCCATAGGATAGTACCCCGTCGCCGCCCATCTCCGGGTCGCCGTTCATGTGGATACCGCAGGCCCTGTTGTGGTGCACAATATTGCCGCGGATCACAAAGCGGTCTCCGCTGTTCGAGTGGTAGATGCCGTGCTCATCCCTGGACCCGTAGCATTCGTTGCCCTCGAAATGGATGTCATCCGCAAAGCCGGTGAAAATACCCCATTTGCCGTTATTGGCAAACCGGCCGTTCGTGATAGTGATATGATGGCAATTGATCACTCCGATCCCGCCGCGGTCAGCATCCCGCGCAGTCAGCCTGTCGACAGTGACATAGGAGGAGAGATCCAGGCGCAGAGCGTCCAGCTTGTTTATACTCCCGGAAATGACCGCATCCAGGCTTTCCCCCTGAATGAAGATGGGCGCTTCCGCGGTGCCTTCCAACTGGACTATCAGTCCCCCTTGATAGGTCCCGTTCCGCACAATCAGGGTATCCCCGGCGGCCAGGCTGTCTGTAGCCCGCCTGAGAGTCCGGAAAACGGCGCCGTCCCCGTAAGGAGCGCTGTCATCGCCCGTGGTGGAGAGAAACAGGGTACGCCCCTGGAGAGGGACCGTCATGGCCACACACAGAGCTAAAAGGGGAAGCGCTGTTCTCATCTGGAAAACTTTTTTGATAATGCTTATTCTCATGTCAACCCTCATCTGGTGTGCTGTCCAGGAAATGGATTCATTTAAAAATTGAGGATTTTTCGACTGAATTACCTGCGGAGGCAAAAATCCCCCCTGCCCCCCTTTACAAAAAGGGGGAATCAAATTCTTGTCTTTTAATCAGTTGCAACGGCTGAAAATTGCATGATATAACCTCCCCCTTTTAAAAAGGGGGGAATTAAGTTCTTGTTGTTAATCCCGGAAAATTCATAAAAATTTTCCGTTTCCGTTTTTTGTAGGGGCGCACCCACGTGTGCGCCCTATTACAGTCGAAAAATTTCCGAACCAAGGGCGGACACATGGGTCCGCCCCTACAAGTTTTGTGGTAATTTGTGAATAATACGGGTTAATCACGTGCAACGGCCGGTTCAAGACCTGCCCCCATGGTGACCGGCGAATCACGATTTTGCTCAGACCGGTTTTAATAGAAGCAATAATAAATAAACGACATCGATTATCGAGTAGCGTCCGTCGCCATTGAGATCGAGATTCGAGCTCTCCGGGTTATCGATAGCCAGCAGAACGAGAGCCACGGCATCGGCCGGGCTGAATGAGCCGTCGCGGTTGAAATCCAGGGAGACACCGCTTTCGTAAGCTCCTGCGTCCGGGCCTTTTCCCACAGGCCTCCACTTGCCGGTCAGGTCCTCATCGGGCAGGCTGTCAAGCTGCGCCAGGATCCATTCAAACCCGCCCAGATGCTCGAGATCCGCCCGCACGGTATCGAGCGGCATCCCGGCATCGATTGCCGGGGAGATCGAGTCAAGCCTGAAATCCGCCGAGTCGAGGCTTGCGAACCGGGGGTCCGCCACTGTCGAGTGGGAATCGTTGCCTGTAAGAATGCGCCATCCTTCGAAACTTACCTTTTTCCCTTTGCGCTCAACTATCATATCGGCCGCAGCGCCTCCGAGAATGTTATAATCCGAGACAATCGAGCTCAGGTGGTCAGAGTCCACCTGAATGGCGCCCCGGTTTTTGCCGGAGATAAAGATATTGCCGGCCAGGAGCACCTTCTCGCTGGTAGTCTGGACATTGACACAGCATCGTCCCTGATAGATCTGGAAGTACACGGTATTGCCCATGATAACCACCCTCTTGGAGCCCTGCTCGAAAGTGCCGGTATCCTGGTAGACTGTCATCCCGGCGGCATAGTTGTTGTAAATGAGGTTGTTGCGCACCAGCACATCGTGCACGTGCGTCATGTTGATCCCGGCGCCGCCCCCCAGGCCGTTACCGTAGATTATGTTCTTTTCGACAACGCCCCAGTTGAGCACCCCGTCGCCGCCCATTTCCGGGTCGCCGTTCAAGTGAATGCCATTGCCGTGGTTGTCATGCACCAGGTTGCCTCGGATCACGAAGCGGTCTCCGCTGTTCGAGTGATAAATTCCATGCTCGTCCCTGGAGCCGTAGCATTCGTTGCCCTCGAAATGGATATCATTGGCAAAGCTGGTGAAAACGCCCCATGTACGGTTGTCAGCCATGCGGCAGCGGGTAAGCCGGATATGGTGGGAGAAGCGGACTGCGCAGCCGGCCCGTGACGCCCGGCGCATGGTCAGCCGGTCAATTGTTATATAGGCTGCATCCTGGACACGGATACAGTCGAGCTCCGGGCCGCTGCTGTCGATCACTGCCTCCAGGCTTTCTCCCCGGATCAGCACCGGCGCTTCAGCATAGGCTTCTATCTGGATCCAGACACCACCCTCATAGACACCGTCACGGACAATCAGGGTGTCACCGGGCGCAAGGCAGGCAACAGCGCGTTTCAGGGTCCGGAACTCGGCTCCGGGCGCGCATGGAGCGCTGTCATCCCCTGTGGGGGAAACATACATGGTCCGGCCCGGGAGGGGAAACGGTCCTGCAGACAAAAGAATGAAAAGCAAAACGCCTGTCCTTAAAGCGCTATTCTCGATTTCTTTTTTCAACGGAAATCACCTTTGACTTGGAGCTTTCACCGGCTTTCGTAAGCCCCGATATCGGGACTTTCACTTACAGGCCTGCTCCTGCCCTGGTTATCCTCATCAGGCAGTGTCTCGAGCCGGGACAGGATCCATTCAAACCCACCCAGGCTCCTCAGGATCGATCTCACCGATTCCAGCGGCATCCCTGCATCCAGTGCAGGCGAGGTGTCTTTGAGACTGAAATCAAAAGTGGAAGGGTCCACGAACTGAGGGTCCGCTATGATGGAATGAGTATCGTTTCCAGAGAGAGCGCGCCAGTCCGCAATGCTCATCCTCTTGTCCTTGCGCTCGACCATCTCTATGGCCGGGGCGCCCCAGAGCAGGTTGCAGTTCGAGACAACCGTCTCCAGGTGATCGGAGTTCACTTCGATTGCTCCCCGGTATACACCTGAGACAAAAATGTTCCCGGCCAGGAGCACCTTTTCGCTGGTAGTCTGGACATTGACACACGCGCGCCCCAGGTTCGGCTGGAAAACCACTGTATTGCCCATGATAACCACTCTTTTCGAGCCCTGCTCGAATGTGCCGGTGTCCTGGTAGACTGTCATCCCGGCGGCATAGTTATTGAAAATGAGATTGTTGCGCACGAGCACATCATGCACGTGGGTCATATTAATCCCTGCGCCGCCTCCCCTGCCGTTGGCGTAAATAATGTTTTTCTCGACCAGGCCCTGGTTGAGCACCCCGTCACCGCCCTTTATCTCCGGGTCGCCGTTGAGGTGGATCCCGTTGCCCCGGTTGTGGTGCACCAGGTTGCCCCGGATAACGAAACGGTCCCCGCTGTTTGAATGGTAGATACCGTGTTCTTTCACTGAGCCGTAACACTCATTTCCTTCAAAAAGTATGTCATCCGCGAAGCTCGTGAAAATGCCCCATGTGCCGTTATCAGCGAAGCGGCTGCGGGTTACCCGGATGTGATTGGAAAAGCGGACCGAGCAGCCGGCGCGTTTGGCCTGGCGCACAGTCAGCCGGTCGAGGGTGACATAGGAAGACTCCTGGACCCGGATACCGTCAACCTCCTCTCCACTGCCTGAGATAACAGCATCCAGGTTTTCTCCCTGGATCAGCACCGGAGCTTCCTCTGTCGCTTTCACCGTGATTATCACCCCGCCTTGATAGGTGCCCTGGCGGATAATCAGGGTATCCCCTGGGGCCAGGCATTCGACAGCACGTTTAAGGGTCCGGAACTCAGCGCCGGCCCGGCAGGAGGCGCTGTCATTCCCTGTGGCGGAAAGGGACAGCATGCGGCCCTGGAGAGGAACCGTCCCGGCCGCCCAGAGAGCAATAAACAGGATCGCTGCTTTGGGGACGAGTTTTTCAGTAATGCGTTTTCCCATAGTTATCCTCTCCAATGCAAGGTTCAGGTAAACCGAAAGACAACCCGGTATTGTTCACAGCCAGTGAGCCAATGAGCTCAAGCCGCAGGTTTGTCAATAACGCCGGCAACCAAGCGGGAAAGGGCCTTGGTTTTCAGAACCCCATTCGTAGGCGCCCATATCCGGGGCTTTCCCTTTGAAACCATCGTTGATATTCGGCAGGTTCTGTCCCCTGTCTAGACATGGGCTATTGACTTTCAGCCTGAAATCTCCCGACCCCGGAGCTACAAAAAGCGGGTCTGCGTTCAAACCGTGCACCTCCCAGCCCAGGGTTTGCTGGATCTCTTTCAGAGTGAACAGATCCTTACCGTCAACCTGGAACAGTCTGGGACGTTTCAGGCCGGTATAGGATTTGAACCACTCGAGATCCAAGGAATACCAATCGTTGTAGTCAATATCGTTGTTTGCCGGAAGCGCCCTGCGCGACCAGAGAGCGTACGCGGTCGAGCAAAAGATGTTGTTTCGAAAAACCTGCGCTTGAAAGGGCCGGCTGAGCGTTATGAGGTGGTGCACCGTTTTCTCGGAGTAGAAAGTATTATGGTAAATTATGCAGGTGCCGGGCGAGTTCCCGCTGTATTTCAGGTTTTTAAAAGACAAATTGTACATGGCATTGTAAAGTACATATGTCGGGCCGACATTGATCGGAGCGAGAGAGACGCCGGTGAACAAATCGTGGCAGTAATTGTTCCAGAACCGGAAATTGATACAGGGCCCCTCAGGCTCGATTATGTCATCCCGGATATCGTAAATCTCATTGTCGCAGACATCCCAGTCGCAGTTATAGGCTTCATCCCAGAGCTTGTCCCAATAGGAAGGCGCCAAGCCGTCGAAAAGCCCGTGCATCCTGCAGCCGCGGACAACATTGCCGCGGCCTCCGGTGGACATGACCCCGCCCCCTTCCTCATCGTGCCCCTTGGTCATGGCCCAGGGCCAGCGAGGAATCGAGGTGTCCCAGAGTTCGCAGGCTTCCACCAGGTTTCCCTCGGCCTCTGGCCCGCTGAGCTGGATTTGAGACTGCATCCCGTGGACCGAGCAGTTCCTGACAACACACCAGGCGGATTTATCGAGATGAATTCCTGCGCCCCCGGTCTCCCTGCCGTAATCCCGGATCTCAAATCCCTCGATCAGGATATAATCGGCATCCCTGAGCCAGAACCCGGCATCAAGGGCGGCGACCTGCATCAGGCGGTCATCCGGATCATCGCCTGAGGACAGGCGGACATACAGGCGGCCGCTGCTCTGATCCTGGTACCACCCGCCCGGCTCCCCGCAAACAAATTCCTCGAACTCATCGCGTGAGATATAGTGATACAGACGGACTCCATCTGCGGATACAAAGCGTGTCCTATAGCCCGGATCCGTAGCGTAGACATCCTCGCTCTCAGGCAGCCAGTTGTTTTTTTCATCGGGGCTCTCGTACTTTTGGTCGGCGCCGCTCAGGATAACCCCTTTGCCCCGGGCCATAAACGATATATAAGCGCCCAGCTTGCCGGACCTGGTGACATTCACCTGCTCACGATAGAGACCGGGCATCACCCAGACCACATCCCCCGGACCAGAAAGGTCCGCCGCTTTCTGGATCGTGCGGAAAGGTTTCTTAACCGTGCCGTCACTCCTGTCATCCCCTGCCGGATCGACATAATACTCTCTCCCGCCGCCAGCCGGAAAACGGTCGGAACGTGTGACGACCGGGACGACCTTTTTCCCTCCACTCACTCCACCCGGGTCGGTCACGGTTATTTCCACCTCGTAACCGGTCCCTGGATTCAGGAAGAAAATGCTGCCGGCAAAGCGGTTATCCTTGATCCGGCAGAGGTTTTGAGCCTCGCGCCAAAGGTCTGTGCCTTTGAGCCGGTAGCGCACGCAGGCTACCGCGTTCGAGTCGGAATCACCCTCATAGGCCAGCCGCAGCCCGATACATTCAAAGGTCGGGTAAAGCTCCAAATCTTTAACTTTTATTCCGTTTCCGGAAGCCACGGAAGGCAGAGCGGAGGCGAGGGCGAAAAGCAAAAAGACAATCAGAATTTTTTTAATATTTCTCATCAGCACATACTCCCTGTCTGAAAGCTTAACTTAGATCATGGAAACAAGCGAGATTACTGTTTACCGAATCCGCTGAGAATCGCATCCGGGAAAAGATGCTCCCAATATACGACCTTCCCCTTGCCATAATTCTTTTTAAATATCCTTTCCTTCTCTCCTGAACCGTATTGCACGACATTCCAGGAGCTGTCGGCTTGCACCAGGAGCTCCCTTCCCTCCTCCCGGGTAAAAGTGATCCCCGGCGGCAAAGCCTGCTGCAGCAGATTTTCATCTTCCTGGGGAAAATAGACCACTGTACCGCCATTCCCGACATAGTCCAGCAGATATTCGTGGTAGGCTCTGATATCAGCGTCATTGCGGTCGAAAGCTCCTTTGTCGACAAACATGGCCTGATAAGCTCCCAGGTTTCCTGCTGTATAGAGGTCCGGTATCTGGTGGAAATAGAGGCCGGCGCGGTTCAAGGCCTGCCCGAGCGTGCTTTCTGCGGGACGCAAGGAGCCGATAACAGCGAATTCGGGGGGAGCGAGCCTCCAGACAGCCTCCTCGGCCCTGAGGAAAGGTCCGAGGGCGTGAAAGTTGTTGTCCTGACGGTGAGCTTCGAGCCAGCGGGCCAGACTGATCCTCACCATGGTTCCCTCGCAGGCGTCGGAAAGGTAGGGATAGCTGAAAGCGCCGAGCTTGATCCGCTGCTGGAGCCCGTTGTATCCCCTGCGGGCGCAGCCCAGGAATGGGTCCTCAGGCAGGATACCGGCCTCGACCAGCCTGGCCATGGAATAAACAAACATGCTGCTGGAGGTAGTCTCAAGCCACATTCCGGGGTAGTCGCGCTTGTCGGTAACCAGCGCCCAGAGCCCGGTTTCCGGGTCCTGGGCATGGGTCAGCCCGGTGAAAAAGGCGCGGACAATCATGAGCAGCCTGTCTCTCCGGGGATGATTTTCAGGCAGCCGGGTCATCAGCTCGGTGAATGCCATGGCCACCCAGCCATTGGCGCGGCCCCATTTGCTGTCGTTAAGCCCGCTCGGCCTGTCCGGGGAGCAGAAAAAAGCCTGCCGGTCCAGGTCCACAGCCATGAAAAACAGGCTGTCGGCAGGGTCCATAAAGACCTCGCTGAAACGGATCATCTGCAAGGCAGCGTCATCCATGACCCTCATGTCTCCTGTCTCCTCCCAGTAATAGCCCCTGAGCTGCGCCTTGAAGTAGGTGAAATCCACGATAGCCCTTCTACCATGCCAGGACCAGGGGCTCCACAGGCCGTCCGGGGGCAGCTCACTGTCTACAGCCAGGCTCTGCTCCCAGACTTCCAGGGCCATTTTCAGGTAAAGGCTGTCGCCGCTGATCCGGAAAATCCTGTATGCTGGTGACATCAGGGAATAGATGTCCACGAAATCCAGGCCGGGCTGCATGTTCTGTTTGTACGGCCGGTTGTCCCATTTCTCGAGCAGTCGCCTACGGAAAAATGTGCTGATATATTCCAGGATCTGCGGGTCTTTGGTGCGCTCGTAGACATCGAGCATGCCGTCCAGGAGCAATGCGGTGCGATAGTTGATTCCCACCTGGCCCGGGTCCGGGTAATAACGGTTCATCAGGGCCTCGATCAGGTAATCGGCCCAGCGCATGGTCTTTCCCGGACCGGCCTCGATCCGGCAGGCATGGCGGTCAACAGCGCCCGAGGCATCTGTCACCGTGACCGTGGCCCTGTAAACCCCGTCCTGTTTATACTTGTGTTCCGGGGCCGGCTCTATGCTTCCCGCGCAGTCCCCGAACTCCCAGTTGAATGTAAAAGGAGCACCCGCGCCGCCGGAAATCACGGCGCTGAAACGAACTGTCTCCCCGGCTGCCCCTCTTTCAGGGTATGCCCCGGCGGTCACCAGTGGCAAATTTTTATCAATCGAGCGCCTTTTCATGTACTCGATTAAATTCTCAAAAAGCAGGACCCCGGCCTCCAACGGGTGGGGCACAATGGCTGCATGTTCCGCATAATAGCGCTCGATTATCGGCTGGCAGACCAGGATATGACCTTTGCCGTAGCCGGCCTCTAAGATACTGCCCACGTTATTTTCCCGTTTCTCCAGCTTGTAGTCGAATGCAGGATGCCCGGGGTCCTTGGAGAGCAGGATCCGCCATTCAGGCGCGGTATAGACGATTCTTGACGGCTCCTCCAGGCCCGCCAGATAGGTGAGGCGGTGCGGAGAGTTGAAAACCGGGTGCTGCGGGTCGGCGATCTCCTCCGTGAAATCGACGTTTCCCCAGCCGGATGGGTCTTCAGCGGCAAAACGGATCTCATAGGGCAGGAACTCCTTGCGGAAACTATTGTCCTCAAGCCCGAAAACCAGGAGGCAGCCCCCATTCCTCACATATTCGAGCAGGGCCTGGTAGTTGTCCGCAAGACTTGCGTCATTGCGCGAGAAAGCCTCCCGGCCCAGGATGACCAGATCGAATCCAGCGAGCTTTGACGGTTCCAGGGCCTTAAGCACCTCGAACCGCTCGCCCATCCTGGAGAGCGCCTCATCGACCCGCTGCACCGGATCCTCGACTCCGATAAGCCCGATGCGGGGGTCCAGCCGGTGTCTTTTCCCGCATCCCGACACAGACAGCAAAACACAGGAAAAGAGCAAAAGGAAAGCCTTAAGCTTGAAATCCAGACGGAAAAGTCCGGCCATAACAACTCCAGCTCATGAATAAACACAGCGATGCATTGTCAGCCCTGCAGGCGAAGCCGGCCTGTTCAGGAAAATATCAGAACCGCGGTAAATGGCAAAATACAATCGCCGGGGCACGGCAGCATACTGTGCCCCTATGTTTTATGAGGGATTCCTGGCGCTGCGGACAAAACCGCAGTTCTCTCAGACGCGGAGCCCCGCCTCTGCCATCAGCCTGGCCGAAACCTCATAGGCTTCCCGCACCCACTCGACAATTCTTTCAGGCTCCGGGCAAAACTCCAGCTCGATACTCAGGACCCCGTCTATCTCCAGGCCCTTTATTTCTTTCAGCAGGGGCCGGAAATCAATCACTCCTTTGCCAGGTGGCAGATCCCCGTGGACTTTGCCGTCACAGTCCGAGAAATGGAGATGGTGCGCCAGGCCTTTGAGCTTTCTGAGTTCTTTCGGGTCATCGCCGGCAAGATAAACATGGCTCACATCGATATTGGCAAAGACCGCGGGCGAATTCACGTCCTTAATGAACTTGACCATGGTATCCACATTTTTGACCAGCGAGAGCTTGAAAGGCTCAAGCTCGATACAGATCTCCACTCTGTTCTTCAGGGCGTAGGCTCCGATATCCTGCACTTCCTCGACAGCCCAGGCCCACTGCTGCTCAGGAGGGATCACCTCCTGCTGCCAGATATATTCCCCGAGCACTAAAAGCACGTTCTTTGCCCCGATATCCCGCGCCAGGTCGACATACGCTTTGACCCGCTCGGTGTGAAATTTCCTGACCGGCGTGTTGAAATCCGCGATCCCCAGAGCGCAGACCGGGACCGAGATAATGGGCAGGTCATTGGCTCGGCAGGTGTCCACAATCAGCTTTTTTTCTTCATCGGTGATCTTCCAGGCCTCGGTGTGGATATCCACAGTATCGAACCCGATTTCCCGGGTATGCCTGATACCCTCGGTAAACTCCACTCCCACCTGGGCGAATGCGCTGTTGATCAGCCCGAGTTTCATTTTTTATTTCTCCTTCAGAAAATTTTTAGGGGAAACTGCCGTATGAGTTTCAGCCGCCTGATAGCAGGCATCGATAAGCGCCATGGTGTGCAGGTTGTCTTCCCCGGAGAGCGACGGGCTGACGCCCTTTTCCAGGGAGGCCAGAAGCTCGGCCATGGGTCCGGCAAAAGCGTCCGGGAACCACACTTTCTGCCAGCGCGGCTCATGCCATTTTCCTTTGTCCTCGATAGTGGTATAGTCTAGAGTGCTCGGGGTCCGGGCCGGATATTTCGGCCAGCCGATAGTTCCCCGGGCCAGCCCCCGTGTGCCTTCCACGCGCCAGCGGATATAAATGTCTTCCCCGGCGCCTTCCCTGGAGGGGCCGGTCCAGACATCATCCCAGGCGCTGGCGCGGAGGCCGGTGCTGTCGTATTCCAGGATATACAGACACACGCCGTCAGTGTGCGGGAACCGGGTCCGCGGGTCAGGACGCACGCTGGCAAAAACCCGGTCCGGGTCCCCGAACCAGAAGCGGAAAGTGTCCAGGTGATGGATGGACATGACCCGCAGGGTGCACCAGCCCTGACGCTCCTGCCAGGGCATCCAGTGCGGGATAGCCCGCATCTCGATCGTAGCCAGCACAGGCTCTCCAAGCAGGCCCCGGGTCAGCAAATCCTTGCAGGCCCGGACAGACTGATCGTAGCGCATGTTCTGGTTCACCGCCAGCACGATCCCTGCCTCGCGGCAGAGGCGCACGGTTTCCGCCGCATGAGCGTAGTCGACCCCCAGAGGCTTGTGGGCCAGGATGCCGCGGATATGGTCCTTGTGCTTTACTGCCTCGCGGACAATCGATAACTGTATATCAGGCGGGACAGCAATGTCAAGCACCTCGATCTCCGGGTCTTCCAGAAGACTGGCTGCGGAGTCGTAAACCTTGGGGATCCCGTGGCGCTCAGCCGCCTCCTGCCTCCTCTGGGCGCTCAGGTCTGTAATCGCCACCGGGTTGAAACCGGCTTCCCGGTAAGCTGTCAGATGGCAGTCAGTCATGATAAACCCGGCGCCGATACAGCCGATCGGCACATTCCAGTCCTCGGGAAGCACCGGGGCATAGTTGAGCTCGATATCCACCTTTACTCCTTGAAGCAATGGGTTAATCGTTTTTCAGGCTCCAGTTAAAACGAGAGTTGCAAAGGTCTAAACCGGTTTAATATAATACCAATATGCGGCAAATTTAAGGAAAGGCGATGATCTTCATCCCGCAACAACGGGCGCAAAACACCCTTGTACTATCCACCGGGCAGACCGTGTCTTCGGCCAGAGTGCAGCTTTATTATTTCCCTAACAGATCCAGCAGCCTGACCCTGGCCTTGGCGTAGTCCTCGCCATTTTCGGACCAGGGCACAGGATCAGTTTCCTTCACCTCGCTGAAAGCCTTTGGCACCACGGACCTGACAATCTGGAGCACTTTCTCACGGCCCGCTTTCTGCTCGGCGAGCCACATCAGCTCGTAATCCTGCTGGCCCCGGCGGACATTTTTGAACCGGATCGAGGGCAGAAAGCGGTTCAGTCCGCGATCCTCATCCGGGTAAAAGGGCATGCGTCCCGGGTAGAGCAGAACCCCGTCCGAGTTGCCGTAATCCCACCACCAATTGATATAGGTAAGGGGATTGCTGAAAACCCGCTGGTGAAGGTGGCCCTTGGGGCCTGAGGAGTTGTGGTCCCAGTGAGTTCCCTCCCAGATAAACCAGGTGCTCACGCCGTAAAGGTACTTGATCCAGCAGTTGACCATCAGGTCCGCTGGCTCTACCTCCATCATGGTATGTCCCCAGAAAGGGCGGTGCCCATTGTAAAACCAGTGATCCTTGCCCTCCTTGAGCAGCTCTTTTCGTTTTTCGACATCGATCCAGCCAGCCCAGATGTCGATAGTCTCCTTGATCTCCTCTGTGTACTTGCGTGTCAGGAACACCGGCAGGCGTCGCCCGGGGCCCGGATTTTCGTGGATCCAGGCGGCAATCTGTTTCATCCAGGAAAACTGGGTCTCGCCCGGCTCATCGATTATGTAGTAAAAATACTGCACATTCGGGACGTTCTTCTCGAACCATTCGACCCAGAGGTTGCTCTGGGTCTGCACTGATTCCTGGCTCTCGCGGCCCAGGACATCCGCGCCGTACATCCCGATCGAGAAAAGCCGCTCGCCGCAACCCTCACCGGGCCCACGGTAGCCTGCGGCAGGGGTAAATGCGCTGCCATCGAGATAGGGCTTGTAAGTCTCCATCATTGCCTGGTCGAAGGGCTTCTTGTGCGCGTCACAGCCGCCCACCAGGTCGATCCGGTGGCGGTGGCAGAGGTGCTTGAGCATGCGCTCGATTTCCCCGGGCTCGAGGCCTGGGAAATACTCATCTATTTTTCCGTGGAAGAGCCAGATATTGGAGTGGTTCTCATCCGGCAGGTAGTGCGGCAGAATTGTCACTTCCAGAGGAAGGGCGGCGACCTCGCGGCCGGACTCGTTTACCCTGACCCATCCCTTGTACGCTCCGGCGGGATAGCTTCTTTCGCGCGGCAGGTAGAGGTCGATCCAGAATCCCTGGTTTTGCCTGGCAGGAGTCGGTATAACCATGACTTCGTGATGGCGGATGACCTGACGTCTGGCGCGCGGGATGTCAAGCGGCAGCCCCCCCTGGCCGGCCCTTGCATCCACTGGGATCAGGGCGTCGGGAATCCAGCCTGACATCCTCGGACCCGGACAATTGGCTATCCAATTGGTCTTGCTTTTAATTTCTGTCTGGTCCTCCACTTTCATATAGTGCTCGCTGAAAATCTCGATCGCTCCTCCCGGACCATAAAGTAAAGGCATGGTAACACCGATAGCCCTGCCGCTTGTGGCGTGCACTGGCGGGTCTACAGTCACCTCAACGGCCCGGGCCCCGAAACTGTCGGCTTCCACGATCACCTGGAAAGCGAGAACCTCGTTGTATAAGCCTTTGAGCCGGATGGTCTTCCCATCCCAGATATTGTTTTTCTCGCGAGCCGGGGAGTCGGCCTGGTAACGGTAGATCTTCTGCCCGTCATCCACTGCCCAGACTCCGGTGACTGCGCTGCGGAGAGAAGGCGCCCAGGTAAGGGCTAAACAGAAGATTGAAAAAACCGGCCAGTAAAAGGATCGTTTTGGAACAAACATAGCTCTCCTCCAGGGTATAAAATTTATTTTCCAAGCAGATCTAATAATTTCTCCCTGTCCCGGTCATAATCATCGCCCCGCTCGGACCAGGGCACGGCATCTTTCATGTCCACCTCGTTCAAGCCTTTCGGCACAACATTCTTTATGATTTCGAGCACTTTGTTCCGTCCCACTTTCTGCTCGGCAAGCCACATGATTTCAAAATCCTGCTGGCCCCGGCGCATGTTCTTGAGCCTGATCGAGCCAAGCACGCGGTTCAATCCCCGGTCTTCCTCGGGATAAAACGGCATCCTTCCGGGATAGAACACTATCCCGTCCCCATTGCCGAAACTCATACCCCAACTGATAAATGTCAGCGGCTCGGTGAATACCCGCTGGTGGAGACGGCCCTTGGGGCCCGAGGAGTTGTGCCGCCAATGGGTTCCTTCCCACAGGAACCAGGTGTTCACCCCGTAGAGGTACTTGACCCAGGCGTTCACCCGGAAGTCCACTGCCGCGGCCTCCAGAATGACCGAGCCGTAGCGGGGACGGGAGCCATTGTAAAACCAGTGGTCTTTCCCTTTTGCTTTGAGCTCGGGAAATTTTTCGAGATCCACCCCGTGTCCGCCGGCCCAGATGTCGATAGCCTGATCGAGGGCCTCGGTGTACTGGCGGGTGGTGAATACCGGCAGCCTTTGTCCAGGCCCGGGGTTTTCATGGACCCATCCGGCATGCTCCTTGATCCACGGATACTGCACCTCGCCTGGCTCATCGATTATGTACCAGAAAAACCTTGCCTGCGGAGCGTTCTTCTCAAACCACTCCACCCAGAGATCCGACTGCTGCCGGGCGCTCTCCTGGTCCCTGAAAGCGGAATTTGTAATCGAGCCGTACACGCCAATAGTGAAAAGGCGCTCGCCGGATCCCTCACCCGGCCCGTGATAGCCCATTTGCGGGGTAAACGCGCTGCCATCGAGCCAGGGCTTGTAGGCCTCCATGATCTGAAGGTCAAATGGCGAGTTGTGGGCCGCAGAGCAACCTACAAGGTCGATCCGGTGACGGTGGGACTCGAATTTGAGCATCCGCTCGACTTCCTCCTCTGTCAAATCAGGGAAATAAAGGTTCGCCACATTGACACTGCCGAAAAGCCAGATGTTCGAGTGGTTCTCATCCGGCAGGTAATGCGGCAGCAAGGTAACCTCGAGGGGAACCGCGGCCACCTGACGGCCCTCTTCCCACACCCTGACCGTACCCTTGTATAAGCCTGATTGAAAGCTCCTGTCCCGGGGAAGGTACAGGTCGACCCAGAAGCCCTGGTTCTGCAAGGCCGCGGCTGGAATGACCTCCAGGGTGCGCTGTACACGGCTCACCTCTTCCCGGGTCCGGGGAATATCGATCGGGAAACCGCCCCGGCCGGGCCTGGCATCAGGAGGTATCAGGGCATCGGGTATCCAGCCTGTCATCCGCTTGGGCGCCGAGGCTTCAGAGCCGTAAAACCAAAGGGGTTTGGTGGGCCGCCGCACCTGGATATAATGCTCCGAGAAAACTTCGATTGTCCCGCCCGGACCGTACGTTAAAGGGCTGGATTCACCGATAGCTTTGGCGGATGATTGATAAATTAGCGGGTCGACAGACACTTCTATGGCTTTGGCACCGGAACTGTCCGCTTCCACGATCACCTGGAAAGCGAGAACCTCGTTGTAGAGTCCTTTAAGCCGGATTGTCTTCCCATCCCAGACGCTGTTTTTCCCGCGAGCCGGATGGTCGGCATCGTAGCGGAAGACTTTCTCGCCGTCCCCCACGGCCCAGGCACCTGTAACCGCCCCGAAGAGACAAGATCCGCCTGCCATGGTCTGCAGACCGGCTATAACCAGTACACAAATCTGCCTTAAACCATTCATAACCCACCTCCGTGACTGTCTTTTTAAGTGACCTTAATTTGTTCTCAGAGAAGGGGCGGGCCGGCATCCTTTTTGCCAGTGATCAACGTTAAGATTACTCCGGTGGGTAACTATTGCAAAAAGGCTGCCGGCCCGCCTCCCGAATCGCCAGAAAATAAGAAGGTAATATTCCCGGGCAACCATAGTTTGGATTCATTATTAATGAATCGGGCTTTATTAAATTACAGGTCTGTTTCTAAATAGTCTACACTCCCTTGCGCCATCCCTTCTCTTCGAATGTTTTCAACTGAAATGTCAGCGATCCGTCAGGGTTGACAGGCTGCGCGCACGCCCAGCGAACCGGGCGGCGCACCCCTTTGATTTCGATCTCCGCCCGGACCTTCATTTTCTGTCCCTCCATACCTTTGGGCAGGATGAAAGACGCTTGTCTCAGCTTTCCGCCGTAAGGATGGCCGGCATCGAGGCCTCCCCCGACCGAAACCTTGCCGTCCGGGCTTTCCACATACACCCTGAGAACTCCGGGCACTCCGGCCACGCCGTCATTGGCAATTGCCACTATCACCTCAGAGGTCCCGTAGCGTTTGCGCTGCCAGATCCAGGAAGGGCGGACCCGGTAGCCTATCCTCTGCCTAAGGATGGCGAACCCCTCAGGATACCGCTCGTTGTAGCGCGCCAGGTTTTCCCCTTCAGTCCAAAGGGACCAGTAATTGGCGCCCAAGTCCAGGACATGCAGCATGGATTTTTCTTTCAGGTTCACACCGCCCTCATCCAATGGGATCTCATTAATGTTGTAGCTGCGGAAACCGCCCTGTTCCATGACCACGGCCAGCCAGGGCGGACGGTTGGCAAGGCACTCGATCTGAATCGGTTCCTCGATGAACACGATACTGTCCGAGCGGAGCCAGCATCCGGAGCGAACACACAAGTCAAGCACCTCCCGGTTACCTGTTTTACTGATATCCGGCTGGGTATTCACTGCCAGAGGCACCTTGTTCCAGGTCTCGATCTGGAGACGGGCCATCCCGACCATGGTTTTCTCAGCCGTGAGATAGTCCGGGAAGGGATTCGGCAGGTCGCCAGTGTGGCCCTCACCCCAGAAACCGTACATCATCAGGTCCATGTACTCGACCAGAGGGTTGTTGTCGAACTCGGACGCCAGCAGCTCGTTCAATTCCCTGAAAGCCTTTTGGAATTCAGGGTGGTCATACCTGGGCTCACGGCAAACGAAATCGAACCTGGGAGGGCCGCCGATTTCCACAATCGGAACCTTGTCGTGAAGGAAATCAGGCATCGAGATGTGTGCGGGCTGAATGTTGGGGCTGGAAAGCTGGATGCGAAACCCGACCCTGAGGCCGTAAGTTTTTGCTGCATCCAGAGTGAGTTTCCAAATCGGATGAAAGTCCAGCTTGCCCGGACTCTTCTGGATATCGCGCCAGTCGCAGCGGATGTAGAGGATATCGACAAATGGCAGGCTGGCCAGCTTTTCCACGTGCTGCTCGAGGGTCTCTTTGCCCCGGCGCGCGGCCAGGGACGGGCCGCCCTCCTCCCAGGTGTATCCGACAAGCCCCAGCCCGAAATTCCTGACCGGCTCTTTCGAAGGCGAAGTGCTTTCAATGTTACGCCAGCCCTCATCCTGTTCAATTCCGAAAGGTCCCTGGTTCAGGCGGTCGGTCACATTGGGCCCCGGCCCGAAATCGTAGCCATCCCAGCGGTGTTCCGGCACATCGGCCCTCGCCGCGCTGGATCCCAGCCCTGCCAGCACTGCCCCGGCGCCGGCAGTCTTGATAAAATCACGCCTCCTGGTCATCTCACCTCCTGAATTTATTGAGAAAAGTCGGACTGGTTAACCTGTCCCATGAAATTTCCTCAGGCAAAGCTCACAGGGCACTCAATGTACATAGGCCCCGCCTGGAAGCAGAAACTCTATCGGCCAGCTCTCGCGCATCTCCTGCACAATTTCCGACCATTTTATCAACTCTGCCTTCTCCTGTTTTCCGGGCAGCAGGCTGACCCCGGGAAGAGCCTCGGCAATGCACGATGCCAGAGTATAAGCCTCACCGCTGGCCGTGACCCAAAGCCCGCCCGAGGCAAGCTTCACGGTTGCAAAACGGGCCGCAATCTCGGCATCCTCGATCATCTGCAAAAAATAGGGCCTCCCGACCAGCAGCGAGTTATAGATATAATTGGCCAGCACGCCGGAGAGCGGGCTTTTATACTGGGTCTCGAAAGGCACCCGGGCCAGGGATGGGTCATCGATAGAGGATACCTGATAAAGCATCCGGTTTTCTCCAAGGCCCCGGAAATCGAACGAGATCACCTGATATCCGGCCTCGAGGTGGCTCTTGAGTTCCGGCCAGTCCCTGTCCGAGGCCTTGCCGTTCGAGTTGAACCACAGCAGGGTTTTTCCGGCGGGCTTATCCTGACTGTGGATCTGAACAAGCGGAAGAGTTAGCTGTCCGCTGTGGTGGATCAGGTAGCGGTCGACCGAGAAGCCCTCGGCCTTGATGCTTCCCACCGCTTCCCAGGCGATCCGGGCCTGCACGGGCTTTCCCTCATAGGGTACCACCGGCCAGTTTTCGATACCCGGGTAGAAATCTCCATGGTAAAGCTTGGGCAGACTCAAGCTGCAGTTGTTCTTGCGCTCGAGATAATACTCTTTGACAAGCTGCATCAGCGATTTTCCGTCCTTATAATCCAGACGCACCTGGCCTGAACTGGTGCACCACAGGGCCTTTTCTTCGAGTACTTTCGTCGAATCCAGCTCCTGACGGACCGGCAGGTGGTTGAAACGGTCCAGAAAAGCGAAAGCGAACTCCTGGTTGTGATTGGAAAAACTGTGCTGGTGGTAACCCTCAGTCAGAGCGATGCGCTCGGGCAGTTGAAACATGCGGTAAATGTCGGCCGCTTCACGGAAAGTCTTGCGTGTACCCTCGATGGGGAAAAAGTCCTCCACTGCGGCACAGACGATCAATGGCCGGGGATAGACAAGCATAAGCAGGCCCGGATGGTCGATGCCTGCAGATACCATGCGGTAGAGATCCTGTTCCGGGTCGCTGTCCGGGTCGGCGAAGATTCGATTGAACATCCGCATAGGCAGCGAGCTGATATAGCAGGATGGAGCCACCACCCCGATACGCGTATCCAAGGCTCCGATATGCGCGGACTGGAAGCCCCCGCCGCTTGTTCCGGTGACTGATATCCTTGTGCTGTCGACCTCAGGCCTGGTGAGCAGGTAGTCCAGGGCGCGAATACCGTCCCAGATCTCCCAGCGGGCCAGGTTCGCACCGGCAAGGTAAGCCAGGTTCCCGAATACGGCATGTTCGCCGCATACCCGATTGTAGCGGCTCTCTCCGCGAGCTTCATCCCAGAACTGGCTGCGCTCGCCCTGGCCCACGGGATCCCAGCACAGGGCCACATAACCTCTTTTGGCCAGCCTGGCGGATATTTGCTGGTAGCTGGTGTATGCCTTTCCGATAGATGAATGCCCGCAGGCCACCAGCACTGCCGGTTTCGGGACCACGGGGCCATCTGGCAGGTAAAGAAGAGCGGTGACATGAAAGCCAGGCAGGCTTTCGAAGACCACCTTTTCTATCCGGTAACCCTCCATCTGGATTCTGCCGCTTATCCGGGGATTTAAAGGCGTCTTCTTTTCGGGCAGCCCGCCGATTATCTCCAGTAGATTTTGACGGATTTCGCGCTGGAGCTGGATAAATTCACTCTCTGTGCGGACAGTGGCCAGCCTGGACTTGCGGATCTCATCCTGTTTCCAGGCTGTTTCAACCAGGCAGCTCAGGTAGGGAGTTACCTGCCTTCCAGGTTTCGGGGGATTCCGCAACACGGTGAAGGCATCTGAAGGGGGCTCTCCGGCTGCCCAGAGAGCGGCCCCGGCAAAAATAAGCATCGATACCATACACTTTAAGGCTTTCATGGCTGGACTCTTTTGTTAAGGTGATGAATGGACCGGGTTTCTCATTGAATAGAAGATGAACTTTTAGTGTTTACTTTAAAGCCTGTTCACTGCTTAACTTCTTAAGCGCAGGGTTATCCGGAAATCGCTGTAAGCCGAGGCGGACCACCTGACTGAGCAGTTCTTCATTTCCGGTAGACTTATAGAGCAAGGCGAGATTCACATAGGGCGCCAGAAGCGCCGGGTTTATTAAGAGGGCCAGGCGGAACTGTTCTTCTGCCTGGCTGAGCCGGCCTGTGTTCTGATAGATATTGCCCAGGTTGATATGCGCTGAGACATGCTCGGGCTTTCTCCGGATCACCTCCAGGAAATACTTCTCAGCCTCTTCCGGTTTCCCCAGAATTACATACAGGGTCGCTAAGTTGTAAAAAGCCTCCTCAGCCTCAGATTCTCTCTTTGCAGCTTCTTTGAAAGCCTCTATAGCCCTGGTATACTCGCCGGTCGAGGAATAAATCGTCCCGATATTGATATCAAGGCCTGACAGATCGGGTTCCTGGCGCTTGATCCGGTTGAAAATCGCCAGAGCGCTGTCGGTTTGACCCATCCGGCCAAGCAGCCCGGCATAATTGCTGAGCATGGCATTATTACCCGGATAGAGTTCATTCATTCTCTCGTACGTAGCTTTCGCGCTGTCGGGCTGGTTCAGTGCCTGGTAAAGCTCGGCCAGACGGACAAGCACAAAGATGTGATCCGGGGCAAGAGCAAGCGCTTTCTGCAAGTGCGTCAAGGCTTTTTCAGGATTTCCGAGCCGCATCAGCGCGGAGCCCATTAAATACTGGGCCTCCCCCTCTTCGGCCAACAGCGGCCACTGACTTTCCAGAACCAGGTAAGTCTCTCTGAACTTTTTGGCCCAGATCAGCACCTTGGCCAGGTTAATGATGCCGCGGCGGAAATATTCAGGGGGCACGGACCCCATTACTTCCTGATAAATAGTGCTGAGTTCATCTGCAGTCGGAAAATAGTTTCCCTGAACGAATCCTTTCTCCCTCATCCACTCCAGGATTTCCAGAGCGATCCGCAAATATCCCTCCGGAAAGGGATGGATGTGGTCCACCAGCACTTCTTCACCAATCAGCCCTCCAGGCGAGAGCTGACGGAAAAGCCCCGGGAGGTCCAGCAGGTCGGGGTCATCGGAGCCGGCGGTTTCCTCCCTGAGTATCTTGTGAATCGGCTCCTGGGCCCGCAAGGGGCAGACATCAAGCTCGCGGGCGGCCAATAAATATCTTCCCGCTGTTGCGGTATCGCCGGCTTCAAGGTAAGCCTTGCCCAGGTAGAAATTACAATCGGCATAGAGTGAGTCGATCGCCAGAGCCTCCTTGAATTTTTCGAGTCCCTCGCCGATCCAGCCCTCGCCCAGGAGAGAAAAGCCCTCGGACATCAATCTGTCAAAGCGCACCAGGGTGCGGCTGTCCATTCCGTCCCGATGCTGGCTTTTGAAAGGCGAAAAATCCTTGATATTATCCACGGGTTCGAGAAATAAAACCGGGACCCCGGCCTGGCGGCAAAGCCGCTTCATCCTGGCCACATTGTAGTGAAAGTGCTCGAAGACTCCACGGAAAAACAGGGTGTCACGCTGGTAGTATTCCAATCCGGCGCTGCGGTCCAGGATGGTTTGCACCTCCGGTGTAAGAACATTCGTCGAGGCCTGTGAACCGGGTTCAGGACCCCTGGTGAAATTTGCCCGAAGATTGCGATAGCAGCGGGCGAGCAGTCTGTAACTTTTTAGTCTGGATAATAGTTCGCGGGTTTTAAATGTCAGGGAAGACTGATTAAAGAAATCCTTATATGTGCGGGTCTCCAGGAACTCGTTATGCCCGGTGTAAATCACGAAAAGATCCGGCTCATATTTCAATAGCTCCTTGAGAACCGTAACCACCCGGTAGCTGGCGTAACTGATTCCACCGGCGTTGATCACTTCATAGCGCACCGCGGAATCGGGTATACGGCCCAGGAGTTTTCGCAGCCAGCCGGAAAAGGAGGTGGCATCGGCAAAGGGGTGTCCGTAAGTGGTCGAGCCGCCAAGGGTGAAAATGCGGAATGTACCGGGCTCTTTCCTTAACTCAAAATCCTGGGGATTAAACCACATGAGTTTGCCGTGGGCTGTCTTCATCCGTTTCCCACCACTGACAGTCCGGTAGGGAACAAAAAGGGGATTAGTCGAGGAAAATCCTATAAAAGGGTCTCCTTCGGCTTCCGATTCGGCGCCCAGAGGAAGAAGCTGCAAGACAAGCTCCAGGGCTGCCAAAAGGGAAATCCCGAATAATATCAGCAGTATGCGCTGTTTTAGGGTGATTTTTTTTCGGAGAGCTTTTCCAGCACGCTTTTTAACCTTCACGGCAGAGGATTTCCCCGCTCTTGAGTATTGAGTATTCCGGTCATTTAATCGAGATCTGCTGGCTTTTTTTGACTGGCTAGTGAGTCAAAAGCAAAGTGGCAAAAAGTCAAATCCGGAAAAAGGAAACTCTTCAATATTAATATAAAGCGCCCTAAAAGCGCAAATTGTTTTGCAGATTCGAGAGGGCAACGAAGAATATTTAAAGCCGGCGGCCGACAATTGCCCGCGGAACCCTGGGGCTGCCGTATAAAAAGATCTCCCGGCCCAGCAAAAAGCTGGACCGGGAGATTGATCAGCAGTTCTAAAGCTCCTCAGTCTTTAGAAGCCGAACTCGACGGTGAAAAAGTTATCAGAACTCAGCCTGCCCTTGTTGCGATAGGCGTAGTTGAATTGGATTGTCCTTCCCGCAATCTCACGCTTGATTCCACCGCCGAAGCTCAGACCCCGGAATGTCGGGTTGTCACCGATGTACTCATAGCCGAAATCATCGGCGCCTTTGGTGAACTCATCGGTCTGGATCAGCCAGCCCATCCTGAGGGCTGCGGACATGTACGGGGTGAAATTGTAGTTCACCTCGGTTCCTGTGGCGTAGCTGATCGGCATGGTGGAGTTGCGCCAGATTTCGCCTGAAACCAGCCAGTTGGTGCTTTCGCTGGTGAACAGGTTGTAGGAAACCGCAATCTTCACCACCGTAGGCAGGCGGTAGGTGTGTGTCTGGCGGTAAGCCCAGCGGTTCGCCCGGCGCGGGAGGGCGGTTGGATCCGTGGAATAATCCACGTACCCGGAAGGAATCAGGCCGTTTTGACCTTCCGGGCCAACCTCATAGAGCAGGTTGGGCCCGTGCATGGTGATGTTCGTCCCGAGGTTCTGGATGGCGAAGGCGAACTTGATCTCCTTGTCCATCAGCTCGGTGTGGTAAATCGCGCCGGCGTCAAAGGCGAACGCGTTGCCGCCGATATTGTTGAACATTTCCTGGTGGACGTACTTCATGCTCAGGCCGGCCACAAAACGGTCCGAGAAGTTATAGGCGAACGAGCCGCCCATTTGGTAATCGTAAGCGTTAAAAGTACGCCCGATACCCTGGGGGGAGCCAACCGTAGTAATTTCCATTTCCGGGATATCCAGGTATCCGAAGAATCCACCTATAACCAGCTTTCCGTCCCCCAGCGGCGCAGCGGCCGCTACGTAGCTGTAGGTCAGATCCAGGGTATAGTCCACTATGGTGACCATCACCTCCCTGTTCTGCAGGAAACCCAGACCGGCCGGGTTCCACCAGATCGCAGAAATATCATCACAGATAGCAGAGTAGGAACTTCCCAACCCGATGCCCCGGGCACCGACAGGTATTTCCAGAAACTCTGCCGCCCGCACCCCGACAAAGGACGAAGCTTCAGGCCGCCCCTGCACGGGATACTTGTCCAAGCCGCTGTATTCCTGACCCATTACTCCCTGTCCGAAGACATTGGAGACGACGAACGACAGGAGCACCCCGGCTGTCAATAAGGCACTTATAGCCGTTTTCTTTAACATAAATTACCTCCGTCTATACACGAGGAAAGGTTACAGTACCGGCAAAATTTATCGTAAAGCTCCTGGCTTTTAGTTGACGACATAAAATTTGCCGGTGTAGGTCTCTCCTCGAGAGTCCGTCACATGGTAGAAATACAGGCCGCTGGCCACAGTCTGGCCGAAACGGTTCCTCAGGTTCCAGGGCTCCGTTCCGCCGTGGTTGTCATATCCAGTCAATTGCTTGGGCTGGCTGTTTGCATCCAGACGGTCCCAGTCATCGTAATTGCCCCAGCCGTGGCGGTTGGCGCCGATGTGGTTGAGCACATTCACCAGGTGCCCGCCCAGGGAGAAGATGCGGATTGTGCAGCGGTCTGGCAGATTGACGAACTCGATGCGCCGGGAATCAGGCGACAGGTCCAGGAACGAGGTGGCAATGTACGGATTCGGGACGACGCTGATCTTTTCCATCTGGGCGTCTTCCGGATCCTGGGACATGGGCTTGACCTTGATTTCCCACTTGTCCCCCGGATAAGGCGCATCACAATACTGGGTGAACACGGTCTGGTCGCCGTTCCATGTGCCGAAACAATTGGTGACAGTCATCACTGTCCCGGCAGCCGGCATGGAGGTTATATCCGTAAATGCCCACACTATGCCGTTAAGAGCAAGCGCAAACTCGTCCGTATTGTCTGCCGGAATCTTATCCAACATCAGGTTGGCACGCTCCGACTTGGACACACCGGCTTTTACCTCATCAAAGAAATCCATATAAGTGCCGTCAGGCATGAATCCCCAGGCCGCGTCTTCACGATACGGGCTGAACGGAACCGTTCCCCCGCGAAGCTTATCTGTGACCTCGACAGTCATGTCGCCGGCTACAGCCTTCCAGGTCACCTCGAACACGCCTGTTTTTATATAAGATCCAATCGAGGGGCCGGTGCCGATACGGCTATCTACACAGCTTCCGTATTGATTGGCCACCGATGCTCCGGCGTAGCCGCCAGTATTGAAGTCTATGTACACTGGAGCATAGTCCCTATTACCTACCGGGATATCGCTGCGATTGTATAACACATGGACAGCATAGTCGACACCATTAGCGTCCGGGGTGTTAGTCAGGACTTGTTCCACCTCTGCATCCCGGGTTAAAAACGGAGAGCCTGTAGACATCACATTGCCGTTAACGTCCAATAGAGAGATCACCCTCTGCGGGTAAGCCCAGTAAGAGCATCCCCATGCGACTTCGATCCCGGTGCAAGCCACATAACACTTAATCTCCGTGGCGATCCTTTCGTTATTTACCGCCTCGAAGGTGAAATCGAGCTGGGGCTGAAGCAACTTGGGCGCCTCGGTCAGCTTCCCGGCACCGTCGCCTGAGAGCTCGACATAGGCGTTCGGCTCTGTCGCCGGACCCACATAAGAGAAGCCGTTCAGGTCTGCGGCTTTGAAGTTCGAGGCATCACTGTGCGGGATCACGCTATAGAGACCACCCGGGCCCGGCTTGTTCCACACCTTGCCGCTCGTAAGCTCAGGCAGGCTGAACGACTCGCCAGTGGCCACATCGTAATTCAGGTCGTAAGGCACCAGGGCGTACCAGATCTTCATTCCATTGCTCATCCGGTAGAGCGGGGTATCGTCCGCAGATCTGTCTATATAATAAAAAGTGATGTCACCCGCAGACTTGCTGCACTCAAAAATCAGCTCCGAGTGGGAGTCTGAGGGGCCCACGTAGCTCCGGTAAAGCCTGTAGCCCTCGAAGTCGTACTCCCTGTACACCCCATTGGGGTCCAGCTCGGGGTATTTCTGCAGGAAGGAGTAATAGGCATCCGGAGTGTGGATATTGATATCGCTCCAGGTGATTGTCACCTGCTCATTCCCGGGGATGACAGTCAGCGAGGGAGGACTCGGTGTTTCAGGAACAATGTACCCTCCCTCAAATACCAGCTTGGCTACTTCCCTGTAATCATGCACAGGCTGAAGCTGGGACTGCACCTCGGGGTCGTCGATAAAAGCAATCTCCGATCTGGGCATAGTGAACGGCGAATTCGCGGGGTAAACGAACATGATCACGAAGTCGCAGCTCATGCTGTCCCGCGGGGCCACGTTGTGCACTGCACCCCAGAACTGGTAATGGTTGTAAGCGTTCCGTTCGCCCCAGATCCACTGGTTGTAACGGCTATCTCCGGGATCGAGCAGACCCGGCCAGCCGAAAATCTGCTTGCCGTTCCAGGGGCTCATCGTGCCAGTCCAGATGTACTCCGAGTGGCCCTTGCCCAGTGAAACATTGTATGTCTTGATAAAGGAATAGCCGCTCTCCATAACATCCTCGCTGCCGCCGAACCCGAACTCGGTGCTCCAGCCGTGCTCGATCAGGTTGGTCGGCACCATTTTCTCACCCTTGAACTCGGGAGCCCTGATCAGGGCGTGAGCTACCATGAAGGGCGGGCCCTGAAAATCTTCGATACCGTCACGGTCACAGATAACATGGGTGGCCGAGGGGTTATGGAAGGCCCAGCCTTCATCCCGGACGCCGATATATCCGCCGTTGGCCACGAGATAGTGGAATGTCATCTCGTGCCACATCTGGCCGTCCGGGGTATTGGCTACGCGGTCGCGAAAACCCGCTACCGGGTTCCACTTGATGTACTCGGACATGTTGCGCAAGAACATGTGACCGTAAACCATATTGTTCGATTCGCCATAGTTCAAGAGATGGAACCGGAACTCCTGGGAAAGGCCGTGGCCTTGCCCGTCACCATTCATTGCATCTCCCTGGCGGAGAACGATCGTCTCAGCGCCGTGGAGAATAGGAGCTCCGCTTGCGGTCCTGCCTTCGCGGAACTCGGGGTACCATTCCGCCAGGTCATCCGCATCAGTGGAGACCTGTACGCGGTTATGGTCTATCCGGTTGGCAGCCTGGTCCATGCTCTCACCGGCTGCAAAGGCTGCTGCCAGCTCGTCATAGGATTCCAGTGAGGAATTCATGCCCTGCATCAGGCAGCCCCTGCAGGGGTGGCCCATGGTGTCCTCAGCGGTACCGTCACCGTCAAGGTCCCTGGCAGTCATGATCCCCCAGTTCCACCGGCCGGTCTTGAAAATGTTTGCAGTTCCCCTGGGGAACGTGTGGCTGCCCATAATTGGGCCGCTCCAGCCGAGACGAAAAAGCATCCCAACATTGTTGCCCTGGGCGTTATAGGAATTCTTCCACTCGGCATTAGCCTGGGTGGCCAACGCTGCAATCAGGGCAACCAGGGTTAATTTTATCAGCTTAAATCTATTTTTCAGCATAAGATATCTCCTGTAATTTCACCGCTCTGATCCAAGCAGTATCAACAGGTTCAGGCTGATAAGCTTCTACCGTAGTCAGAAGCTGAAATCCAGCCCGCAACGTATTTGCCTGGCGTTACCCCAAGCCTTCTTGTCCATAGTGCCCTCCATCACACTATAGGCAATTGCACCCTGGGCCTGTTCCATCAAAGTCAGAACGCCGTCCTGGTTGTAATCTGAGTTGAACCAGACCTTTTGCTCATACGTGAGGTCATCGCTCCAGGTCATTTCCACTCCGCCGCCTGGCACCCAGTAGTAGCCTTCATAGCTCAATCCGCTGGGGTAAGGCGTGGGCAGCTTGAGGTTGAGCATGTTGTAAATCTCGGCGAAGACACCCAGCCTTCTGGTGGCCCCGAGTCGGAAGCTCTTCGAGAGCCTCAAAGTGAGGTCGTACTGCCAGCGGCCGCGGAAATAGTTGACACCGCCGACCGGCCTGCCGCCGCGCCAGGTCATGTAGCGCATGTCCTCAGCGGCTGTAAGGGTTCCTGAGGTTCCATAGGTTCTGATCCGCTCGTATGCCGGCGAGCCGCTCATCAAGGTGAAGACGGCGTAAGTCCTGAAGTCTTTCAGGATTGTATTGTACAGCGTACCCGTCTTGAAATCCTCCGGGAACATGTAGTTGAGAGTGACTGTCATTTTGTGGGTCACATCCCCGTCGATCGGGCGGATCTCATCCGGCGGGGTGTAAGTTTCGCCTGTCGCCGGATCGAGGAATTGATCCCAGGCTGAGGTGGTGTTGTACACACTGCCCGTGGTCCTGGAGAACTGGAGCGTGTACATCAGGTTGAAGGCGAAGTTGTTCGCGAACCTTTTCCTGAGGCTCAGGTCCAGGCCTTTGATATTCCCGTTGTCCCGGTTGGTGTAGCCCTCCCAGTAATCGCGGAACCGGCGCTCCATGTGCCAGGCATAGTAGTCCCGGAAGAAGCTCTTTTCAGCCAGGTTTCCATCCACGTCCCGATAGTAGGCCACCATGTCTACTACTATGTCTTGGGACAAGAGGTAGCTTAAGCCTGCCTCGAACGCGTCTGTGCGGGAATACTCGAGGCCGCCCGGGTTCGAGCCGCTATAGATAAACGGCATCTGGGGCAACTGTGTAAAGACCCCGTAGGCGAACCTTAACTGTGACTTGTCCGTGACCGGAAAAGCCACGTCAAAGCGGGGTGACCACTCCGAGATGTTCTTGGGGAAGTAACTCTCGCCCCACTGGTCTCCATAGCGGAAGCCCCAGTTGTCCTTGGGATCGAACCTGTCATAGCGGATGCCGTAGTCAAGGACAAAATCACCCACGTCAGTTCTGTTCTGAAGGTAAAAGGCGTACATCCTCGGATGGTAGGCGAACTGGTTATGCACATCGCGAGCGCCTGACATATTGTGAATATCAAACCTCAGGTTAGAGAAGTCGAGATATTGCCCTCCGATCTTGGCGCGATTCCATCTGTCCCACTGGAAGTCGACATCAAGCTTGTAGTTGCTCTGATGCTCACGCAGGTAGAAGTAACTCAGCCAGTAGAGATCAGTGCCTACGATCAGCCTGAACGGCGTCTCCACATTGATATTGCGCTCCCAGCCGCCCCACCCGTTCGGGAAATAGATCGCCGCATCAGGGGAACCCGTCGTAGGATACTCCCTGTTCGGGAAAGTCTCGATCTCGAACGGGATATCGTGCGGCGCCCAGCTCATGAAGGTATTATCGTGGTAATAGTTTTCCTTTAGAGTGGCGCTGCTGACATCCTGGGTCCTGAAGTTAGTGTAGCGTAACTGTAAGGAGGCGTGGCGCTGGGCGGTACGGTAAAAATCCCAGTCGACGCCGGCCAGGTAGTTGGCTGTGCGGGTTCTCCTGGCGTAAGACTGTGGCATGTAGACTATCGTATCGGGGTCTAACTCCCAGGCCCGGTCCGGAAGCATGCCCGGGGTGGCTATGCCAGTATAGAAGTAGCTCCCGTCATCCCTGGTCGGATAGGAGTTCTGGGGCCTGGAGAACTGGCCGGTAGCGATAAATTTCAATCCCTCGATCGGGGAATAGGTAATTTTCCCTGAAGCTAGTGTCCTGTCGCCCCAGTTACCCGGTAACCGAACCGGGTTCGGGGCAGTGAACAAAGCGGGACTTTTCCCGGTCTTCGAAGCATAGAATTCCCGCCCCAACTGGAGTTTCTCCAGGGTGAAAACGGGCTGCAACTCTCTGGTGCCCAGCACCGGGTCGTTGCGCACCGCTTGGTTGAGATGCCTGACAAAGTCCTCATTCACTCCCCGGAAACCTTCGTCGGCGTGGGTCGGGCTTCTGTCGGCCATGCCCTGGATCTCGCCGGAGACATGGAAAAACAGGTTGTTAATACCGGGAATGGGCCCGCCAAGAGAGGCCACTACCTGGTTGTAGCCCCAATCGGCAGTGCGGGGATTCAGCTCGTCTGTGGTCACGCGGACACTACCCCGGTATCTCTCGGTGCCTTCCTTGGTGACGATATTGATGATACCGGACTGCGCGTTGCCGTACTCGGCCTGGAACCCGCCGGTGAGGATATCGACTTCCTCGACCGCACCGGTGGAGAACTCAAGCGGGGTGGTGTCTTCACCCAGAGAGCCCTCTTCCTGTTCCCAGACCCAGCCCAGACCGCTGCGGAAAGGATCGGCGGTGTAGTTTCGCACTGTAACGCCGTCCACCACCATCGCTTCCTCGCCCAAACGGCCGCCGCGAATACGCAGACCGCGTCCAAAAGCATCCTGTCCACCGCTCTGCACTCCCGCCTGAAGAACCATCAGGTCTTCCAGCTTGGTGACCGGAGTCTCTGCGATTGTCTCCACTGTCATCCTCTGCTTGGAGACAGTCTGGTCTCTGGGGATCATAGGCTCTGCTTCCCCCTGGACCGTGATCCCGGTCAGCTCGACGATTGTCGAGCTCAGATCTGCGTTAACAGTGGTTGTCTGGCCGGCCAGTATAAGCTGGTTGGCGATTGTCGTTTTCTGATAACCGGTAAAAGTGATCGTAATGTTCCGGTGACCCGGGGGAACATTAAGAATAAAATAGTAACCATCAGCGTTGGTCACATTCCCCAGCCGGGTGCCCTCTATGGTTACCTGTGCACCCGCTAAAGGCTGGCCGGTATCCTTATCCTTTACCGTACCCTCAATCTTACTGGTGCTAAGCTGTGCGTAACCAGCCACCCAAAAGAGCAACGCTGCTAAGGCCACAAGCAAGCCTGTGACCGGAAACCCAAAGCTTTTTTTAAACATACAACTTATCCTCCCTTAAGTTGGGATTTAATGACATTCAACAAGGCTTATTTTCAACCAGTCTTCCACCTCCTTTCGAAAAGTCGGAAACCTGACTCTAATCTTTCCAAACTCCAGCACTTACAATAAGCATTTACGCAATAGACAAACCTCCGCTAAAGTTTATTATATGCAAGACAATACTTCGGACTTTAACAATAATGCTCCATAAGCATGCCTCCTGAGGAAAAGTTTTTAAACGATAAAAAGGCAAGTTTTAAATCATACAAAAAGTTATCCCGCCTCAATGTGGCCTGCCTCTCAAATCCAGGCCAAAAATTTCTCGAAATATAAAAGCCCGGTCTCATAAAATATTGTAGCTTTTGAATAAATCCTTAAGGACCATGGCTTGAGCACCCTCGAAAGAAGGGGTTTTCAAGGAGCTCGGGATAAACAGTTCTCGGATTGGAACTACCTGAAAAACGGTCTGTAGCTCCATTTGATGGATCAGTTCAGGAAAAGCCAGATCCCAGACCTGAACTATTTTGCCAGCGACAATGATTCGTTCAGGACCGAGCCCGTTATTAATGCTGGCGATGCCTACCGCCAGGTAACGGGCTGTCTCTTTGAGAGCGCGCACGGCATGGTGATCCCCCTTGCGGGCCAGATCGATCACCTGCTGCATGTTTTGCTCTATCGCCTCTATGCCAGTATCGCAATTACGGCCGCTGCACTCATTGTAGCGCCTGACAACCGCGAGATCGGAAGCGTTATCTTCCCAGGTGTTGTTCGGGGTTATCTCTTCCCATTTGCCGTCAATTTTAATCAATTGCTGGCCGAACTGCCCATCGAGGCTGTAAGCCCCATGGTAGAGTGTTTTGTTGATAATCAGGCCCACTCCGATGCCCTCACAGACCCAGAGAAAGACAAAATTGTTCAGGTCCCTGGCCTCCGGGGCAAACCACAGTTGGGCCAGAGCCCCGGCTCTGCCGTCATTTTCGACAAACACCTTGCAGCCCGCCTGTTCTTGGACAATCTGTCTGACATTAATGTTTGCCCAATCATGGGAATAATCCCAGTAAATGATCCCCTCTGCATGGTTGACCAGTGAGGGGACAGATACTCCAATCCCAACCATCGGCGTGCTAAAGGAGCGGGTCAGTTCGCTAATAATCTTTCCGCACTTGGAAAAAAACCGCTTCCCATCGCCACCCTCTGTCTTAGTCACCCTTTTTTCGAGCACATGCCTGGAGAGATCGCAGACCGCCAGGGTCGTTTCGATGTGCCGGACGTCAATCACTCCTACCAGTCTGCTTTTCTCGTTAAGCCTCAGGATAATCGGCTTCCGGCCGATTGTACTCTCACCCAGGCTGTCCTCGTAAATCAGCCCGTCCTCGATCAGCTCACCCACTATGCTGGAGATTGTAGACTTTTTCAAACCGGAAAGCTTTGAAATCTCCGAGCGGGAAATAGGTGCTTTTTCCCGGATGATGTTAATCACGTTTGTCCGGTTAATGAGCCGCATGATCTTGTGATCAGCGGGAATGACATTGCCGAAATCGAACTTCATCAGGCGATTCTCTGTCAAATTCTTTTTCGATTAATTCCGATTGTTGAACCCATTCAATACTGCCAAAACATAAATTAAGAAATCAGCGGGCGCTTTTTCATAACTTGTAAATGGGTGTTAAGGAAGGTTGTTTTTGGGCTGGTATGACCTATTTTCCGGAACCTAAAGCTTAAATAAATTCACAAGCCCCTGGTCGAAGAAAAGTCAAGAAATTTGTTTGTTAGTATTAAAAACTAATACGTATTATTATAAATAGTCCAGGTCAAATAATCAATACCTTTTTCAGAATATTGCATCGGACATGACCCAATTATTTTTTTCAACAATATTTTTTTCTTGACACAAATCCTCAATTTCCTGAAAGCCCCTTTGCGAATCCCGATCTGTTACCGTATTTTATCCAACAACTCTCTGGAAGTATTATCCCCCGCAAAAAGAAATTAATCACAATAAAATACGATTGAGAATTTCACATTTGATTTGTCAATCCAAGTTAATTAGCTTGGATCAGCATTCAGGAACACGGGTAAAATGACACTGATTCCAATTTAAACCAAACAAACACCTGAATCTTGCCTGGAGGGACAATCATGTTTGAAAAACAGTTCAGTAGTGCGCACAAATCGTTTATCCGCAGGGCCAGTTTTTTTCTATCTCTCTATGCCATAATAGTACTGGCAGGCAAGCCACAGGCTGCCTCGGGGCAGGGGAAAGAGGCTCCCGAGTCTTTGTCCGGAGAAAGGGCCGGCAAGATCGAGCGCCGGTATGCGATGCTTTATGGCGATGAGCTCTACGAGCTGATCAAAGAGCGCCCGCTGTCCTGGCTGCCCCTGGGGATCCTCGAAAAACACGGAGCGCACCTGCCGTGGGGCCTTGACGGGCTCAAAGCATACGAGGTATGCCTGTATCTGTCGGAGCGGCTTGGAGGCGTGGTCCTGCCTGCGAACCATCTGACAGGCGTGCACGGTGACCGCCGTGAAGATCAGACCGAGACCGAATTCCGCGAGTTCCACAGATCCGTGGGAGATTTCATGTACCGCGAGCAGACTTTTCGCGCTTTTCTTGACGAGACATTTGAAGGTCTTTCGAATATCGGCTTCAAGGTTATCGTGGCCTATACCGGACACTACCCGGAGATCCAGACAATAATTCTCAGGGAGGCGGCTGAAGCTTACACCGCTACCGGCAGGGCAACCGTAATCCCGTTCTGGGAACCGCTGGCCTGCGGCGGGGGAGACCACGGCGGAAAGTGGGAAACATCTATCTACATGGCCCTTGTCCCGGATGGGGTGCGGCTTGATGCCATCCGGGATGAGAAAACCGGAAAGGCCGGTTACTACCGGGGCCAGCCTGTTCTCAAAGACACCTCGCTGGATCTCGGCCGGAAAGCGCTCGGGATGATCGAGGCCTATTTGACCAGGGAGGTCGATCGGGCGCTTAATACAAACTAAAACAGAGGGGCAAAGGGACAGAGGGACAAAGGCACAGAGGGACAAAGGCACAGAAGGGCAAAGGCACAGAAGGGCAAAGGCACAGAGGGACAAAGGCACACAGGGGCAAAGGCAAAAAGGGGCAAAGACACAGAATCTTTTATATATAAGTTCTTTTATGCAAATAATGTATGGAAACCGCCAAGCCTTCAAATGCAAATCGAGCGAGAAAAACCAGGGGTTTTTATAAGGAATGGATATTCTGGTAAGGGAGGCAGGTTATAGAATTGTAATTTCTCAACCGCCGAGGGAGGGGGGTGGCGGCTGTGCGACTGGAAGTCGCACAGACCGCTGCGCTTCCAAAGCGCAGCGGTGCGCATTTCATGCGCCCGCCACCCC